>JBEIGX010000067.1:0-11106 GCA_040381675.1 Aphanothece sp.
GACATCGATGGATCCAAGCGAAGCAGCGCCAACAAGCTCTGGTGCTGCCTTGCTGAGTTCGGGAGATTGAGCCATCAGAGACTTGAGCCCTTTTGCACCAACGGCCAAGACCACAGCATCCACCTCGTCAATCACCTGAACCGTATTGGTTGCCACGTTCATCACCTCCACCGAGCTGACATGCCGCGAGTCAGACGACACATTCACCCGTCTCACCAACGTTCCCCCAAGGACCTGTAGATGATGGCGGGAGATCAGCCTTCGACTCAGGGGCGCAAACAGATGTTCAGCGATGCTTTTCGACTTGATCCAACGGACATCAAAGGAATCTTGGTGGGCCAGGGCGTAGTAATAGAGAAGCTCCATCGTGACCGCAGCCGAAAGCTCTTCGGGCGGCTTGAACAAGCCAACCAGCAAGGTGGGGCGCAAGAACTCATTAATGAGCCGATCGCTGATTCCGAGCTTGACAAAGAGGGATTGCGCATCAAGATCGTCGTACTGCTGGAAGACCTTGTCGCTGCGATAGAGATCCAGCATTGCATAGAGAAGCCCTGCGATGCTGAGCCGGTCTTGAATGGGGAGTCGGGTGAAGTTGGTGATTGTTGCCACCATCTGGCCAAGGGGACTTGGCCATTGGGGTGCCTCTCCAAAGACAGGCGCTGTTGCTTCTAACCCATCGGGAGACCAGAAGGCACTGGTTGTGAAGTCAGTGAAGATGTCAGCAACGCCGAATTCATCGGTTAGGGCATTGATGTTGGGATAGTCTTTCCAAAAACCTCTGGTGCCTGCCTCGAAAGGTTTGCCGCTTTTGGTTGTGATTGGTTGACTGCCTGTTGGATCGGGCATCCCATCAATCAAGGTGACACGATTACCGGCTTCACAGAGTGCCTTGGCTGCACCCCAACCAGCCCATCCGGCTCCGATGACGACGACATGGGATGGTCTGCCGCCGGGCATGGTCTCGTCTGGCATGGCTGCTACGAACGTCGAATAAAGGTGTCGGCGACGGCGACTGCCCTTCTGGCCACCGGCCAGACTAGGCCCGCAGCAAACAGCACTCCCCCATGAGCCAGCACAACCACCAGCCCTCGTTGCTCAACCGAATCGCCCGAGTGTTGCTGTGCCTGGTGTTCATCCATGCGCTGATCGGCAAGCTGACGGGCTTTGCCGGTGTGGCCGGCGCCATCGCCGCCAAAGGGCTGCCGCTGGCGCCCGTGCTGCTGGTGGCGGCCATGGCCTTGATGGCGGTGGGTTCGGCCCTGGTGATCAGCGGCTGGAAGGCAAGGCTTGGAGCCGTGCTGCTGCTGCTGTTCCTGGTGCCCACCACCCTGCTGTTCCACGGGGATGTGGCCGACAAGATGGAGCGGATCCAGCTGTTCAAGAACCTGGCGATCATGGGTGGCCTGCTGCTGGTGGCCGATCAGGACAGCAGAGGCTGAAAGCTGGCTGGTTGCAGGCCGCTGCTGCTGCTGATCGGCCCCTCATCGCCCCCGGCCCCGCACCCTTCCCCATGGCCACCAGCGACTTCTTTCGCCCCGATTACAGCTCGGCCCGTGAGGCGTTCCTGGCAGCCGCCCGCGGCGCCGGTGCCCGGCTCACCAGCCATCTCCTGCCCGATCACTGCGGCCCGGCCGGCGAGCCGCTTGCCATGGATGCGGCGGCCCTGGGCCCAGCAGAGCCCGAGTCGCTGCTGCTGCTGATCTCCGGCACCCACGGCGTGGAGGGCCTGACCGGATCCGGTTGCCAGGTGGGCGTTCTGCTGGATGAACTCCACGGCGCCCTGCCGGCCGGCGGCGGGGCGCTGCTGATCCATGCCCTCAATCCCCATGGCTTCGCCTGGCTGCGCCGCGGCAACGAGGACAACGTCGATCTCAACCGCAACGGGCTCGACTTCCGCGGCCCCCTGCCCGACAACCAGGCCTACGACGCCCTCCACGACCCGCTGCTCCCCGGCGACTGGGACGGGCCCGAGCGGCAACGGGCCGACGCCCTGCTGGAGGCCTTCATCCGCGAGCAGGGGATGGCCGCCTACCAGGCGGCGCTGCAGCGGGGTCAGTACACCCATCCCACCGGCCTCTTCTACGGCGGCAGCCGCACCAGCTGGTCGCTGGCCACCCTCGGTCGGATCCTCACCGATATCCTGGGCCCGGCCTGCCGCCGCCTGGCGTTGATCGACCTGCACACCGGTCTTGGCCCCTGGGGCTACGGGGAGCTGATCGGCAGCGGCAGCACTGGCGACGACTGGGAGCGGCTGCAGCGCTGGTACGGCCTGGAGGTCACCCGGCCGGGCCTGGGCCCCTCCAGCTCGTCGGTGGTGTCGGGGTCGGTGACCGAGTTTCTGCGCCGAATGCTCCCTGCGGTGGAGCTCACCTTCCTGGTCCTCGAGTTCGGCACCCGGCCGATCGATGAGGTTCTAGCGGCCCTGCGCGCCGATGCCTGGCTGCACGCCGTGCCCGAGCGCTCCACCCCCCACCGGGAGGTGATCCGCCGCCAGGTCCGCGATGCCTTCCTGATCGACAGCCCCGCCTGGCGAGCCGCCGTGTACGGCCGCTGCGCCGATGTGGTGCTGCGGGCCTGTCGAGGGTTGGGGGGCTAAGCGTGGCGGGCGGCTCGTCAGCAGGGCAGCATCAAGACCCCAATAACGCCGTGCATTCCAACCGTTCTTGGCTTGCATCGCGCCGTTGCAGACGCAGCGTGATCATGCTGGCCAGGTGTTCGGCGTCATCGGCCACCCCGCAGAAGCGCCCCGAGCCCCAGGTATGCAGCCAGGGCAGACCAAGGAAATAGAGGCCGGGGCTCTGGGTCATGCCGCGGTCATGGGCCGGGTGACCGGAGCCGTCAAACACAGGCACGTCGATCCAGTGGAAATCGCTGCTGTAGCCTGTGCACCAGATCACAGCCGCCAGCGGTTTGGACCGCAAGTCCAGACCAGGATCCTCACCTGGTCCAGGCTGCCAGCAAGGCGAATAGGCAGCTTCTTCCGGGGCCTCGATGCCCTCCTTGGCGATCCAGTTGTCAATGCTGCTTCGGATTCGGCAGTACACCGCATCGGCCTGGTCGAGGTTGGTCGCCAAGTCTTCTCCAAATCTGATCTGATCGGCCGTGATCGAGCAGAGTCTTCCGTGCAGATGCATCCCCTGCAAAGCGCGGGCGCGGAGGTCGATCTCCCGGCCCCCATCACGTCCGGTGAGGTAGTGGTTGGTTTTGGTGCGCACGGCTCGCGGATCAGGATGCTGACCGACCGGCATGGAGTAGTAACCCATGCGATCCAGCCAATCCACAGTGTCTTTGCCGCGATAGCGCCGGGGTGAGCGTGGTGCGGACCCTACGCTCAGATGAACTTCACGGCCGTCTAGGAACAGATCTTCCGCGATCTGAGCGCCTGATTGGCCACTGCCCACCACCAGAACCGGACCTTCTGGCAAGGATGCGGAACTCCGGTATTCACGGGCATCAAGCTGCAGCGTGGATGTAGGCAGACGCGGTGCTTCCAGATGCCGTCGAGGAGCGTGATAGCCACCTGTGGCCACCACAACATGATCGGCAAGAATCTCTCCCTCAGATGTGGACAAGCGGTAGCCAGTGCCGTTGTGCACGAGCCGATTGACGCTCACACCCTCACGCACATCAGCGCCGACAAACGCGGCGAAGCGCTGCAAATAGGCAACGATCTCGGACTTCACCATGAATCCCTCCGGGTCTGGGCCGTCATAAGGAAAATCCGGCAGACGGCATTGCCAGTTGGGGGTGACCAAGCAGAAAGAATCCCAGCGCTGCTGATCCCACGCACAACCCACCCTGTTCTTTTCAAGCACCACTGGTCTGACGCCTCGCTTCTGCAGTTCATGCGCAACAGAAAGCCCGGCCTGGCCACCTCCTACAACCACAACGCCGTGGTGTCGAGCCTGGGCGTTTCCGTTCACAGAAAGCGTGCAATTCCAACTTTTCATATTCAACCCATCCACTCTTGAGGTCTGTATCGCTGCACACGAAACCAATGAAGACAACACGAGTCTCAACGAATAGTCCTGTTTGGTGGCGTCGGCGACATTTCTATCCCGCCCGACAAAGCAATGCTCAGCTCGCACCTGCCCTCACATCCACTCATGCCTGCTGTCAGCCGTCCTGCCAACGAGCCGGGCGATTTTCTGGTTGATTACGAGGAGAAGGTCTTTCCCGATGTCAAAGCTGAACCGGGCGAGAAAGCACTGATCACTTTTCACACGGTGGCCTTCGAGGGCTCCATCGGCCTGGTGAACTTGCTCCAGGCCAGTCGTCTGATTAACAAGGGATTTGAAACATCGATTCTTCTTTACGGCCCTGGTGTCACGCTTGGCGTTCAGCGAGGTTTCCCGAAGCTTGGTGATGCGGCCTTCGATGGCCATCTCAACTTCAATGCACGCCTGCAGAAGTTCATGGATCAGGGCGGCAAGGTGTATGCCTGCCGGTTTGCATTGCAGGCTCTTTACGGCCATGGCGAAGGCGCTCTGATGCCCGGAATCCGGCCCGTGAATCCACTCGATGTTCTCGACATCGTGTTGATGCACCGCAAGGAGAATGCCTTCATTCTCGACACCTGGACCCTCTGATTTACTGCGCCATCTGCCGAAATGGTCAACACGATCAAGGTTGCTGCAGCTCAGATCCGCCCGGTTTTGTTCAGCCTTCAAGGCTCAGTTCAGCGGGTGCTGTCGGCCATGGAAGAAGCGGCAGGCGACGGGGTGGAACTGATCGTTTTCCCCGAGACGTTCCTCCCCTATTACCCCTACTTCTCATTCGTCGAGCCTGCCGTGCTGATGGGACGCTCCCATCTAGCGCTTTACGAGCAGGCTGTCACGGTCTCTGGTCCAGCAACGGATGCCATTGCTGCTGCAGCACGTCAATACGGCATGCACGTCTTGCTGGGAATCAACGAACGCGATGGCGGCAGTCTCTACAACACCCAGCTCTTAATCGATGCCAACGGCGAAATCGTGCTCAAACGCCGCAAGATCACACCCACTTACCACGAGCGCATGGTTTGGGGGCAGGGGGATGGGTCGGGCCTCAAGGTGGTTTCCACCAGCCTCGGCAAGGTGGGTGCTCTCGCCTGCTGGGAGCACTACAACCCGCTGGCGCGCTTCTCCCTGATGGCCCAGGGCGAGGAGATTCATTGCGCTCAGTTCCCGGGCTCCCTGGTGGGTCCGATCTTCAGCGAACAGACGGCCGTCACCATGCGGCATCACGCGCTGGAGGCCGGCTGTTTTGTGATCTGCTCCACGGCCTGGCTCGACCCCGACGACTACAGCACCATTACGGCCGACACCTCTCTTCATAAGGCGTTTCAGGGTGGTTGCCACACCGCTGTGATCAGCCCCGAGGGGCGCTATCTGGCTGGTCCCCTGCCAGATGGTGAAGGGCTCGCCATCGCCGAGCTGGATCGTTCCTTGATCACCAAACGCAAGCGAATGATGGACAGCGTGGGGCATTACAGCCGCCCTGATCTGCTGAGCCTTCGCATCAATCACACAGCCGCTGCACAGGTTTCTGCTTTGGGAATGGCTGTAGATCCGCTCGATGCCACGGAGTTGATGACCTTTCACCAGGAGATGAGTGATGTCTGAACTGGGTCGCTTGATCACGGAATTGCAGGTGCATGGCGTTGCCGACCCTGCACTCCCTGGCAACAAAGGCCGGCGTGGAGGCGCCGGTCCATCCGATCACCGGGCTCTCACTATCGATGGTGCCACAGTGATGGTGCCCGTTTACAACGCGGCATCGAAGGCCTCCCCCTACAGCCTGGAGGCCGATCCACAGGGCGGCATTGCACTCGCCAGCCGTGCCAGTGAGGCGCTGAGTTCCGTCGCTGTCACGAGCGAACCCGCCTTCTACAGCCTCTCCACGGCCGACGGCACCCCCTATCGATCCATCGCTCTCCTGCACGGGCGAGATGTATTGGCCACCACCCTGCTTCAGACCTGCATTCGCTTCCGCGATCGAACCGACTCCTGCCAGTTCTGCGCCATCGAGCAATCCCTTGAGGATTCCCGCACGATTGTCCGCAAGACACCAGAGCAGATCGCGGAGGTCGCAGAAGCCGCCGTTCGCTTGGATGGCATCAAGCAGCTCGTGATGACAACCGGCACCCCGAACAGCGAGGACCGGGGGGCGCGACTGATGGCAGAAACCGCCATGGCTGTGAAAAAGCTGGTGGATCTTCCCATCCAGGCGCAGTGCGAACCACCTGAGGATCCGATCTGGTACTCGCGCATGAAGCAGGCCGGTATCGACAGCCTCGGCATGCATTTGGAGGTGGTCGAGCCAGAGGTGCGGAGCCGGATTCTGCCTGGCAAATCCGAGATCACCCTCGACGACTACTACCGGGCCTTCGAGCAGGCTGTGGTGGTCTTCGGTCGCGGCCAGGTCTCCACCTACCTGTTGGCCGGGCTCGGCGATAGCGCCGAGTCCCTGATCACCTGCAGCGAAAAGCTGATTGAGCTGGGGGTTTATCCCTTTGTGGTTCCTTTCGTACCGATCTCGGGGACTCCCCTCGAGGACCACCCCGCTCCATCCACTGACTTCATGGTGGAGATCTACTCCGCAGTTGCAACCCGGCTCAGGGAGTCGGATATCAGCTCTGAAGCCATGGCCGCCGGATGTGCGAAGTGCGGTGCTTGTTCAGCTCTGTCGTTGTTTGAAACCGATCGTTGACCCCCATGTTCTTCATCGATCCCAGCAGCCATGACATCGGCCGAAGCCCCAGTTCAGCTCCGGCCTCGTTTACTCCCTCGGTGCGTTGGGGCATCGGCATCGACGCCGATGATTTCCGCATCTCCCCAACACTAAGCTCTGATCGCTTTTCGTTTCACCTGCTAAGGCCTAGATCCTCCTTGATCGATGGTTACTGGCAACTGCGCAGTGCGATCTTTTGCGAAGAGCAGCACCTTTTTGAAACCAGCGATCTCGATGAGCTCGACGAGCGCGCTTATCCGATCGCAGCTGTGCACCACGGGGAACACCATGGCGGCCAAGTGGTCGGCGTTGTGCGGATCGTGGAGCAGAGCCCCCGGCTCTGGTACGGAGGTCGCCTCGGCGTTCATCATGCCTTCCGCCGCCACAACCAGATTGGCAAAGGGTTGATCTGGAAAGCGGTCACGACGGCCCATGGCTGGGGTTGCGATCGTTTTCTGGCCACCGTGCAGATCCAGAACGTGAGGTTCTTCCAAAGGCTGCACTGGTCATCCATCGATGAACTGGAGATTCAAGGTATCTGTCATCACCTGATGGAGGCTGATCTGCCCTACTACCTGCCTTCAGGAGAGCGACGTCCCTGCAGCATGCAGGTGGCATGAGCACTGTCGAGCACCCCGTTCTGGCAGATCAGCTCAGGGCCCTCAGTGGTCTGCACTCGAAACGCGACATCCAGGCAGCGGCAGCTGTCTTCGCCCACCAACCCTTCCCTGAGCTGGGTGTTGCTGCCCTGCTTGGCGACGACGCAGCCCTGCTGCCGGCACAGCGGGGTGGTCTGCTTTTGGCCTGTGAAGGGATGCACCCGGATCTGGTGGATGAAGACCCCTGGTTCGCGGGCTGGAGTGCTGTGCTGGTGAACCTCAGCGACATCGCCGCCATGGGAGGCCGGCCACTGGCGCTGGTCAACAGCATCTGGAGCGTGGGGGAACAGGCGGCCGCCTCACTTCTGGAGGGGATGCGTTTCGCCTGTGACAAATTTTCGATTCCGATGGTGGGTGGTCATACCAATAGCCACAGCCCCTACACGGCGCTTTCCGTTGCCGTGTTGGGTGTTGCCGAGGGACCGGTTCTCTCCGCACGCTCTGCGCAGGCAGGCGATGCCCTGGTGCTGTTGATCGATGGCGACGGCAGCTTCTATCGCCACTACCCGTTCTGGGATGCGGCCACCAGCGCTGATCCCAAGCGCCTGCAGACCCAACTGAGCCTGCTCCCCCAGTTGAGCCAGGCCGGGATCGCGCGAGCCGCCAAGGACATCAGCATGGGCGGCCTTGTGGGCACTGCGGCCATGATCTGCGAGGCCTGTGGACTGGGTATCGAGATCGCTCGGGATGCCGTGGAGCGTCCCATGGGAGTTGATGAGCTGGCGTGGTTCAGCTGCTTCCCCAGCTTTGGCTTCCTGTTGGCCGTTCCATCAGACAGGCTCTCGGATCTCCAGAGGATGATGCAGCCCTACAGCAATCTGATCCACTGCCAGATCGGCCAATTCAGCCAAGAGATCACCGGCGTATGGCTAATCAGCGAAGGACAAAACGAACAGGTTTGGAATGCCGCAACACCACTCACTGGCTTCCGTGCGGCCATGAGCACGTAGCCGCCATTACCCGCACTGCAGAACGCTGTCTTCACTCCCACAAAAGCAAGCTACTCTCATGCCCGAAGTTGTTCTTCAGTTGTGCTGGCCTGATGGCGACGCCAGCAGTTTCTATTCCCCATCCACGGTGATCTACGACTTTTTCAAACCCGGAGACACCCTAAGCATCGCCGAGCTGGAGCAGAAGGGTCTTGCCGCCTTGGATGAGGCCTCTGAGCGTGTGCGAGCGCGCTATGGCTTTGCCTGCACCCGCACCGACGAGGAGGCAGTGAAGCTGAAGAGAAAGATTGCCAAATACAGCGCTAGCGAGACAGTTCGCATCAGCGCACTAAATCCCTGATGACAGCAAAACAACCCATTCAGTACACAACCATGACCAGCAAGCCTCCGTTTCCGCCATTCACTCTTGAAACCGCGATCCAGAAAGCTCGGATGGCTGAAAATGCCTGGAATGGCTGTAATCCCCAGGCCGTTGCCATGGCCTATACAGAAGATAGCCGCTGGCGAAACCGCAGCGAATTCATTCAAGGCCGCGACCAGATTCTCCAGTTTCTGAAGCGTAAATGGGCCAAGGAACTTGATTATAGGCTGATCAAAGAAGTGTGGGCGTATACCGACAACCGCATTGCTGTGCGTTTCCAGTATGAATGGCACGATGATTCCGGTCATTTCTTTCGCTCCCACGGCAACGAGAATTGGGAGTTCTCGGAAACTGGACTGATGCAACGCCGCGAAGCCAGTATCAACGATGTGCCCATTCAAGAAAGCGACAGGCTGTTCACCTGGGGAGATGGGCCGCGACCTGAAAACTTCCCTGGTCTGACAGAGCTTGGGCTCTGAGCCTTCCTTCTGTCATGGCTGCCTCCCTGCCAATTCACACCATGGCTCAGCTGCGTCTGTTCATGCAGCACCATGTGTTTGCTGTTTGGGATTTCATGTTGCTGCTGAAAGCTCTTCAGCAGCAGCTGGCTCCCTCGGGGTCTCCATGGCTGCCCTCACCATATCCGCGTGCCGCCGGGTTGATCAATCAGCTGATTGCGGAAGAAGAATGCGACTGTCTGCCGGTTCAACTCGGTGGCCCGTGTCATCTCAGTCACTTTGAAATTTATCTCCTGGCTATGGAGGAGGTCGGCGCTGACACGGCTCCGATCAAAGCCGTCCTCCAACTTGTCACCAGTGATGGGGTGGAGGTCGCACTGACACACCCGGCGATCCCACAGCCATCACAACGCTTCATTGCTGGCACCCAGGTGGTTATCACGTCCGCCAAGGCTCACCTTCTTGCAGCAGCCTTCTGCTACGGACGGGAGCAACTCGTCTCCGGTCTGTTTAGGGACCTACGTGATCAATTGGTGGGGGCTTCCCTTCATGCACCAATCTTGCTCTGGTACCTCGAGCGTCACATTGCCTTGGATGGCGACAGCCATGGCCCCTTGGCCGAAGACATCGTCATTGAGCTTTGCAAACACCAACCCTTGAAGCTCGACGAAGTCGTTGCTTTGCGGACCCGTGTTGAGCAGGATCGAGCAACATTCTGGGGTGACATTGCCTGGACCCTAGAGTCATCGACCAGCGAGGACAAGCGCACCATTAATGAGCACATTCCCATGCCTATGACGTGATAATTGTCGAGAATTCATTCCCCGGTCAGTTCCTGTACCCGTCTACCTTTGGCCTCCTGCCGATTTCATTTACACCAAGAGCAAATCTCATCTACTTCATCAATGCCTGGCGGGAGAGGGGCACGAGGTGCTCACGACGGTTGCCGCGACAGGGAGGTGACCAGCTCAGCGGTACCAGACCGTCCGACTGAAGCGGGCCCTGATGACCTTCGGGAACCCGTTTGGCCTTGCCCTCTACGACAAGGCGCAGCGTCAGGTCAGCAGTGCTGCGGGCCAGGTTGATGGAGCCCAGCGCCCTGGCGGGCAGCGGCCAACGGTGGGCAGGCCGTCGGCTGGTTCTCCCCCCGCCGCCGCTGCTTCCCCGGCTCAGGGTCGCACCCAGACCACGGTCCCGACGCCACCGCCATCAGCCCCGGCCGACCTCGGCCAGGTGCCCCTCGATGCCGAGACGATCCAGCACCTCCACAGCACCCTCCGATCTCTGCTTCGACCCTTGCTGGAGAGCCTCACCCGGGCCTTCCGCAAACGGTTCCAGGTGCCCGAGACCGCTGCCACCATCGCCGATCGGATCAACCAGAAGTGCCACCACGACTGGATTGAGGCTTTCCTGGTGTCGCACCAGGAGTGCGCCCAGCAGATCAGAGATCAGCACCGAGAGGTGCGCTGAGCAAACAAGCACGAAATGTGCACTGAGCAGACGGATATCGATAGGTGCGCTCAGTGGACCAGCACCGAACGATTCGCTGAATGGACAGGCACCCAGAAGTGCGGTCCACCAATCAGCACCAGGGTGACAGAATGTCCCACCCAGCATTAGTGGCAGCGATGCGACTCCGGATCGGGGAGCTGTGCGCCATCCTGCCAGCGCCGGTTGACCAGGAGGGAGCGTGTCGATCAACGCCGCGATGCTGCTGGCCGGGGTGCTGCTGCTACTGGGCATCGCCTCCAGCAAGTTCTCCGCCCGGCTCGGCGTGCCCGTGCTGGTGCTGTTCCTGTCGGTGGGGATGCTGGCGGGCTCGGAAGCGGTAGCTGCCAGGAAAGATGAAGCCCCTGCCGCCCATCAGGCGGCCCTTACCAAAGTAGCCGGACGGGGATTGTTTTCTGAGGGTGGGGGATTGATCCACACCACCTCTGGCTGACGCCAACAACGTGTGGAACCGCTCC
>JBEIGX010000068.1:0-11006 GCA_040381675.1 Aphanothece sp.
CAGGGCGAGCAGGCGGTTGATCACTTTGAACGGCAGCTCATCCGCGTCCAAGGCGAATGTTGGCGCGTCACCGCCCTCGGTGATCAGGTCCCTGCTTCGAGCGATCTCGCTGTGTCTCAGTTGCACGGGCTCTCCAAACTGACCGGAGGTGTTGGTGTAGGGCCGGAGCAGGGCTAGAGCCTCGCGCCGATCACCCAGCAGTGGCCCCCCCTGGGAGAGACGCAGCTCGAAATCGTCGCTGTCGATTGCATTCAGGAAGAAGTTTCCTTCCGGGGTGATCGATCCCAGCACCTGGAAGGTTTCTTGGCTGCCGCTCTCCTGTCCCTCCCCCCAGAAGTAGCCATTGCGGTAGCCATCGATCGTGAAGCTGCCGCCGACGTTGCTCCGGTTCGCGTCATGGGATCGGAGGGTCCAGCTCGTGCCCCGCAACCAGTTGTACTGGGTTGAGCGGTAGGTCGTCTGCTCACCCAGATCGGTGGCGGGATCGGGAGGCGTTGTGCTGTCGGTGAGCGGCAGCATGTAGGCCCAGTGGGTGGTGTAGCTCCCCCCGCCACCGGTGATCATCTGCATTTCCATCGCTTCAACGCCATTCACGCGGCGCACCTGGCCAATGCCGGTGACGGTGCTGCCGATCGGACTGGTGAAGGTGATTCGAGCCTGTCCGGTTTCGGTCACCACCCCTTCCATCGTGTTAAAAGCCCGGTTCACGGTGCCGGTGGCGTCCACGATCTTGGCCACCGACCGGCCGCTGAACCGGCCGTCGATGGCCTTCCCGATCGACCAGATGGTTTGGTCGGCAGCGGGGATCGGGGTGTCAGTGCTGCTGGAGTCGAGCCGATAGGCCAGAAGGTTGGCCGCTGGCACGTACCAGGTGGAATCGCTTAAGAGAGAGTCCCAACGATTGGAGGCCATCCTGTTTTGCTGCTCAATTTCTGTTCATCAAGTTTGCCTTCCTTTCTGCAGGGTCGTAGACCCTTCATTCTTTGCCCGCGCCAACAGCGCCCGCTCACTCGGCAGCCGCAATCGTGTCGCCCAGCCCGCCCGCTCCAGCAGCCGGATGAAGGCGTAGGTGGGATCGGGCAGGGCCACCACGGCACCCTGCTCCACGGTGAGGCCCTGGCGCACCGACCCCTGAAAGGCATGGTGCAGGTTGTGCCAGCCCTCACCCAGGGTGATCAGGGCCACCCAGCCGTTGTTGCGGCTCGCATCCTCGGTGGCGAAGGGCTGGGTGCCGAAGAGGTGGGCGATCGAATTCACGCTGGCCACCCCGTGAAAGAGCAGGGTGGTGCTTAAGCAGTAGGCCCCCAGCCACTCCGCGCCCCCCAGCCCCCAGGAGAGCCAGGCCAGGGCGAGAGGGGGCAGCACATGGAGCCGATCGATCAGGCGCAGCACCGGATCGGCTTCCACATCCGCCGGCAGGGTTGCCGGATGGAACGTCGGGCCGAGCAGCCAGCCCACCTGGGAGCGCCAGAACCCTTGCCAACCGCTCCGTGGCTGCAGCGGCGTGTGGGGATCGGCGGCCGTGTCCACATGGCGGTGGTGCTGGCGGTGGTGGGCGGTCCACCAGCTGGGGCCCATCTGGCCCGCTGAAGCGGCCACCAGGGAGCCCAGCCACCACACCGGCCTTGGAGCCTGGTAGCTGCTGTGGGCGATCAGCCGGTGATAGATGGCCGTGGTGGCCAGCATGCGCACCAGGTAGAGGGCCAGGGCCCAGAGGGCTGCCGCCGGCCCCAGGCCTGTGAAGAGCAGAATCCCGCACCCCAGGTGGGCCAGCAGGATGAACACCGGACCGAGACCGTGCAGTACACGGCGCCCGAGCTGGGGATGCCGCAGTTGATGGAAAAGACGGCTCAGAACCTGGCCTCAAAAAGCAATCCTATCGGTTTGACGTCCTGCGACGAGCGGGATTAACTGCCGTAGCCAAGCATCAGCAGTTCCTTCACCCGATCTCAAAGACGCCGTTGGTGAGGGCAGGGAAGGGGGTGCCGGTGGCGCCGCCCCAGAGTTGTGCAAAAGCGCCCCCTGCGGTTGCGGTGGGCGCGAAGCCGGCGGCGCTGCCGTTGGGGTTGTAGAAGAGGCGGCCCGTGGCTCTGTTGTACACAATCGGCGCCGTGCTGGTGGCCGCCAGGGCAGGTGTGCTCACGGTGGCAAACGTGGTGGCGGCCAGGGTGGTTCCGGCCGGCAGGGCCGTGAAGGTGGTGCGGGCGAGGCGGATGCGATCCAGGGCGGTGGCGTTGAAATCCACGATGGTGTCCACCCCCAGCTGGGTGGTATTGAAGGTGGCGCCGGAGTTGAAGAGAAACCGGTCCGCCTCGCTGCCCCCGATCAGAAAGTCGTCTCCGGTTTGGCCATTCAGTGTGTCGGCCCCGGGCCCACCGGCCAGCCAGTCGTTGCCGGCCCCTCCGTTTTCCGTATCGTTTCCTGCCAGCCCGTTAAAGAGGTCGGCGGCAGCCGTGCCGGTGAAGGTGTCCGCCCCGCTGGTGCCCGCCCGGGCCAGATTGAGGGAGGTGGTGCCCAGTTCCACGCCGGCGCTGGCGCTGGCGGTGTTGTCACCCAGGAAGAGAAAGTTGGGCGTGGTGTAGGGGTTGTAGAGAAGGCGGGGATCCCTTGGAGCCAGGTTGTAGGCCTGCACGGCGCCGGAGAGCATCAGGCGGTTGTTGCCGAGCAGGTAGTAGGTCTGATCGAGGATCCGCAGGCTGTAGCTGGTGGCCACCGTGGTGTTCACCCCGTCGAGCTTCTGGCCCACGGCCTGGAAAGGAGTGGCCCCACCCCCCTGACTGAAGATGCTGTTGGTCCAGAAGCCCAGCTCAATGCCCTGGGGGGTGGGGCCCTGATCCAGGAGGGTGACGGAGAACCCAGCCCGGTTGGTGGTGAGATGGGTTTCGCTGATCACGCGCAGGCGGAAATCCAAGCTGAAGCCCACACTGCGGTTGAGCACGGGAAAGGCGCCGTTCACCAGGGTGGGAGCCGTTCGTGAGTGGCTGCTGTAGCCCGCCCCGTCGTTCACCATGGCGGTGGAGTTGAGAGTGGTGCCCCCAGCGGTCCGGATCTGGGTGCCGATCAAGCCCGTGCCGAAGCCCAGCCAGCCCTGCTGGCTGGGCAGGGTTGTGGGGGTGGCGTTGTAAAGGATCGGCAAGGGTAAACGGATCTGTGGGACTCACCCATGGAGCTTAAGAGGAATGCCAGGGAGCCACCGTCCAACCGTGGCCCTTAGCCTTGACCCCTCCCTGCCTCTCCGGTTGTGGATCCCTCCCCCTGGCTGGAGACGGCTCTGCCCCTGCTGCGCAGTCCCCTGGGGGCCGTGCTGTTCATCCCCCTCTACGCCCTCTGGGTGACGTTGCTGTTGCCCGGCGTGTGGGCGTCCATGCTGGCGGGGGCCCTCTACGGCACCCTCCTGGGCAGCCTGCTGGTGTTTGTGGGGGCTTCCTTGGGGGCGCTGGCGGTGTTTCTTCTGGGACGCACCTGGCTGCGGGGTTGGGCCCTGCGGCGGTTGGAGGGGGCCCCCAAACTTCGGGCCGTGGAGCAGGCCGTGAGCCGGGAGGGCCTGCGGCTGGTGCTGCTCACCCGCCTCTCCCCTGCCTTTCCCTTCAGCCTGCTGAACCTCGCCTATGGCCTCAGCGAGGTGAGCCTGCGCGACTACACGATCGGCCTGATCGGCATCCTGCCGGGCACCGTGCTGTTCTGCGGCCTCGGTGCCCTGGCGGGCGATATGGCCCGCTTCCAGGAGGTGCTCAGCGGCCAGGCCGATCCCCTCACCTGGGCCGTGCGCCTGCTCGGGTTGGGGGCCACCCTGGCGGTGGTGTGGCTGGTGAACCGGGTGGCGCGAGAGGCCCTACAAAAGGGAGTCGACTGACTCTCTCCCCTCAGGCCCCTATCTCGGGCGTCGGCAAGGCCAGATCCCGCAACGCCGCAACCCCCACAAACCCCCACAGTCGCAGCCGGGCCCAAGGGCCAGGCCGGCTGGCTAGCTCCAGGTATTTGGCCCGCCCGCACTCCGTCTTCACCCAGCGGGCGATGGCTGGCGGCACGGAGGGGACAGGGCCGGGCTTAGATCCGTCGGAGGGCATCAGCTTTGTTCTTGAAATCGCTGAGCAGCAGCTGCAGGTAGGTGACCTTCCGCAACTTCACATTCGCCGTGATCGACATCCCCACCTGCAGGGGCAGGGTGGTGCCATCTTTGAGCTTCAGGGTTTGGGTGTCGAGGGCGATGTCCACGGGCACCCGGTAGAAGTTCTTCAGCTGGTCGGGGGGCAGGGAGTCGGAGCCGATCTTGCGCACCCGGCCCTTGATCACGCCGAAGTCGGTGGCGGGGAAGGAATCGATGCTGACGTCCGCCGGGCGGTTCACACTCACAAAACCGATGTCTGTGCTGGGCACCTCTACCCGGGCTTCCAGCTTGTCGTTCGGCAACACCTTCAGCACCGGCTCACTGGATTGGCCCACAAAACCCCTGGCCTTCGGCTTGAGATCGAACACCACCCCATCCACCGGTGAGGTGAGGGCCTGGTAGCGGATGTTGACGTTGAGCTCGATCAATTTGCTGCGTAGATCCGCCATCTCCGTCTGCAGTTGGCGGATGCCCTGCCCCAGGATCGCCAGCTGCCGCAGCCGTTCCACCCGGGTGCTTTCCAGCTTGCTGGCCACCTCCTGCACCTTGTTGCGCTGGGTGAGGTATTGGAGCTCCTGCACCGCCCCCTGCTGGTTGAGCACCTCCAGTCGGTTGAGCACCTCCTGCTCCAGTCCCAGGCTTTGGACCAGCATGCGCTGCTCCGTGTCGTTCACATCCAGATAGCGCCGCAGCTCCTCCACCTTCAGGCCCAGCTGTTGGTTCTTGAAGGCGATGCTGCTGAGCAAACTCTGCTGGCGGTCCTTGGTGGCTTCGGTGTCGAGCTTGAGCAACACCTGACCCTTTTTCACCATCTCCCCTTCCTTCACCAGGATGTCGTCCACCACCCCGCCCACGGGCATGCGGACCTCCTTCACCACGCCGAGGGGTTCAAGTTTTCCAGGTGCGGTGACGATCTCTTCCGTCTTTGCCAGCGCAAGCCAGGTCAGGGCAAAGCCCGTGACACCCATCAGCGTCCAGGAGATGCTTCGGGCCCAGAACCGCGATTGCTGCAGCACCACATCTTCGCTTTCTCCGATGCCAAACATCCGCTCCCGTTTCTCCTCTTCTTCCACGGTGTCCTCTGGTGGGCGCCATTCGGGTGGGGAAAGCATCAGCTGGCCTCCTGCTGGCGGTAAAGGGCGTAGTAACGACCCCGCAGGGCCATCAGTTCATCATGGGTTCCAGATTCCACCAGGGCACCCTGGTGGAGCATCACAATCCGGTCGGCTCGGCGGATGGTGCTCAGCCGGTGCGTGATGAAAAACACCGTGCAATGCTTCATGGATTCCCGCAGGTTGTCGCACACCTGCCGTTCGGCTTCGTAGTCGAGGGCGCTGGTGGCCTCATCCATCACCATCAGCCGGGGTTTGGCCAACAGGGTTCGGGCGATGGCGATCCGTTGGCGCTGGCCTCCGGAGAGGGAGGCCCCCCGCTCGCCCACCGGTGTGCTGTAGCCCGCCGGTAATTCCATGATGAAATCATGGGCGGCTGCCGTACGGGCCGCAGCCACGATGTCGTCGCTGCTGGCATCCGGATTGGTGAGGGCGATGTTGTCGCTGATCGTGCCGGAGAACAGCAGGGGCTCCTGGGGCACGATGCCGATCTGACGGCGCAGGGAATAGAGCTCCACCTTGGCGATGTCGAACTGGTCGACCAGGATGCGGCCCTTGGTGGGCTCATACAACCGGGGCAGGAGCTTCATCAAGGTGCTCTTGCCGCTCCCGCTCTGCCCCACCACGCCCACGAAGGTGCCCGGCTCCACGCTCAGGTTGATGGAGCTCAGTGTTTCCTGCCCCCCAGGCACAAAGGAGAAGCTCACGTCCTCAAACACCACCTTGCCATCGATGGCTGGCAAAGGAATGTTGGCCTTATCCGCTGCATTGGATTCCTCCGGCGTATCCACCACATCGGCGAGCCGCTCAAACGACACCCGCAACTCCTGGATGCTCTGCCAGATGGAGGAAAGCCGCAACAGGGGCTGGGTGACGTAGCCGCTGATGATGCGGAACGCGATCAGCTGGCCCAGGGTGAGCTCGCTCTTCAGCACCATGGTGGCCCCCACCCAGAGCACCAGCAGCTGGGAGAGTTTCTGCAGCACCTGGCTGGTTTCGTTGAGGAAGGTGCCCGTGATGGTCTTGTCGAAGGTACGGGAGATGTACTTCGCGTAGTAGTCCTGCCATTTCCAGCGGCTCACCATCTCCACGTTCTGCGCCTTCACGGTCTGGATGCCGCTGATCACCTCCACCAGATGGCTCTGGGTGCGGGCATTTTCTTCTGCGGCCTGCCGATATTGGCGGCGGAATAAGGGCGCTCCACCCAGGGTGATGGCGATCTGGATCGGCAGTACCGCCAGGGCGATCAGGGTGAGCACCCAGCTGTAGATCACCATCACGATGATGTAAATCACCGAGAAGGCCGCATCCAAAACGGTCATCAGGGCCTGGCCCGTGAGGAAGTTGCGGATCTTCTCCAGCTCGGCGATCCGGGTGCCGAGTTCACCGACGGGCCTTCGATCGAAATAGTTGAGGGGCAGCCGCAGCAGATGGTCAATCACTTCCGCGCCCAGGCGCAGGTCGATGCGGTTCGTGGTGTCGGTGAAGAGGAAGGTGCGCAAGGAACCGATCACCCCCTCCATCAGGGTCACCACCACCAGCGCCATCCCCAGAATCTGCAGGGTGTCGAGGCTGCGCTGGGCGATCACCTTGTCGATGATCACCTGGATCAGCAGGGGATTGGCCAGGCTGAAGAGCTGCACCACGAAAGAGGCGAGCAGCACCTGGAGCAGCATCCCCCGGTAACGCTTCAGGGCCGGCCAGAACCAGCCGGGCCCGAAGCGCTGCTCCGGGGTGGCCGTGCTGCGCTCCAACAGCAACAGCTCCAATCCCTCTGGATAGGCCGCCTTGATCTGGGCCGGATTCAGCCGCACCCAGCCATCCTTGGGGGAGGCCAGGGTCCAGCCCTGGGCGCTGCTGCTCACCAGGATGGCGAATCCATCCTTCCAGGGCACGAGGGCGGGAGTGATCAAGCGGGTGGCCGCCTCCGACCCCACCCGGGCGCCGCTCACGATCAGGCCCAGCATGGCTGCGATCTGGCCGCAGAGCTGGAGGTTGGGCCGCTGCCCCTGGTCCACCTTTTCCCTGAGGATCTTCTCCACCGCATCCCGGCGGAAGGGCAGCTTCAACTGCTTGGCCAGCATCTGCAGGCAGGCGGTGGTTTCGCCCACCGGCCCACTGGCCCGCACCAGGTTGAAGCCCCGATGGGTGCTGGGCTGTCCCAGATCCAGGCTGGTGGGCTGCGGCAGGGCACCCTCTTCCATCCCGTTCGCGAGGCCGGAGCCCGCGGTGGCCGGCTCGGGCAGCAGTGCTTCGCTGGGTCCTGTGGCCGCGCTCGGGGGCAGGGCGATCACGCGAAGGGGGAGGGGTGGCAGGGGGCGGGGCAGGGCCTCCCCCTTCTTGAACGGGCTGCCGATCGCCATCCCTGGCACGTTCGCACTGCCCAGCAGCAGGGCTTCCCCCGCCTGCAGCTCTTGCCAAACCTGACGGTCGGGCGCCAGGAGCCTGGTCTGCTCCGCCAGCTGGAAGACACGCTCGCGCCAGCGGTTGGGCTCAAAGGCCGCCGCCATTGCGTTCTGATCCTCCAGGCACACGAGGAGGGCGTGGAGCTCTGCCAGCCAAAGATGGCTGGTGCACCATCTGCGGAAGGCCTCTTCCGTCTCCAGCAGTTCCAACACCAGGGCATCCGGGATGGCGGCGGCTTGCACCTCCGTGGCCGCATTCACCTGTTCACAGGCCCCAGCCCGCAGCAGGGATGCCAGTCCCACAATCTCCCCCGCCCCCAGCTTCTGGAGGGTGAAGGGACGCCCGCTGCGTCGCCCCAGGAGCCGGGCCTCCCCCTCCAGGAGCACCAGAATCTGGGCACCGATCGCGCCTTCGCTGCTCATGGCTTGCCCCTCGGCAAACTGCAGCATCTGAACCGCCGACTCCAGCTTGCTCCGCCCCGCCGGGGACAGGTCGGAAAAGGGGACCTGCTCGAGCCAGGCCTGACGCCGTTGCATGGAAGTGCTTGTCATCGGTGTCAGGAGGGAAGGGAGGGGGAGGTGCCAGTGATCAGTTCCTGCACCTCGTCATGCACCCACTCTTCGAACAGCTCATGGGTCATGCGACTCTGCATGGCCTCATCGAAGCTGGCGGGTTGGAGCGATTCCAACCGCACCACCAGCCACCAGGGCTCGATCTGCACCGGCGGCCGCAGTTCGCCCGGCTGGCTGGTGCGCAACACGTTGGCCAGGGTCGGGTGCGCCTGCACCAGGGGCACCGGCCCCACCACCCCCCGGGTGGCCTGCTCCATCCCCTCGGCGTAGGTGGCGGCCAGCTCGGCAAAGTCGGCCTCCCCTTCAGCGATGCGCAGGTAGAGCTCGTTGGCCAGGGGTTCACTGCTGACCCGCAGCAGGCTGTAGATCACCGTGTCGAGCTGTTGCTTGCGGCTGAGAAACCGTTGCTCGGCCCGGTGCAGAAATTGCTCGTGGCAGTGATGTTGCACGCGGGAGGGCAGCTCCGCCTGCCAGCGGGCATCCTCTTCCTTCATGCCATGGAGGGCCAGATGGTTCTGCAACTGGTCGTGCGACTGGATCCCTTGCTTTTGCAGCCAGGCCTTCTGGGCCTGCTGCTGCTCGTCCTCGCTCAGGAGCACCCCGCCGACCGCTCTCCCGATCACCCATTGGCGCAGCAGGGGAAGCAGCATCTGATGACGGGCCAACAGATGGCGCAGGGGATCGGGAAGCTGCAACGAGGGCTCAACCCCCGGGATGGCCAAAGGGGCAGGAGCGGCGGGCGGAGCTTGAACCTCCGGGGGGGTGGCACCGGCAGGGCCAAACCCTGTGGACAGGGGTAAGGCCGCACTGAGCGTGATGTCTTCGATCAATATCGACTCCGACGGCAAGGGCTTCTGAAGGGGAGCACTGGAAGTTTTCCCACTTCTTGAGAAGGTAACCCACATTCCCTTGTTGGTAAGGGGTGGGTGGGCAGGGAATCATGAGGCCCCTTCTCAGGGCGCTCCCAACAGCTCCCGCAGCCCCTCTTCATCCAGCACCGCCACCCCCAGGCTCTCCGCCTTGCTGAGCTTGCTGCCCGCCTCGTCCCCCGCCACCACATATGTGGTTTTGCGGCTCACCGCACTGCTCACCTTGCCGCCGGCCGCTTCGATCAGGTCCTGGGCCTGGCGACGGCTCAGGGTGGGCAAGGTGCCTGTGAGCACAAAGGTTTGCCCGGTCAGGGGAGCGCTGCTTCCCGGCTCCGGCCGAGGGGCTTCGCTGCCGTCGCTGGCCAGGGAGAAGCCCATGGTCTGCAGCTCCTCCAGCAGGGCCCTGTTGGCCGGGGTGGCGAACCACTGATGCAACGACTGGGTGATCTCGGGCCCCACCCCGTACACCGCCGCGATCTGTTCCGGTTCCTCCTCCACAGCCCGGCGCAGGGACGTCGCATCGGGGAAGGCCCGCGCCAGGGCCTTGGCATTCACCTCGCCCACATGGTGGATGCCCAGGCCGTAGAGCTGTCTCGGCCAGGGCTGGGCCTTGGAGCTGGCCAGGGCCTCCACCAGGTTGGCCGCCGACTTCTCCCCCATCCGCTCCAGGCTGGCCAGCAGGGCCCCATCGAGGCGATAGAGATCGGCGATCGAGCGCACCAGACCCCGATCCACCAGCTGGGCGATCAGCTTGCTGCCCAGCCCCTCCACATCCATGGCCCCTTTGCTCACCCAGTGGCGCAGGGAGGCGCGCAGGATCGCCGGGCAGCTGCTGTTGACGCAGCGGGTGTCGGCCTCCCCCTCCTCCCGCACCAGCTCCGAGCCGCATTCCGGGCAACGGCTTGGCAGGGAAAGCAGACGGGCACCCTTGGGGCGCAGTTCGGGCAGCACCCGCACCACCTCGGGAATGATCTCCCCGGCCTTGCGCACCACGATCGTGTCGCCGCTGTGGAGCTCCAGTTCCCGCAGCCGGTCGGCGTTGTGCAGGGTGGCGCGGCTCACGCTGGTGCCGGCCAGGGGCACGGGTTCGAATTCCGCTACGGGGGTCACCTTGCCGGTACGGCCCACCTGGGCCACGAGGCGCAGCAGCCTGCTGGGGGCTTCCTCGGCGGCATATTTCAGGGCGATGGCCCAGCGGGGGGCCTTCTGGGTGAAGCCCGCATCGGCCTGGAGCCGCAGGTCGTCCAGCTTCACCACCACCCCGTCGGTGGCGTAGTCGAGGGAGCGGCGGGCCGTGTCCCACTTCAGGAAGAAGGCTTCCACGGCGGCCAGGTCGGGGCAGCGTTCACAGTGGGGATTCACCCGGAAGCCCGCCTGCCGCAGCCATGCCAAGGCGTCCCACTGGCTCCCTGGGGCACCGGGCTGGCCCTCCGGCAGGTGAAGGGTGTAGGCGAAGAAATCGAGCCGGCGGGCGGCCACCACCTTGGGGTCCAACTGCCGCAGGGTGCCGGCGCAGGCGTTGCGGGGGTTGGCGAACAGCGCTTCTCCGCGGGCCTGTCGCTCGGCATTGATGGCCGAGAACGTGGTGTTGCTGATCAGGGCCTCCCCGCGCACCTCCAGCCAGGGCGGTGGCGCCTCCAGATCCAGCCGCAGGGGCACGCTCTGGATGGTGCGCACGTTGGCGGTGATCTCCTCGCCCCGCTCCCCGTCGCCCCGGGTGGCGGCGCGCACTAGCACTCCGTGCGCATAGCTCAGGGCCAGGGCGTTGCCATCGATCTTCAGTTCTCCCACCATCGCTAGGGCTGGCAGGGGGGAGTCGGGCGGTGGCAGCCGATCCAGCTCCCGCAGGAGCCGCGCATACCACTTCTCCAGTTCCTCGATAGAAAAGGCGTTGTCGAGGCTCTGCAGGGGGATGCGGTGCTCCACGGTGGGGAAGCTC
>JBEIGX010000069.1:0-10849 GCA_040381675.1 Aphanothece sp.
CAGAAATCCAAGAACCACACTAAGATTCAAAGCAGACACCGAAGCCAACCTAAAATTCCCCATAATAGCTTCCGACGGACATGGAAAAAAAACAAGCAGCCCCTCCAGAAGCACGGCGTGAGGAAGAACGAGGTCGGGCAGCCGATTGCTTCTTGAGACGGGGAATTGACGTTCTGCTGCCTCCTTAGACGCTAAAAACCAGGTTTGGGTGCGTACCCCACCACTGCAGGATGAAAGCGGTCTTGCACAATCCAGCGCCGGCACTCCATCGCCTGCCGAAGGCGTCTGGTGTGGGCACAGGTCATACTTGTTCAGCCAGGACGTCGGCCCAGCCGATGAATGAACACGCTTACGGTGAACCTGCGCCTTGGTTCCAGGCGCGCTGCACGTCTAACGAACGTTTTTATTTTGATACCGTCGCCGGACGGTACGTCGTCCTCTGTTTCTTTGCCTCAGCAGGCGATGGCTTGAGCAAGGCCGTTGTCGAGGCCTTTCTCGATCAGCATCGGTCTGTCTTCAACGATCGCCAGGTCTGCTTCTTTGGTGTCAGCGTGGATCCGGAAGATGAGAAGCAGGCAAGGGTTGGGGAGAGCCTGCCGGGTGTTCGCCAGTTCTGGGACTTTGATGGGCAGGTGAGCCGCCTTTATGGTCGGCTGGAGGGGGAGCGTTATCTCCGGGCCACCGTGGTGCTGGATGAGCGCTTGCGGGTTTACGCGGTGGTGCCCTTCGGTGATCCACCGCAGGAGCATGCCGACAAGGTTGTTGAGATTCTTGCGACTGCGCCCGCGTTAGAACCGGAGTCGGAGGCTTCAGTGCCGGCTCCGATATTGATCTTGCCGCGGGTGTTTGAGCCTGCGTTGTGCCAAAGGCTCATCGCCCATTACAACGAAGGCGGAGCCAGGGATTCCGGTTTCATGCGGGATGTGGAGGGCAAAACTGTGGGCTTGTACGACTACGGTCATAAGCGCCGCTCCGATAAGACCATTGAGGAGGGGGCTCTGCGCGATCTCTGCATGGCACGGATCCGGGATCGTGTCGTTCCGGAGGTGAAGAAGGCCTTCCAGTTTTCAGCCACACGCCTGGAGCGCCACATTGTGGCCTGTTACGACGGGGCCTCTGGTGGGCACTTCCGCCCCCATCGAGATAACACCACGAAGGGAACAGCCCATCGACGTTTTGCGGTGTCTGTTGTGCTCAATACGGGCGAGTTCGAAGGAGGCCAATTGCGGTTTCCTGAATTCGGCCGTCAAACCTATAGTCCCCCCGCGGGAGGCGCCATTGTGTTCTCCTGCTCCCTCCTCCATGAGGCCACCCCTGTCACCCAGGGGCTGCGCTACTGCTATCTCCCCTTTCTGTACGACGAGGCTGCGGCCAGAGCCCGGGAGGGGAACATGTCTCCTGCCTGATGCACCCGCTCAAGCAAACACCGTGCCCACTGGGATTCCCCCCAGCCCGGGCAGGGCGCCGGAGTGGCCGGTGAGGTTGATGAGGAGATCGGTGCTGCTGTTTCGGGCGGCATTGCCGTCGTTGATGAAGAGATAGGTGCCTCGGATGGAGCTCTTGCTGGCCACCACCAGGGCGGCCCTGTTGGCGCCGAGGGCCTGGTTGCCGGCGATGGCGCCATTGGCATCTCGGAAGACGGCGGCGGCTAGATCTGAGAGCGTTCTAGCGGTGCTGTTGTTGCTGGCGCGGGTGAAGCCCGCCGGTGCCGGCAGGTTGCCGCCTGAGGCGGTGAAGAGATCGATCTTGTCGGAGCCGAAACGGAAATCGGTGATGCGATCGGGGGTGGTGAGGCTGGAGTGGCTGTAGCGGAAGCCGAACACATCTGGACCAACACCTCCCGTGAGGGTGTCGTTGGCTTGCAAGCCATCGATGAATTCCGCGATGGCCGTGCCGGTGATGGTGTTTCTGGCGGAGGTGCCGATCAGATCGTCATTGAGGATGGTGCCGGTGACGGCACTGGTGGTGCCAAGGGTGTATTCGGTACCAGCGAGGAGGCCCAGGGCCACGGTTTCGTTGGCTTCCTGGTTGCGGTCGGCGGTGGGATCCACGCTCACGGTGGCGCTGGCGGAGCCAGCAGCAAAAGCGATCGATTTGGTGGAGGGTGTTGCGGCGATGCCGGTGGTGTCGACACCCAGGGAAGCGCTGCCGCCCACGGTGTAGTTCACCGTGAGGGGAGCGGAGGCTGAGCCGGTGCGGGTGAAGGTGTAGAGGAGGTTGGTGGTGCCGTCTTCTGTGACGCTGGAGGGGGAGAGGGCCAGGCTGACGACAGGTGGTGGTGGCGGAGCTGGTGTGACGGCTTGAAGGGATAGTGCATCGATGGCCCAGAGTTCTTCGCCTTTCTCCCCAGTATTGGCCGTGAAGAAGAGGGTGTCGCCCACCACCTGGAAGTTGGAGGGATTGGAGCCCGATGAACCAGGCTTGAGATCGGCCACTCTGAAGGTGCCTGCTTCTGTACCATCGGTGGCCCAGAGTTCATCGCCAGTGGTGCCATCGTTGGCGGCGAAGAAGAGGGTGTTGCCCAGAACGGCGCCCAGATAGGGATTGGATCCGTTGTTACCCGGGCGGATGTCCTTCACCCGCACGGTGCCTGCTGTCGTGCCGTCGGAAGTCCAGAGCTCCTCCCCGCCGAGGCGGTCTCTGGCGGTGAAAAAGATCCGGCTCCCCACCGCTGTCAGGTAGGAGGGGAGGGAACTATCGATGCCTGGGTTGATGTCTTTGACGAGAACGGTGCCGATCTCTGTGCCATCCGATTTCCAGAGCTCCCTGCCACCCAACGTGCCATCGGCCGTGAAGTAGAGGGTGTTGCCGATCACCGTGAGCTCTTCTGGATCAGAGCCCATGTACCCGAAGTTGATGTCCTTAACGATATCGGTGCCAACTTCGGTACCGTCCGACTTCCAGAGCTCCCTGCCGCGGATCATGTCGTCGGCGGTGAAATACAACGTATTTCCCATCACCGTGAGGTATTCAGGGTAGGCACCCATGAAATCGGTGTGAATATCTTTGACGCGAACAGTGCCCGCTTCCGTGCCATTTGTTTTCCAGAGTTCTTCGCCAGAGTCGCTGTCAAAGGCAACGAAGTAAAGGGTGTTGCCGACCCCTGTCAGGCCGTAAGGAAAGGAACCGACCGACCCTGGATTGATGTTTTTCACCCGTTGAGTGCCCGTTTCGGTGCCGTCCGACTTCCAGAGCTCCATGCCGCTGCTGCCGTCGTCTGCGCGGAAGTAGAGCGTGTTGCCAAACAGCATCAAGTTTGCTGGATCGGAGTCTTCATCTCCGCTGCGGATGTCTTTGACAAGCACGGTGCCAGCTTCCGTGCCATCCGACTTCCACAGTTCCCGGCCATGGCGATCATCCTTGGCAACAAAGAAGAGGGTGCTCCCCACCACCGTTAGCTGGTTCTCGTCTTCATCGCGTTCATCGCGGAACGAACTGGAATTTCCATTTTTGATATCTCTCACACGCACGGTGCCGGCCGCCGTGCCATCGGATTTCCAGAGCTCCCGTCCACTGATCCCATCCTCGGCGGTGAAGTAGAGGAGATTGCCAAGCGCCGTCAGATCCTGGGGGCCAAAGACCGTGTCCCCGGTGGCGATGTCTTTGACGAGGCGTGGGATGGGCATGGGATGGGGATCTCGCTCGCTCTACCAGGCGGGTTGGAGCATTGTAAAGATCCTAATATTGTATCAAGGTTCACCGGAGTCGCTTCTGGGCGGTCGGGGGCGGATGGTTCACGCCAGCTTGTCCCCCTCCAGCTGCCGGTAGATCGCATTGAGTTCCACCACCTCCGAAAAGAGTGCCTCCAGCTCGGAGAAGCGCGTGGGATCGTCCAGCTCCGCCAGCAGCGCATCGAGATCGAAGTTCAGGATGGGCTGAATGTTCTCCGGCACCTGGAGGAAATCATGCAGCTTGCGCAGGAGGGTGTCTGTCGAGATCTGCGCCTGTCGCAGCCTTGATTCCTCCGCGGCAAAGCGCTCGCGGGCCTGTTCGAGCTGGGGCACGGACGGTTGCAGGAGCTCGTTGCCTGGGGCCAGGGCAAGGGTGGCGTCCACGTCGGTTTGCAGTTCGGCGAGGCGGGCGAGGGCCCGTTGGGTGCGATCCCGATCGCGGAGGGCTTCCATGGCGGCGCGAACAGCCTTGGCTTCCACCGAGAGGTCGGCCAGGAGGGTGAGCCCCTGGCGGGCCATCAGGGTGCCCACCTGCCGCGGGGTGCGGGGCGGATCGATGGCGTTTCCTGTCACCAGGGGGATGCGATGGTCGGTGGGAACGAGCCCATCACTGGTGTCGGCCAGGGTGCGGCAGAGCACCTCGATCTGGGGCGGCTGTGCCCCCTCGTTGAGTTGCAGGGCCTGGATGGTTCCGAATCCCCCCTGGAAGCGGCAGGGATCGAGCCGGTAGCGCTCATCGGCGGCGGCCACCAGCGATTGGAGTGCCAGCCGCTGCTGGCGGCGTAGGGGGGCGGCGAGCAGCCAGAAGACCAGGCCGATGCCAGCGAGGGCGAGCCCCACCAGGGCGAGGATCAGGCTGGCCTGCCAGAAGATCCCAGCGAAGCCCAGGCCCACCACCAGCAGCAGACCGTTGCGCCCCCCCGGTTGACCCATCGCCACCCAGATGCCGACCGCCAGGAGCAGAGCGAGACCCATCCGTGACGGGCCCTAGGCGCTTGCCGGCCTGTCCGGAAAGATCCGGCGGCCATTGGTGGCGACTGTGCTGGGGATGCTGGGCAAGGGAATTGGGCTGAGGGGATGCTTCGGCTTCACGTGGGCGGGAATCTGCTTGATGAAGACCCCTTCCTCGGGGGAGCAGATTTCCCACTTGCTATAGAAGAACTTCTCATTCTGCGAGGTGTACTTTCCCCACACCTTGTCTGATCCGAAGGAGGAAGAGCTGGGCTGGTGGTTCTTGTGGGCGATATAGGAGCAGAGCACGTTGCCGATCGGTTGTCCTGCCAGGCCGGCTCTGGCCGTGTAGTCCATGTCTTCAAAGCCGATGCCCTGGAAGCCCGGGTCGAAGGCCCCCACCCGTTCGATCACCTCGGGGGAGATCACGAAATGGGACCAGGTGCTGTTGAGCAGGGTGAGCTGGGCGGCTCGCCAGTCGAAGGCTTCGGCCCAGCGCCGCATCCAGGGAAAGATGCGCAGGTCGTCATTGAGGATCAGGAGGGGGAGGGGCTGGCTGAGATGCACCATCTCGTTCCACATGGTGGTGAGCCCTGCCGCGTGATCCCGCAGCACAAAGGTGTGGTGGGGGGGAGCGGTGGCGCAGAGCTCGTCTTGCAGGCGTTCCAGGTAGCGCTGCTGTTCAGCTGTTTTGGGATGGCCGTTGACCGACACGGTGATCTTCACCTCGGGAAAATACCGGCTCATCGACTGGTAGAGGGGTTTGAAATAGTTGTCGTAGCGCTCGACATAGGTGGTGATACCGATGGCGAAGGCCTGATCGAGCTGTATTCGGGGCGGCACCAGAGACGCTGGAACCAGGCAACGCGCGCGATGGACAAGCCCTCGTGCTGAGCTGTAGAGGTAAAAGTTGAGATTATTTTGGGGCATCTTCGGCATGGGGTCTGTTACTGGAATCCGTCGGATGTTCTTTATTCCATTAAAGCATAGGAGCCCTAATCGCCCTCCCACACGTGCAGGATGGAGCGCAGCCATCCCTTGTTGAGCCACTTTCTTGCCTTGCCTGGATTGCTGAGAAGCAGCTCCTTCTCCTGCTCCATCAGCGTGCGCGCACGCCGGCAGCCCTAGGTCTGTACGATCGCCGTCGGCGAAATCGCCCCCCTGCCCAGAGGCGGCTGCGCCGTAGCTGGTCCGGCGGCCGGATCTGGCTCTGGCTGCACCACTGGCCGTTGACGCGGTTGTAGGCGCTCATCACCGATGTCGATCGCGTTGCAGGCGAAACGCGTGGGTGTTCTTTACTACATCAACAAGTGAGTGACTCGAAGTCTTGATTCACTGACCCTGCCATGTGACGAAAACATCACCACTGTTGCCATGGCCTTGCGTTTGGCTATGTATGAATAGATCTCATCTACCCATGACACAAGCGCAGCAAGCAACCGTTCCAGGTGGTCTGGTAACCGATGGAACGCCATACGCAACCATTGGCCTCACAACGGATGGCACGCCGGTTGTCGGCGGTGGCTTTGATGGCAAAGGGAACGCTTACGACTGGGAGGCGATGGGTGATGACAGGTCGGGCGGGTCGCGGGTCGATAGCACGCTTCCCTGGAACGGGACAACCTTCAAGCTGACGGCTCCGAATCAACCAAATGTCATCTGGGCAGCTGGGCAAACCCTTGAGGTTGCGCCAATCCAATCCAACACATTGAATCTCGTTGGCGCGGGAGTGAACGGATCCCAGCCGGAACAACCGATCACGCTCACCTTCACGGATGGCTCAAGCGTGGTCTGGACCCAGTCGTTCAGCGACTGGTGCAGTCCGCAATATTTCGGCCACGAGGCGATCGTTTCATCCCAGGCCTACCGCAATCAAGCGGCTGGCAGCCCCGACATGGTTGAAAACTATATCTACGGGTATAGCTACACGATTCCCGCTGGCAAGACGCTGGCCAGCGTGACGCTGCCCATCAACATGAATGTGCGTCTGCTGGATGTGCAGATGACCTACTCAACCCCCGTAGATCTCTCGAAGAGCTATACCGATTGTGGAATCGCGAACGGGAAGACCCAGGTGGACAACTACAGTGGCTTCGATGGTAATGGATATTACCACTACTCTGAGGCCATCAAGTCGACAATTGCCTGGAGCGGAGCAACCTTTGTTCTTGGTCCGGTTCCTGATTCGCGGAGGCCGCTGAGTAACTTCGTAATGGCGGCCATTGCCATTATGGATTATGAACGTGATGTAATTTTAGGATATGAGGCTCAGATCATTCATCTTCCGCAGGGCGATTACCGCTGGCTTTATCTTGCTGGGGCAGCCGCCAATGGGAACCAGCCGGACCAGATGCTGACGCTGACTTTCACTGATGGCACGATCGCCACTTGGGTGCAGTCGTTCAGCGACTGGTGCTTCCCTCAGCGCTACCAAGGAGAAACGATCATCCAGAAGCAGACCCAATGGGTGAACCAGGTGGGCAATGTCCATAATCAGGTGAACTATGTGTATGGCTACGCTTATCAAATTCCAGCCGGCAAGCAGCTTGCTTCTGTGACACTGCCGATGCGACAGGGTGGGGGGAAAAGCCGCAAGTTTGAAGAAGAACTTGTCCGCATCCTTGCCATGACTTTGATTTGATTCAACCGCGAAACGCTCCATCAGCTGCTGGGTGAACGCCTCAGCGGCTGCGAGGGGTAAGAAATGGCACAGCATCCAGTGAAGGATCTCTGGCGCGCGACGGCTGGATCCATCATGATTCAGACCGATTTCCCTTGATTCTGTCCATGAAGCGCCAGAGCATCGCCCTGTTCCTCAGCACCCTGGCCCTGGCCGGTGGCACGGTGGCCTGCAGCCAGACACCGGAAGCCGGGGAGAAGGGGGGGGCACAGGATCTCAAGCCCCAGGCCCAGCCCACCAGCCCCAGCACCACCGCGCCGGGCAAGGATGAGGGCGGCGAGGGCGGAGAAGGCGGGGAAGGCGGCGAGGGCTGAAGCGCCCATCCATTCCCCCCATCGCTTGCCCATGGTTTCCCCCGCCCTTCAGGCCGTTCGTCTCTATCGGATGGATTTGCTAGACCAGCCTGCCCCTGGGGCCTGCGGGCGGTGAAGCTGCTCCAGGAGCGGCACATCCCTTTTGAAGATCATCGCCTCACCAGCACCGAGGAGGTGGAGGCCTTCAAGGCGGCCCATGGCATGACCACAACGCCCCAGGTGTTCGCTGGGGAGCAGCGGATCGGGGGCTACACCGAATTGGCCACCCGGCTCGGAGTGAGGCCGGAGGGGACAGACATCTCCTACACGCCGGTGGTGGTGGTGTTTCTCACCGCCGGCCTGATGGCTCTGGTGCTGGATGCCGGGGTTGGCGGCTTCATGGGAATCGCCATCTGTTTGCTGGCCATGCTCAAGCTGATGGATGTGGAGGCCTTTGCCGCCAGCTTCCGCAAGTACGACCTTCTCACCCAGCGCTGGCGTCCGTGGGGGCGCCTCTACCCCGGTTTGGAACTGCTCGTGGGGCTCGGCGTGCTGCTCCAACCCCAGGCCATCGCTGCGGCCCAGGTCGTGGGCGTGGTGGCTGTTTTGCTTGGCGTGATGGGGATGGTGTCGGTGGGCAAGGCGGTGTTCATCGATCACCTGGCTCTGAACTGCGCCTGCGTGGGAGGCAACTCCAAGACACCCCTTGGCGTGGTGAGCTTCGCGGAGAACCTGATCATGGCCGCCATGGGGGCGGTGATGCTCGCCGGCGGCTGATCTCTGGGTCATTTGGTTTGCCTCGGCATCAGCTGTTTGCAGATGTCCTAAGCCGCCGACAGCGTGGGCATGGGCTTGGAGGATGTTTTGACCCCGCTTGGGGGGTGCGGTATCCGCTTAGCGAGGTGGAGAGTGCTCTCTCAACAGGCCAGGGACCAAGACAATGCATTTGATGCTGAATGAACTGGCCCTGATGGCGGTCTTGCTGGTGGTGGTGGCTCTCTCCAGCAGTTTTTGAGGTGCTGGGGCAGCCGAAGAGCATCCGTTGTTCCCAATTGGGGGCATCCCTTTCCCCCTGCATTGCTGCAGATTGCTTCCTGACCCGATGCAGATCGCCCATTCATGCCTCTGATTCAGCAAACGACTCCCTACCCGCACTGGGAGTTCAGCGATCCTGCCAGTGGAGATCTGCTGAGGGTGGTGCCCGAACGTGGGGGCCTCATCAGTGGTTGGCGTTGCTCTGGCCACGAGGTGGTCTACCTCGATCTCGAACGCTTTCTGGATCCTGCCCAATCGGTTCGTGGGGGCTTTCCAGTGCTGTTTCCCATCACAGGAGGTCTGCCAGATAACAGGCTTCCTTTGCCTCAGGGTGTGTTCAACCTCGGTCAGCACGGTTTTGCCCGCCAGCTTCCCTGGCAGATGGAGGAGCTAACGGATGGACGTGGCATCCAGCTTCAGTTGTGCGAAACCAGTGAGACATTCGAGTCCTATCCCTTCTGGTTTCTGCTCACCATGGAAGTTCGGCTGGCACCTGGTGCGCTGGAGATCACCACGAACGTCGAAAATCGTGGTAATGCTCCGATGCCATTCAGCTTTGGGCTGCACCCCTACTTCAATCTCTCCAGTCTTGACGCTGTGCGGTTCGAGGGCTTGCCGGACCAGTGCCTCAATCACCTCACCATGGAAGAGGCGTCCACCCAGCAGCAAATGGAGAGGCTGGGGCAAGGGATCGACCTGCTTGTACAGCCAACGGGGCCGGTACGGCTGATCGATCAGGGCGCTGGCACCATTCTTGAGCTTCAACTCACCCCACCCTTCGATCTGGTTGTGCTCTGGACAGAGCCGCCACGCGCGATGGTGTGCCTGGAACCCTGGAGTGCTCCTCGGCAGGCCCTTCTGAGCGGTGACCGCAAGATTGAGTTGGCGCCTGGCAAAAGCACAAGGCTTCACACTCGCTATACCTTTACGGCCATTCCGCCAGGCGAGGATCGATCTGCCTGAGCCGGTAGAGCAACACCAACCTGTCCTCTGCGCACAGCTCTCCATCCGGTGTCCACTTCAGACAGGTGGTGGCCAGGAGGGTGATCTCTCTGGACAGGTTGGTGCTGGGCATGACGCACCAGGGTGTGGAGGGCCATCATCCTCGGATTCCCTTTGCATGGAGACAGTCCCCAGATGGGGACAATCCCCGGGATCAGGGCCAGCGCTGCTAGCTGACTGGTTCGTACTTGGCGAAGATCATTCGGGAGCTGCTCACTCATCAGCTCCAGGGGCATTTCCACGAGCAGGAGGCTGTTGTCGCCAGCGGCCCGTTGGATTGGGCCTTCATCACTGCGTTGCCAGACGCGGAGCATCAGCTCCAAGGCCAGGGCGCGCCCCTCGTCACCTGGGTCAGGTGCCTCTGCTGCAGCAGCAGGAAGAGATTTGCCGCTGAGCGGTAAGGCGCGCTTTCCCCCAACCTCCAGAAGGGCCAGGGCCACGAGATAAGGAGTATCCGCCATCTGGGAACCACAAAAGCCCATTCACCTTGCCGAAGACCAAGACCAACTGCGATTTGCCGCCTTTGAATAAGTAGGTCTACTTAGGGAGACGGCATCGTGGCGTCTCGAGGGATGGTGTGGCTCATTGTCGGGTTAAATTCTGCGGGCTCAATTCGACGTCGATCTGGCGTGAGTGCATGGCCACCATTGACGAACAGCTCCAGACCTATCGCGCTGCCCTTGCCGACGCCCAAGCCAAGGGAGATCAGGCCATCGCCCGCAAGCTTGAGCAGCAGGTGAAAGAGCTGGAGGCGTATCAGCAACGCCACCCTGAGGCCGCCGATGCCCCTTCTCCTCTGGAGGTGTTCTGTGATCTGAATCCATCCAACATCAACTGCCGCGTTTACGACGACTGATCGATCCCCATCGCAAAGGCTGAGTCCTGCGCGATGGGCCTGGCTCAACCACTGGCCGAGGGCTTCCGGCTGGAGGACAACCTCAGCGGAGTGGACAACACTGACTCCCATCGTCCATCGGCACCAAAGCGCCTAGACCTCCAGCTCGCCGGCGGCTGAGGGGAACTCAGGCCTGCGATCGGCTCCCCGAGAGCAGCACACCCACTCCCGAGGCGATCACCACCAGGGTGAGCCCGCCCAGCACGAGGGAGTAATAGGGCTGCAGGTTGAGGGGGCCGAACCGGCCGGTGTGGATCTTGAGCAGCCAGAAGGCATCGATGCCGTGCTCCAGCAGCACGCTGTAGAGGGAGCCACTGGCGGC
>JBEIGX010000070.1:0-10801 GCA_040381675.1 Aphanothece sp.
AGCCCACATAGAGGCGGTTGTTGGTGGAGGTGATCCAATCACAGAACTGATTCCACGCCGAAGCGCCGGAGCGCTGTTGGAGAGTGGCTGTCATGAGAACGGGAAGTGTGTCGAGAGCAAAAACCCTTGCGGGAAGATGCGAGACGGATGGAAGGACGGAAAACCGTCAGGCCTCCGTCATGCGAAGTGTAACGGACTGTTGCGGCAATTGTGAAGAGGCTTCATGAAGAAAGGTTGAAACCGGGGTCGCCAGGGGTTGCCGGGCGCGTTGTCACCTGGAGTCCGGGTTTGGTGGACCTCTTGCTGGATTGCCGCTAGGAGGGGGAACACTTCTCTTGTCCTGCCATGGGTCCCTTTCCTGTCCCTGCGATAGACCCTCCATCCATGGCGATGCCCAGGCGGGTTCTCAGTGCCGTCTCGGGGGTGCGTCCTGGTCGGAGGGTGGCCTTGATGGCATCCCTCCTTCTTGTGGTTGGTCTGGGTAGCGCCTGCCAGCGGGGGCCCAGCGCCGAGAGCCAGCGGCTCGATCGGGTGGATCTCAAGATTCAGCAACTGGAGCAGCGGCTCAACAAGCTCTCCGTGCGCTCCGAGGACGGCGCCGACAAGGCGGGCAAGCCACCGGCGGGCGTGATCAAGTCCCTCACCCTGCGCATGGGCAGCGAAGACGACCGCCTGCGGATTTACTGGGCAGACGGCAGCAAAACCGATCTGCCCTGCACCAAGGAGCAGAGCACCTTTGTGTGTGGGTGAGCGCCAGCCCACGGCCTGGAGGCCTATCCGGATTTCGCTTCCCCCAAGCCTGCGGAAGGTTTTCTTTGCATCAAGGCGACCAAGGCGTTTCCCCACGCGGCATCCGCAGGCCAGATTTTTCGTTCCGTGACGCTTAAGGCGATTCCCTTTTCTTCGTAGGCCGCCTCGTTGATAAACACAGGCCAAATCATCGCCGGATCTCCCGTTGCCGGCTCCCAATGGAGGGTGGTTCCACCCCTGGTTTCAAAGAGGGGATCCCCGGCCACCATGGGCTGCCAATCGCGATCCTGGCGGAGGGAATGCACCCTTGCGATTGGGATTCCTTCGCCATTCCTGGGGAGGTCGAGGCTTCGCAGATGGTGATGGATCACCAGGTGCCTGGGAAGGCGGCATGACCCCTGGCGGGCCTCTGCCAGCACGGCCAGAGCGGTTTCGACGGCCAGCCGGGTCTGGCGGCAGATGGTGGCGTTCACCACCCCCTGGGGCACGGGACCCACCTCGATCGCCAGGCCGCAGGGCCAGCGCTCCGCCAGATAGCCGCTCTGGGCCGGATCCCCTTCATGGAGGTAGATCGGCAGCCCCAGCTGGGCCTGAATCCCTGCGGCCAGGGCCAGATCCGCCGGCCGCCGGCCGTACACCACCAGGCAATTGCCCATGGCGGCCGTCGTGCTGTGCAGGTCCAGCACCACGGCGCAGGGCGTTTCTCCCTCGGGTCCCCAGGCGGCCAGCAATTCCCGGGCCCGGCGCACTTCCGCTTCCTGGTGGAGGTCGCCGTTGTTCAGGAGCTCCGGGGCGAAGCTGCGGTTGAGATCCCGTTCCAGGTAGCGCTTGCATGCAGCGATGGCCCCGGGGTTGCCCAGGGCGTATTCCACGGAAAGGCCCGCAGTGGCCAGGCTGCCTGGCACCTGGCGCCAGTGCTCCAGCAGCTGCACCCCATTGCGCTCGTTGCCGTGGGTGCCTCCCACCACCAGCACCCTGGCTGCCCTGTCGCTCCTCCCTTCCCCCATCACTCGCCCCCATGCTTTGACCCAGCCTGACGCAGAGTTGGGGCAGTCGTCTCTGGCCCATGTCGCCCCCTCCCGCCCTTGTACGCAATGTGCGGGCGTTCTGGCACTGGCAATGGCTGCAGCTGATGGGCGGGCTGGCTCCGGCCGACGCGGCGGGCCACTACCGCAGGCCGGAAGGGGCCTACACCGCCCTTCCCCCCCTGCCCCCTGATGCCCAAGGGAGCGGCACCTATGCCTTGATCGTGGGCCGCAGCTGCCCCTGGGCCCATCGGGCCTGGCTCGTGTGGACCCTGCGGGGCCTGGGGGACAGCCTGCGCCTGCAGAGGGTGGAGCCTGATCCGGAGGCGGGCCGCTGGCGCTTTCCCGAACCCTTTCTCGGCTGCAGCACCCTGGCGGATCTCTACCGCCGCAGTGGGGGCAACCATCAGGCCCGGGCCACCGTGCCCCTAGTGGTGCAGCAAGGCTCGGGCCGGATCCTGGTGAATGAGAGCGCCCGGGTGATCGAGCTGCTCAACCGCTGGCCGGCGCCAGCCTTTGCCCCCGACCTGGAGCCCGCCGCCTCTGCGGAGGCCATCGGCCACTGGCGGGCCCGCTTTCAAGAGTCCGTGAACGATGGTGTGTACCGGTGCGGCTTCGCCCGCACCCAGCAGGCCTATGACGCCGACCAGGCCGCTCTGTTTGCGGCGTTGGAAGAGGCGGATCAGGCCCTGCAGCAGCAGGAGAAGGCTGGCCACCGCTGGCTTTGCAGCACTGAGGTGCCCACCCTGGCGGATGTGGTGCTCTTCCCCACCCTGATTCGTTGGGAGATGGTGTACGCCCCCCTGTTCGGCTGCAGCCAGCGGCCCCTCTGGCAGCTGCCGGCCCTCTGGCGCTGGCGGGCCCGGTTCTTCGCCCTGCCGGGGGTGGCGGCCACCTGTTTTGCAGACCAGTGGCGGCAGGACTATTTCGGTGCCCTTTTTCCCCTCCACCCCTCGGGCCTCATCCCAGCGGGGCCGGATCTGGCCACACTGGTGGGAAGCACTCCCCCCACCCAGCCATGAGCGGCCCGGCCCCCTCGTCCCCCACTGCCGCTGACCCTGTGTTCGAGGGGGTTTATGGCCCCTACACGATCACGGCTGAGGATCGGCGGGAGGTTCGGGGCTATCGCCTGGCCCTCACTAGCGTGGCCGTGGCCCAGCTGGCTCTGGCCCTTCAGTGGCATCAGTGGGGCAGCCGGTGGCTCTGGCCCTGGCTGGTGGTGATGGCGGTGGGTCTGGGGCTGGCCTTGCGCTGGATCCACATCTATTTGAGGCCCCTGCATCGGGCGTTGCAGTTCTTCTGGCTGGTGGGATGCGCGGGCTTCGGGGCTCTGGCGCTCTGGCTCACGCCAGGGGCGATGGTGGGCGATGCCTGGAGCCGCCCCCTGGCGATCCTGGCGGTGGGGCCGTTCTTTGCGGCCCTCACGGGCATCGGCTTCAAGGAATTTTTCTGTTTCCGGCGCCCGGAAGCCATCGGGGTGACCCTGCTGCTGCCCCTGGCCCTTCTGGGTCGCCTCACGGGCCTCCTGCCCGTCTCCACCACCCTTGCGCTGCTGACCCTGCAGGCCGGCCTGCTGCTGGTGCTCTGCCTACGCAAATTCCCCATGCCCGCTGCCGCCGATGTGGGCGACAAGAGTGTGTTTGCCCATTTGGAGCAAGCGACCCTGTGAATCTGATTCGCCTGGAGGGCGCCAGCAAGGATTTCGGGCTGCGGACGCTCTTCCGCGATCTCGATCTCACGGTGTCGGCCGGGGATCGGCTGGGGCTGATCGGACCGAATGGGGCGGGCAAATCCACCCTGCTTCGGATTCTCGCGGGGGTGGAGTCTCTCCAGCAGGGCCGTCGTCAATGCCAGGCGCGTCTGGAGGTGGTGTTGCTGGATCAGGAGCCGGCCTTTGATCCGGCCGCCACCTTGCTGGAGCAGGTGTTTCAGGGGGGCGGCGAGCGTATGGAGCTGCTGCGCGAGTACGAGCGTCTCTCCCTGGCCCTCAGCGCGGATCCAGGGGCCTCGGCTCCGGAGGCTGCCCCGTTGCTTGCCCGCCTGGCGGAGGTGCAGCTTCAAATGGAGGCCCGCCAGGCCTGGGATCTGGAGCGGGATTGCCACACCGTGCTCGATCGGCTGGGCATCGGATCCGGCCCAGAGGTGCTCGGACGAACCATGGGCTCCCTCTCGGGGGGGAATCGGCGCCGGGTGGCCCTGGCCCAGGCCCTGGTGGCCCAGCCCGATGTGCTGCTGCTTGATGAACCCACCAACCACCTGGATGCGGAGGGGGTGGAGTGGCTCCAGAGCTGGCTGGATCGCTATCCCGGCGCCGTGGTGCTGGTGACGCACGACCGCTACCTGCTTGATCGGGTGACCCGCCGGATTGTGGCGGTGGAGGGGGGGGAAGCCCGCGAGTACGCCGGCCATTACGCCACCTATTTGGAGCAGCGGGCTCAGGAGGAGGTGGTGGAGGTGGCAGCGGCGTCCACCTATCGCTCCACCCTCCGGCGCGAGCTGGCCTGGCTCCGCCAGGGGCCCAAGGCGCGTAGCACCAAGCAGAAGGCCCGGCTGCAGCGCATTGCGGCCTTGCAGGAGGCCGGCCCCAACAAAGGGCGTGCCCGGCTGGAGATGGCCGCCACCGCCCAACGGCTGGGCAAACGGGTGATCCGGGCCGAGCAGCTGGTCGTAGCCGTGGCGGACCGCCCCTTGCTGGCGAATTTCACCTACGACTTCGCCCCGGAAGACCGGGTGGGGATCATCGGGCCCAATGGGGTGGGCAAGTCCACCCTGCTGGAGGTTCTGGCGGGCCGCCGCCCACCCAGTGGCGGGGTGCTGGAGCTGGGGGAAACGGTGCGGCTCGCTGTCTTCGATCAGCACAGCGCCGTGCTGGATGGGCCCCAGACGCGGAAGGTGATCGATGTGGTGAACGAGGCGGCCACCCGGGTGCAGGTGGACGGCAAGGAGCTCAGTGCGTCCCAGCTACTGGAGCGCTTTCTGTTCCCGCCAGCCCAGCAGCACCAGCCCGTGGCCAAGCTCTCCGGTGGGGAGCGCCGCCGGCTGCATCTGTGCCGGCTGTTGATGGAAGCCCCCAACGTGCTCCTGCTGGATGAACCCACCAACGACCTGGATGTGGCCACCCTGGCGGTGTTGGAAGACTTCCTGGAGGATTTCCGCGGCTGCGTGGTGGTGGTCTCCCACGACCGGTGGTTCCTGGATCGCACCATCGACCGCCTGTTCGTGCTGGGCAACGGGCAGATGCGGCGGTTCGAAGGCAACTACAGCGCCTATCTCGAAGCCCAGAAGGCCGCCCCCGTCGTGGCACCGAAACCGCCCGCACCTTCTCCCCCGTCCCCCTCGCGCACCCGCGGCGGATCGGGGGCCGTTCAGCGGCTCAGCAACAAAGAAAGTCGGGAACTGGCAGCGCTGGAGAGGGATCTCCCGCAATGGGAGGAGGAACGGCGATCCCTGGAGCAGCAGATGGCCCTGACGGGATCTGCGGTGTCGTTCAGCGAACGGGAGCAGCTCAGCAACCGACTGGCCGAGCTGCTGGAACGGATTGCAGCGGGGGAGGAGCGCTGGCTCTCCCTCAGCGAGCGGGTGGTCTGAGGGATGGCCTGATCGTGGGCCGATACCCGCCGTTCATCAGCACCAGCGCACATGGGGCAGGCGCTTGGTCGACGGGCCCCGTAAGGTAGGCCCCGTGAACTTCCGCCGGCAACCGCGGCCGTCTGTCATGAAAAGCATCGACGAGCACATCCAAAAAGACAAGCAAGACATTGAGCAGGCCCGTGCCGTCGGAGACCTCGGCAAAGTGCGCCACCTCGAGGAGGAGCTCAAGAGCCTGGAGGAATTCAAGTCGCACCATCCCGAGGACAGCCACGACCCCACCCCTCTGGAAGTGTTTTGCGACCTGAATCCCGAAGCCCCTGAGTGCCGGGTTTACGACGACTGATCGGCTTCCAGTTGCTGCCAGACAGCCTCCTTGAGGGGATCCAACCCTTGGGAGGTGGCAGCAGAGATCAGGAGGGGTCGCCTCTGAATCCAGGCGGCTCTCTCACCCCACCGTTCCACTGCAGCCAGCTTCTCCATCTGGGCGGCTTCATCCAGTACATCCCCTTTGTTGAGCACCACCAAGCGGGGTTTGTCGGCCAGTCCATGGCCGTAGTTTTCCAATTCCCTTTCCACGACGGCCAGATCGGCCACCACGTCCTCTGAATTGGCATCGAGAAGATGCACAAGTAGTTTGGTTCGCTCGATGTGGCGCAGGAAGTCGTGGCCTAGGCCGGCCCCAGCGGCCGCTCCCTCAATGAGCCCGGGGATGTCGGCGAACACGGTGCCATCCCCGCTGGGCTTGCGCACCACGCCCAGGTTGGGCACCAGTGTGGTGAAGGGATAGTCGGCAATCTTGGGCCGGGCCGCTGAGAGCACGGAGATCAGGGTGCTCTTGCCTGCGTTTGGAAGGCCAATGATGCCCACCTCCGCCAAAAGCTTGAGCTTGAGCTGGAGCATCCATTCCTCCCCATCCTTCCCCTCGGTGTGGCGCTCCGGGGCCCGGTTGCGGTTGCTCAGGAAGTGGGCGTTGCCCACCCCCCCGCGCCCGCCCATGGCCACCGCCAGTTCCTCGCCCGGTTGGGTGAGGTCCCCCAGGAGGATTTCCGTGCGGGCATCGCGCACCTCCGTGCCGCAGGGCACGGGCACCACCAGGGTGGGGCTGCTGGCGCCGGTGCAGCGGTTGGGGCCGCCGCGGGTGCCGTCGCCAGCCGCAAACAGGCGCTTGTACTTGAAATCCAGCAGGGTTTGGAGGTTGTTGTCGGCGCGCAGCACCACATCGCCGCCTTTCCCGCCGTCGCCACCGGAGGGGCCCCCTGCGGGGACATATTTCTCGCGCCGAAAGGCGGTGATTCCGTCGCCGCCGCGGCCGCCGCGCACCGTGATGCGGGCCTGATCAATGAACTGCATTGGAGCAACCTTAGGATCCGCCCGTCGGAGCACAGGTTTGGCCGAGGTTCGGTTTGCACAGGTGAGCAAGACCTACCCCCCCCGGCGGGGAGGGGAGCCCGTGACCGTGCTGCATGAGCTGGATCTGGCCATCGCCGACGGGGAATTTCTGGTGCTGGTAGGGCCCTCGGGGTGTGGCAAGAGCACCTTGCTGCGGCTGCTGGCGGGGCTCGATCGCCCCACTGATGGGGAGATCTATGTGGCCGGCCGGCCGGTGAGCGGGCTCCGGCCCTCCCAGCGGAATGTGGCGATGGTGTTTCAGAGCTACGCGCTCTATCCCCACCTGTCAGTGGCCGACAATCTGGGTTTCGGCCTGCGGCGCCGGCAGCCCCGCTCCCTTGCCCAGCAGCTTCAGGACGGCCTCCATCGCCTCAGTCGCCCTTGGCCCGCCCCCCTGCGGGTGGCCTCGGCGCGGGAGGAGAGGATCGATGGGCGCATCGCCGAGGTGGCGCGGATGCTGGAGCTGGAGCCCTTGCTGGAGCGGTTGCCGAAGGAACTCTCCGGGGGGCAGAAGCAGCGGGTGGCACTGGGCCGGGCCATCGCCCGCCAGCCCGATGTCTTTCTGATGGATGAACCCCTCAGCAACCTGGATGCAAAGCTGCGCACGGGTACCCGCACCCAGATCGTGGAGCTCCAGCGCCAGCTGGGCACCACCACGGTGTACGTGACCCACGATCAGGTGGAGGCCATGACCATGGGCCATCGCATCGCCGTGCTCTATCAGGGCCGCCTCCAGCAGCTGGGAACCCCTTTGGAGCTCTACCGCCAGCCGGCCAATCTCTTTGTGGCCCAGTTCATCGGCAGCCCCCCCATGAACCTCCTGCCGGTGGAGGTGGTGGGGCCAGGCCTGCTGCTGGCGGCGGGCAAGAAGTTTCCGGTGCCTCCGGCCCTGGAGCCTCTGCTGGCCAGCCGCCAGGGGGAGCAGCTCACGGGTGGGTTGCGGCCGGAGCATCTGCGGCTGGCGCCCTCTGCCAACCGCAACCTGCCCGCCGAGGTGAGTCATGTGGAGGCCCTAGGCAACGAGCAGCTGCTCACTTGCCGCCTGCTGGAGGGGCACCACCTGTTGCACGTGCGCAGCGGCCCGGATCAGGAGGCGCGGGTGGGGGAGACGGTGCATCTGGAGGTGGAGTCCACCGGTTGGCGCCTGTTTGATGGGGCCGGGGATGCCCTGCACACCTCCCTCTCAGCAGAAACCGAAACCAACCGCTGGGAGCCCCAGCTGCCCCGGCTGGCCTAGGTGAACCCCTATTTCACCCAGATCACGCTGCAGCCGGCCCCCCCATCGCCCTGCTCGGCGTCGCTCACCCGCTCCACGTAGGGCACCGTTTCCAGCCAGGCCCGCAGGCCCCGCTTGAGCTTGCCGGTGCCGATGCCGTGGATCACCCACACCGGGCCATTGGCCCCCCGCAGCTGCTCCTCCACCGCCGCCTCCGCCTCATGCACTCGCAGGCCGCGCACATCCACCGTGTTGCGCTCGGTGCGCACCTCCGGCCCCCGGCTGGTGGGGTTGCGGCGGCTGCGGATGGCCACCACCGGCTGGCGTGGCTCCGGCGGGGTGGCCTTTTCGCCGTGCAAGCCCTCGATGGCGGTGAGCTCCAGGCTGAGCCGCATCACGCCGCAGCGCACGGTGAGCTCCCGGCCGTCGTCGGAGAGGGCCAGCACCTCACCCGCCTTGCCCAACGAGAGCACCCGCACCCGCTCGCCCACCTTGGGCAGCCAGCCCTGGTGCTCCCGCCGTTCCGGCGTGGGCCGGTGGGCCTCCTCCAGCTTCCGCAGCCTCTGGCCCACCTGCCGGGCCGCCTCTCCCGCTTCTGCGGGCTGGGCCCGACCCGCCTGGCGGAGGCGCCGGATCAGCCGCCGCACCTCCCCCTGGCCGGCGCGGATGGAGCGCTCCAGCTCCTGGCGCCGGAGCTCCTGCAGTTCCGCGCTCTGCTCGTTTTGCTGCTGCCAGCGCTCCAGCAGTTCCTCATGGAGCAGTTCGGTGCGGGCCAGCAAGGCCGCGGCCTCCTCGGCGGCCTCCTGCTGGCGCTGGCGCTGGCTCTCCAGGCCGGCGATCACCGCATTGGCATCCCCCTCCCCGCTGGGCCCCAGTAGGGCCTGGGCCTCGTCGATCACGGCGGGCTCCAGCCCCAGCCGGGTGGCGATGGCCAGGGCGTTGCTGCGGCCCGGGATGCCCCACTGCAGGTGGTAGGTGGGGGAGAGGGTGTCCACATCGAAGGCCACCGACGCATTCTCGAAGCGGGGATCGGCGTATTTGAGGGCCTTGAGCTCGCCGAAGTGGGTGGTGGCGATGGTGAGCGAGGCCCGCTCCGCCAGTTGCTGCAGCAGGGCGATGGCCAGGGCGCTGCCCTCTGTGGGGTCGGTGCCGGCGCCCACCTCATCGAGTAGCACCAGGGAGGCGCCAGCAGGGGCCCCGTCGCCCGTGGCGGGAAGGGCCTGAAGGATGCGGGCGATGCGGCGGATGTGGCCGCTGAAGGTGGAGAGGTTTTGCTGCAGCGACTGCTCATCGCCGATGTCGGCCAGCACCTGGGCGCACCAGGGCAGCTTCGGGGTGGCGCTGCAGGGCAGAAACAGGCCGGCGCGGGCCATCAGGGCCGCCAGTCCCACAGCCTTGAGGGTGACGGTCTTGCCACCGGTGTTGGGGCCGGTGATGGCCACCACCCGCACGGGCTCGTTCACACGCACGCTCACCGGCACCACCGGCCGACCTGCCTCCTTGCGCTCCTGCCAGAGCAGCAGGGGGTGGCGAAGCCCCTCCAGGGCCCAGGGGGCCAGGGGATCGGGGGAGATCTCAGGCCGCAGGGCCCCCAGCCAGGCGCCATAGCGGGCTCGGGCCAGGGCGGCCTCGAGCTGCAACAGCACGCTCTGCAGGTGCTGCAGTGCCTCGCTCTGCTGCCCCACCAGGCCGCTCAACTCTCGCAGCACCGCCTCCTCCAGCTCCCGCTCCTCTCCTTCCAGTTCCCGGATGCGGTTGCTCAAGGGGACCACGGCCTGGGGTTCGAGAAACACCGTGCTGCCGGAGGCGGAGCTGTCGTGCACCAGCCCCGGCAGCTGGGCGGCCGCCCCCGCCTTCACCGCCAGTACGGGCCGACCATTGCGCTCGGCGATCACCGTGTCCTGAAGGGAGGGGGCCCAGCGGCGCAGCAGGTCCTGGAGCCGCTCCCGCCGGTCGGCACGCACGCCGGCCAGCTGGCGCCGCAGGCCCTGCAGGGCGGGGCTGGCCCGATCCGCCACCCGGCCGCCCTCCTCCAGGCAGAACTGCAGCCGCTGCTCCAGCTCCGGGAAAGTGCGCAGACTGTCGATCAGGGCGGTGGTGATGGGCCGCAGGGTGGGCTCATCGATCTGGCGCCGCAGGCGCCTGGCCGCGGCCAGGGTGGTGGCCACCTCCAGGAGGGCCTCTCCTCCAGCGGTGCCACCTTTGGCGCAGAGGGCCACGGTGATGGTCAGGTCGGCCACCCCCTGAAAACTCAGGCCCCCCTCGGTGAGACCATCGAGGGCCAGGAGTTCGGTGGTTTCCCCCAGCAGTGCCTGGCTTTCCGCCGGGGAGGCGGCCAGGGGCAGGGCCTGGCAAAACCGCCTGCCGCTGGTGGTGACAGCAAAGGTGGCCACCTGGCTGCAGAGGCGGGGCCACTCCAGCAGGTCGAGGGTTTCGGCCCCAATCCCCGCGCTCACGCCGGGCTGGTGGGATAGGTGAGGGGGATGGGCTCCGCTCCCACGTTGGAGGGGAGGCCGGGCGCAGGTTCGTAGAGCATCTCCAGCCAGTTACCCTCCGGATCCTGCATATAGAAGGAGGCGGTGCCGTCCCGGTGGTCGTGCACGGGGCCGCAGGTGTGCCCCTCGGCCACCAGCTGGTTGCGCACCGCATCCACCTCCGCGCGGCGCTGGAAGTGGAAGGCGAAGTGGGGACCGGCCGCCGTGTAGCCCGGACTTAGGAGGGCGATGCCCTCACCGGTCTGGGGCCACTGCAGGTAGCACCAGTCGTCGGCCTCCCAGGTGAGGCGAAGGCCGAGGGTTTCATAGAAGCGCTTGGCCCGCGCCATGTCCTG
>JBEIGX010000071.1:0-10774 GCA_040381675.1 Aphanothece sp.
CATCAGCTCAAGGGTCCCATCCAGGTTGGCGGAGTCGCTGAAGGCCGGATTCACAAGGGGGCGCAGATCGGCGGCCGCCTCTCCCCACACCGCTTCCAGGTTGGCTTCCGCGGCGCTGGCCCAGTTGATGTTGCCGAGCAGCGTGTTGATTTCTCCGTTGTGGCCCAGCAGCCGCATGGGTTGGGCTAGGGGCCAGCGCGGCAGGGTGTTGGTGCTGAAGCGGCGGTGGTAAACGGCGAAGTTGACGCTGAAGCGGGGATCCCGGAGGTCGGCATAGAACCGATCCAGCACTTCCGAGCGCACCATCCCCTTGTAAACGAGGGTTCGGACGCTGATCGACGCGAAGTAGAGATCGGTGGTGCCACTGCCCCACATCTCCCGCATGCGGTCGACGGCCCGGCGTCGGAGGCGGAACAGAAGGGCCTCCACCGCATCCACATCATCGGCCACCTGGCGGGAGGCTTCCGGGGCCTCCAGCAGCCACTGCGCGATGGCCGGGGCTGTCTGCTGGGCCAGGGGCCCGAGGACGGACCGGTCGACGGGCACCTCTCGCCAGCCATGGCTGCACAGGCCCAGCTTGGCCGCTTCCTGCTCGCAGATCTCCCGAGCCTGGAGCCTGCGGGGTTCTTCCATGGGAAGGAACACCATGGCCAATCCACGCACGCTCTGGCTCGGGATCGTCGCCACCTGGGGCCACACGTCCTCCAGGAAGCTCCAGGGGATGGCCGTCAGGAGTCCAGCTCCATCCCCGGAGTCCGCATCTCCGCCGCAACCGCCCCGGTGCTCCATGCAGCGGAGGCCCCGCAGTGATTGCTGCAGGATCCAATGGCTGGCCTCCCCTTCCAGGTGGGCGATGAAGCCCACCCCGCAGGCGTCCTTCTCTCCGCACACCGCCTCGGGAGGCAAGGAGTCGCTCTGGGGCCGGACGGCAAGGGAGCGGTGGGCGTCGGAGGGGAGTGGCATGGGCTGATGTGGGCTGCCGCGTTCAGCAGGTGGGCCTGCTGCGAGGAGAAAATGGAGTCCCTGGATCAGAGACTTCAATCAAGGATCCTAGGCAGAGGCATCCGAGCGCCGTTCACTGGGTCTACCTTTCGGAATCTGAGTAGACGGGGCCCGGGAGATGCTCAAGCCGCCAGCCGTGTGCGCAGCTCTCTGCGCCGCCCTGCTCTCGACCTGGCCCGTTCCCCTTTCCGCGGGGCCTGGCCCGCGGATGCTCCAGCTGTCCCCCCCTCCGATCCCGCCTCCCGTCCCTCCCTCCTCTCCGCCCGCGCCGGAGAACGGGGCCCCGCCAGTGAGGGGGACCGTCGAGGGACGGGCCCTGAGCATCCATGGCCAGCGTCAACAGGCGGCCTGGCTCTGGGTGGGCCCCGCCTCCGAGATGCCACGGGAGCTCTGGCTGCCCCTGGAGGTGCTGCAGGGGCAGTTGGGATTCAGCAGCCGCACAGGGGGGGATGGGGCCCTGGAGCTGGAGTGGTTTGGTCAACGCCTCTTCGTGCCCCAGGCCCAGCAGCGCTCCCTGGGGGATGAGGTGGCCATCGATGTGGCGCCCTTTCTCTCGTCCCGAACCCTCCTGGCTCAATTGGAGGCTGGGGAACTGCATCTGCAAGGGGGCAAGCCCCAGGTGCGGCAGGTTCGGGCCAGTACAGCGCCTCCCGGGAGTCGCCGCGTGGTGTTGGATCTCACGGGTCCGGCGATCGTGCGCAGCACCGATGAAGGGGTCTGGCTCGCGGCCGAGATCCCGGTCACCCTGACCCAGGATCTGCGCCGTCTGGGCCTCACCGGACGCCAGGAGGGGGCGGGTTGGACTCTGTTCGCCCCCGCGGCTCCCCAGCGGGTGTTCACCCTGGGCCAGCCTTGGCGTGTGGTCCTGGATCTCGCTGCCACCAGAGACTCGGGCACTGGGGCCACCCCTGCTCCGGCCCAGCCTTCGCTGGATCCCCGGCTTCAGGCCCTCCTGGGATCCCAGGTGTTCTGGAGCAAGGACCTCCGCTCCTTCGGCGGCCGGAGGTTCCGGCTCAACAGCGTGCGCATGGACCCTCTCGCCAGTTCCCTGGAGCTGCGCAACCTCAGCCGGGGCGCCGGCATGGAAGGGCTCACCACCCTCCCCCTGCTGGCCCGCCGTTACGACGCTCTGGTGGCGATCAACGGGGGCTACTTCAACCGGGTCCGTCGGCTCCCCCTGGGAGCGCTTCGGGATCAGGGGCAGTGGTTGTCGGGCCCGATCCTGAATCGGGGCGTGGTGGCTTGGGAGGGGGGGAGCCTCCCTCGCTTCGGGCGGCTCTATCTCCAGGAATGGGTGGATGACGGCTCGGCGCGCCCGTGGCCCGTGGAGTTCGTCAACAGTGGTTATGTGAAACGTGGGCTAGCTCGCTACACCACCGCCTGGGGTCCCTACCGGGCCCTGAGTGGAGCCGAGCAGGCTGTCCTGTTGCGCGATGGGGTGGTGCAGCGGCGGTACGACAGCGCCTGGTTGGCGGCTGGCGTGTCCCTCGGCCCTGGGGAGGATCTCCTCGTGGCCCGCAGCATGTCGATTCCCTGGGAGGTTGGCACCCGCCTCCAACTCGCCAGCCGGCCCAGCAGTGATCTGGGATTGGCACCCAATGTGATGGGAGGAGGCCCCCTGCTGCTCCAGGGAGGACGCATCGTCCTGGATGGCCTGGCGGAGGGTTTTTCCCCTGCGTTTCTCCGACAGGGAGCGCCGCGCACCGTGATCGGCAGCGATGGCCGCTTCCTGTGGTTGCTGACCCTGGAAGGTCTGGGCGAGGGGGGGCCGACCCTTGCCGAGACGGCTCAGTTCCTGCAGGCAGCAGGGTTGCAGGATGCCCTCAATCTCGATGGCGGGAGCTCCACCGGTCTGGTGATGGGAGGTCTGCACACCGTGAAAGGACGTGGGGTGGTGTCGTCCGTGCACAACGGTCTTGGGCTCGTGCCCCGATCGACGGTCCGAAGTGCCCACCCTGGTGCCACTCCGGTGTCCGCCGCGGTGCTGCCAGACTGAATGGGAAACCGATCCCAGATCCGTGCCCAGGGGCCAGAGCCTCCGCCTCACTCCAACGGCTGCCGCCGAACTCTGTCGTCAGGCAGCGGTGGCAGGCACCCCCGGGATGATGCATCTCGACCTGTTGCCAGGTTCCTGCGAACAGTGGGTGATCCGCCTCCGTGCGGGCCACCTGGCTGGTAGTCCCGTGGCCCGTGCCGATGGCATCACCCTTTATGCCCCGCCCCATCAACAGGAGCTGCTCGCTGGCCTCCAGCTCGATTACCGGGGAGATTTGAGCGGAGCTGGTTTTCTGATGCGGGGAGCAGAACTCATTCGCCCCTGCGCCTGCGGAGCTGCGTTCACCCCCTTGAAGAGGGGTTGGGCCCTTGGGGAGTAAGGTGACGGATTGTGGTCAACGGTCGGACGTCCGACCAAGACCCCCCGAGCAGTCCTTCGGCCCTCGATGCCCACTATCCAGCAGCTGATCCGCACCGAGCGGCAGCGTCTCACGCGCAAAACCAAGTCGCCCGCTCTGCGCGCCTGCCCTGAACGGCGAGGTGTCTGCACGCGCGTCTATACCTCCACCCCCAAGAAGCCCAACTCAGCCCTGCGCAAGGTGGCCCGGGTGCGCCTCACCTCAGGATTTGAAGTGACGGCTTACATCCCGGGGATCGGTCACAACCTTCAGGAGCACTCCGTGGTGCTGATCCGTGGAGGCCGGGTGAAGGATCTTCCCGGTGTCCGCTACCACATCATTCGCGGCACCCTCGACACCGCAGGTGTGAAGGATCGCCGTCAGGCCCGCTCCAAATACGGAGCCAAGGCTCCCAAGGCTTGATCCCCGTTCCGTTCTTTCCTCTCGCTGCCCTGCCTCACCTCCATGTCCCGTCGCAACGCCGCTGAAAAGCGTCCCGTCCTTCCCGATTCCCAGTTCAACAGCAGGCTGGCATCCATGATGGTGGCCAGGCTGATGAAGCACGGGAAAAAGTCCACTGCCATGCGCATCCTTTCCGATGCATTCACCCTGATCAATGAGCGCACCGGTGGGGATCCATTGGAGCTGTTTGAGACGGCCGTCCGGAATTCCACTCCCTTGGTGGAAGTTCGGGCTCGCCGGGTCGGCGGAGCCACCTACCAGGTGCCGATGGAAGTGCGCCAGGAACGGGGCACAGCCATGGCCCTGCGCTGGCTGGTGAACTTCTCGCGGGCCCGCAACGGACGGAGCATGGCTCAGAAGTTGGCCGGGGAACTGATGGATGCCGCCAATGAGGCAGGCAGTGCTGTTCGCAAGCGTGAGGAAACCCACAAGATGGCCGAGGCCAACAAGGCCTTCGCCCATTACCGCTACTGATTTTCCTCGCTGTGTCGGAGAACCAGGGCGGATCCGACTCGGCTTAGTTCAGACCACTCTGTAGAGTATCGCCCGTTTTTTCCCGCCTATCTCCCGGAGACAACCCCGTGGCCCGCGCCTATCCCTTGGATCGAGTAAGGAATATTGGTATTGCCGCTCATATTGATGCAGGCAAAACCACCACAACTGAAAGAATTCTTTTCTATTCAGGTGTGGTGCACAAGATGGGTGAGGTCCACGACGGTGCAGCCGTGACCGATTGGATGGAACAGGAGCGGGAGCGGGGCATCACAATTACGGCGGCTGCTATTTCCACCAGCTGGAAAGACAACCGCATCAATATCATTGACACTCCAGGTCACGTGGATTTCACCATTGAGGTGGAACGCTCCATGCGCGTACTGGATGGGGTTGTGGCCGTTTTCTGTGCTGTTGGTGGCGTGCAGCCCCAGTCGGAAACGGTGTGGCGGCAAGCCAATCGCTACAACGTGCCCAGGATCGTGTTCGTCAACAAGATGGACCGAACTGGAGCCAATTTTCTAAAAGTTTACGACCAGATCAAAGATAGGCTCAAGGCTAACGCTGTACCGATCCAGCTTCCTATTGGTGCAGAGGGTGAACTCAAGGGCATCATTGATTTGGTGCGGAACAAGGCCGTTATTTACACCAATGATCTCGGAACAGATATTCAGGAATCTGAGATTCCGGCTGATCTTTCTGATCTCGCGGAGGAGTGGCGCCAAAAGCTGATGGAGTCTGTTGCTGAAACGGACGAGGAGCTGCTGGAAGCCTTCCTTGAAAATGGAGAGCTCACGGAAGAGCAGCTGATCAAGGGAGTTCGGAACGGCGTGATTCACCACGGCATGGTTCCCATGCTCTGCGGTTCAGCCTTCAAGAACAAGGGGGTCCAGTTGGTTCTGGATGCTGTTGTGGACTACTTGCCTGCTCCGGTGGATGTGCCACCGATTCAAGGGCTCTTGCCTGATGGCACGGAATCTTCCAGGCCCTGTGACGACGCAGCACCCTTCAGCGCCCTTGCCTTCAAGGTGATGGCAGACCCCTACGGCAAACTGACGTTTGTGCGGATGTACAGCGGAGTGCTGCAGAAAGGCAGCTATGCGCTCAATTCCACCAAGGATAAAAAAGAGCGTATCTCCCGTTTGATTCTTCTGAAGGCCGATGAACGCGAGGAAGTGGATGAATTGCGTGCGGGAGACCTTGGTGCTGTTCTCGGTCTGAAGGACACCACCACCGGAGACACGCTGTGTGTGGAAAATGATCCCATCATTCTTGAATCCCTCTTCATCCCGGAACCTGTGATTTCCGTGGCCGTGGAGCCCAAGACCAAGGGCGACATGGAAAAACTTGGCAAGGCCCTTCAATCCTTGTCGGATGAAGATCCAACGTTCCGTGTGTCCACGGATCCAGAAACCAACCAGACCGTGATTGCCGGGATGGGTGAATTGCACCTTGAAATTCTCGTGGATCGAATGCTCCGCGAATTCAAGGTGGAAGCCAATATTGGTGCGCCTCAGGTGTCCTACCGGGAGACCATTAGGGGTAGTGCGAAGGGAGAAGGCAAATTTGCCCGCCAGACTGGTGGCAAGGGCCAGTACGGCCACGTGGTGATCGAAATGGAACCTGGGGAGCCCGGATCGGGTTTCGAGTTCGTAAATAAGATTGTCGGCGGTATTGTTCCCAAAGAATATATTGGACCCGCGGAACAAGGGATGAAGGAAACCTGCGAATCTGGCGTGATCGCTGGTTATCCCATGATCGACGTCAGGGTCACCATGGTCGATGGCTCCTATCACGACGTCGACTCTTCGGAGATGGCGTTCAAAATCGCCGGATCCATGGCCTTCAAAGATGGCGTCAAGAAGTGCAATCCTGTTCTTCTTGAGCCGATGATGAAGGTGGAGGTTGAGATCCCCGAGGATTATCTCGGCTCAATCATCGGTGACCTATCCTCCCGCCGTGGTCAGGTCGAAGGACAATCCGTCGATGATGGTCAGTCCAAGGTCCAGTCCAAGGTGCCTCTGGCCGAGATGTTCGGCTACGCCACCCAGCTCCGATCCATGACCCAGGGTCGGGGTATCTTCTCGATGGAGTTCAGCCATTACGAGGAAGTTCCTCGCAATGTGGCTGAGGCCATCATCTCCAAGAATCAGGGCAATTCCTGATCTTCAACCCCATCAACCCAAACCCCTAAACCCCCCGATTCTTTATCATGGCTCGCGAGAAGTTTGAGAGGAACAAGCCTCACGTCAACATCGGCACCATCGGCCATGTCGACCATGGCAAAACCACCCTCACTGCTGCCATCACCAATGTCCTTGCCAAGAAGGGCATGGCGAAGGCACAAAAGTATGACGACATTGATGGTGCTCCCGAGGAGCGTGAACGGGGCATCACGATCAATACAGCCCACGTTGAGTACGAGACGGAAAATCGCCATTACGCGCACGTCGACTGCCCCGGCCACGCCGACTATGTGAAAAATATGATCACTGGGGCTGCCCAGATGGATGGAGCCATCCTGGTGGTTGCGGCAACGGACGGCCCGATGGCTCAGACCAAGGAGCACATCCTTTTGGCCAAGCAGGTGGGTGTGCCTGCCCTCGTCGTTGCTCTCAACAAGTGCGACATGGTGGATGACGAGGAAATTCTTGAACTCGTTGAGCTGGAAGTGCGCGAGCTCCTCAGCGGCTACGACTTCCCGGGCGATGACATCCCCGTGGTTCGCGTGTCCGGGCTCAAGGCTCTGGAAGGCGACAAGGAATGGGAAGCCAAGGTGGAGGAGCTGATGGCGGCGGTCGATGAATCCATCCCCCAGCCTGAGCGTGAAGTGGATAAGCCCTTCCTGATGGCCGTGGAAGATGTCTTCTCGATCACCGGTCGCGGCACTGTGGCCACGGGCCGGATTGAGCGCGGAAAGGTCAAGGTGGGCGAAACGGTGCAGATCGTGGGCATCAAGGACACCCGCGAGACCATCGTCACTGGTGTGGAAATGTTCCGGAAGCTGCTCGATGAGGGCATGGCCGGAGACAACGTGGGTCTGCTGCTGCGTGGTGTCCAGAAGGAGGACATCGAGCGGGGCATGGTGCTCGTGAAGCCCAACTCCATCAAGCCTCACACCAAGTTCGAGGGCGAGGTGTATGTGCTCAAGAAGGAGGAAGGCGGTCGTCACACCCCCTTCTTTGCTGGCTATCGCCCGCAGTTCTACATCCGCACCACGGATGTGACCGGCCAGATCACGGCCTTCACCGCGGATGACGGCACCAACGTGGAAATGGTCATGCCTGGCGACCGCATCAAGATGAGCGCTGAGCTGATCTGCCCCGTTGCCATCGAGCAGGGCATGCGCTTCGCCATCCGCGAAGGCGGACGCACCATCGGTGCTGGTGTGGTCTCCAAGATCGTGGAATGAGAGGCTGGTAACAGCCCTAGCGGGTGGGGTTCCCCACCCGCTCCCCCCTCTTCCCCCCGAACCTCGACAATCCAACTCCCTTCTCGCCCGGGCTCCCCATGACCACCTCCATTCCCCAGCAGAAAATCCGGATCCGCCTGAAGGCGTTTGATCGGCGCATGCTGGATCTGTCCTGCGAAAAGATCATCGAAACAGCAGACCATACGGCCGCCACTGCCATCGGTCCGATTCCGCTGCCCACCAAACGAAAAATTTATTGCGTTCTCCGTTCGCCCCACGTGGATAAGGATTCCCGCGAACATTTTGAGACCCGCACCCATCGTCGGATCATTGATATCTACAGCCCAAGCTCGAAAACCATCGATGCCCTGATGAAGCTTGATCTGCCCAGTGGTGTGGATATTGAGGTCAAACTCTGACGCAAGCACAGCCCCCTGACTACCTTTCTAGGATGGGTTGGTTCGCACACTGAGAAGAGGTGAAAGGCTTGGTCCCTCCCCACCATGGTCCCGATTCTGGTTCCCATTGTGGCTCCAGCCTCTTCTCCTTGGCTGCCGATTTATCGGGTAACGCTTGTGAGTGATTTATCCGTTCGGGAACTACCGCTGTTTCCCCTTCCTGATGTGGTGCTCTTTCCACAGGAAGTTTTGCCTCTTCATATTTTTGAGCCCCGTTATCGCATGATGTTGCGCACGGTGATGGCTGAGGATCGTCGTTTTGGAGTCCTCCGTTGGGACCCCCAACAGCAACGGATGTCTTCGATTGGGTGTTGTGCCGAGATTCTTCACTGCCAGGGTCTGGAAGACGACCGTAGCAATGTCGTGACAATGGGACAACAGCGGTTCCGCGTGCTCAAGATCCTCCGGGAAACCCCTTTCCGTGTAGCCATGGTGAGCTGGGTCGAAGATGAGGTCTCCGACACCGCGGATGAACTCCAGGCCCTGACCCAGGAGGTCACCCAGGCCCTTCGAGATGTGGTCGAACTCACAGGAAAACTGGTCGGCAAAACCACTGTTCTGCCAGATGATCTTCCCGACCTCCCACGAGAGTTGTCCTACTGGATTGGCTCCCATCTCGGGGGTCCCGTGGCCGACCATCAGCAAGCCTTGCTTGAGATCACGGACACCGGCGAGCGTTTGCGTGAGGAACTCAACCTGTTGGACCAAACCCGACGCCAGCTCGCAGCTCGAACCGTTCTGAAGGACACCTTCTCCTCGAACGACACCGAAGACGAGGGCAACGGGTGAGCACGGTGCCTGCAGGACCGTCTTGGCTGATCCCCTTGGTGTTGTGTGTAGGCCTGGTGGTCACCTTGGCCGGTGCCCGTCTGTGGCTGTCTTCAGCCCGTCGCTATCGGGGTTCCCAAAGCGTCGCCGAGGCCTACGACCGCTGGACGCAAGATGCCCTTCTGGAACGTCTCTGGGGTGATCACGTCCACCTAGGCCACTACGGCGATCCCCCAGGCCCTCGAGATTTTCGCCAGGCCAAAGCCGACTTTGTCCATGAGCTCGTGCGTTGGAGTGGTCTGGACCAACTGCCCCCTGGCAGCACCGTGCTGGATGTGGGCTGCGGCATCGGCGGAAGCGCCCGCATCCTGGCCCGTGACTACGGCCTGAATGTGCTCGCTATCAGCATCAGTCCAGGTCAGATTGCCCGCGCCAGGGCCTTGACCCCTTCTTCTCTGGAACCGCGCTGCCGGTTTGCGGTCATGGATGCTCTCGATCTTGAGCTGGAGGACGGGGTCTTTGATGCCGTCTGGAGTGTGGAGGCCTCCCCCCACATGCCGGACAAACAACGCTATGTGGATGAACTCCTGAGGGTCCTCAAGCCGGGAGGGGTCCTGGCGCTGGCCGACTGGAACCGCCGGGATCCCGCCGACGGCCCCTATTCCCCTTTCGAAATCTGGGTGATGCGTCAACTCCTCGAGCAATGGGCCCATCCCGAATTCGCCAGCATCTCTTCCCTCACGGCCAATCTCCACAACAGCCGCTGGAACCGTGGCCTGGTGGTGGAGAGCGCCGATTGGACCCCAGCCACCGTTCCATCGTGGAGGGAGTCGATTCTTGAAGGCGTGCGCCGTCCTGGGGCTGTTCTCGGCCTAGGGCCTGGAGCCGTGTTGCAGGGCTTGCGGGAGACGCCCACCCTTCTCCTTATGGATTGGGCCTTTCGTCACGGGCTCATGCAATTCGGCGTGTTTCGCGCTCAGGCGTCTCCCGCTTCCCCTTCCTGAAGGATGTCCAGGGGATAGGTGCCAAACAGGGCCAGGTGCTCGCAGAGAGGCCTGAGCTGATCCAGCGCCATCTCAAGGGGACCGGCTCCATTGGGGGGCAACACAAGATCCACAAAAAAGATGTACTCCCCCATCTCCCGTTTCGACGGCCTCGATTCAATCCGGCTCATGTTCAGCCCATGGGCGGCAAAGCAAACCAGCGACTGGAGCAGGGCCCCCGGTTGGTTGGAGCGCAGGGAGAAGGCAAGGCTGGCCAGGGGTCCCGTGTCCTCGCGCACGCTGCGCTGCAGCAGCAGGAAACGGGTGCAGTTGCCCGGCACATCATTGACGGGATAGGCCAGGACCTCGAGCCCATGGTCGCGGGCGGCCTCCCGTGAGGCGATGGCCGCCCGAAAACGGCTGCCTTTCACCAGGCGGGCTGCCTCCGCCGTGGAGCTGGTGGGCAGCTGGAGGGCGCTGGGGAGGTGCTCGCCGAGCCAGAGACCGCACTGGGCCAGAGCCTGGGGATGGGAGAGCACCTCACTGATTCCTTCCATCGGACCGCTTCCCAGGAGGGCGTGGCGAATCGGCAACACCAGCGCGCGACGCACCGCCAGCTCTGGATGCTCCCAGAGGGCATCCATGCAGGTGCTGACCCCACCCTCGACGGAATTCTCCACTGGCACCACTGCGGCCTCACAGGTGCCGGCGGCGAGGGCCTGGATCACGGCGCGAATGCCCTGCTGGGGTACAAGTTCCGCCTCCAGACCTTCCAGCGCGGCCAGTTGCCTTGCGGCCTGCTCC
>JBEIGX010000072.1:0-10728 GCA_040381675.1 Aphanothece sp.
CACCACAACAGGGGTCTCCACGCAAACCCGCAACAGGCGCATCAGGTCCCAGGGCAGGGCCGGTTGCATCCGATGGCGCAGGTTGACCACGGTGCACGCGGTGGTGTCGGGCGGCAGCATCCCAGCTGCCACCAGGGCCTGCAGAAAGGCGGCATGGAGGGTGGCGTTCAGACGCAGGCCCCTGCGGCGGGTCCAGGCCTGCACCCCCTGCGTAGATGGGCCGGAAAGCTCGCTCAGGGCGTAGCTGGTGGTCAGCCCCCCATCCTGCCGATCTTTCAAGGTGGTGACCTCCCTGGCGTCCTGCGTCTGCCAGGGGAAGGCCCGCCCCAGATCAGGGTTCAGGGCTTCCCAGTGTTTTGAGGGCGAGGGATCTGTTGCGCTCCCCTGGGCGGCGAGCAGCACGAACAGTCGCTGCACCAGGGCCATGGAGGAGAGACCATCGGCAATCGCGTGATGGAACGTGAGCAACAGTTCACCCTCCCCGTTCCCCTTGAGCCAGGTGATCCCCCACAGGGGTTCGCCGCCGCCGCTGAAACGCGGCCGCAACGCTGCCTTTGCGGCAGGCTTCCAGGCCTGAGACGCTCCTTGGGGATCCCGTTCCCCAGGCCATGGCAAGCTCCGAACCGGCACGGGTGCTGCAGTGGGGGCAAAACGGCAGGACTCCCCATCCCAAAGCAACGTGCTCCGCAACAGCAGGTGCTCCCCCTGCAGGGTCGCCAGCGCCTCCTCCAGGGCAGGCTCCTCAACCGTCCCTCGGTAGCGCACCACCACTGTGAAGTTCATGTTGCCGGAACTGCCCGCATCCAACAGGCATTCGGCTCGCTCGAGCACATTCATGGGGATTCACTCTCCGCCACCAGGCGTCGGAAGGTTTTCTTGCCCAGCTGCAGCACCTTCCCCTCGAGTGCTGCCGTATCGGCGAACTCCTGGTTGGGATCCACCAGCTTCTCGCCATCGAGGCGCACACCACCGCCTTGAATCTGGCGCCGGGCATCGCTGCTGCTGGTGCAGAGGCCCAGAGCGGCCAATAGGTAGAAGGCTTTGGCAGGGAACGACACACTGGCCAGCGACGCTTCCGGCAGGGCGCCTTCTGAGTCGGGGGCTCGAAGAAAAGAGCCGCCATCCACTGCCACCATCCGCCCCGCACTCGCCTGCGCCTCAAGCGCTGCGACTTCCCCATGACGGGTGGCTGTCACAGCCAGGGCCATGGCCTTTTGCAACTCCCGCGGGTTCTCAGGGAGGGTCTCCAAGTCCAGATCGGTCAGCAGGGTGAGGTACACCTCCACTGCGGCGTCGGGCACCTTCTCCAACTTGGAATACATGTCCAGAGGGGGCTCGCTGAGCCCCACCGTGTTGCCCAGGCTCTTGCTCATCTTCTGTATTCCATCGGTGCCGGGCAGGATCGGTAGCAGCAGGCCGAACTGGGGGGGCTGACCGAAATGGCGTTGCAGGTCGCGGCCCATGGCCACATTGAACTTCTGATCCGTGCCCCCCAGTTCCACATCGGCTTGCACCTGCACCGAGTCGTAGCCCTGCAGCAGGGGGTAGAGAAATTCGTGCAGGGAGATCGGCGTGCCGTTGCCGTAGCGGTTGGCGAAATCCTCTTTGGCGAGCATCTGCCCCACGGTGCTTGTGCCCAACAGCTCGATCACCTGGGGGAGATCCAGCGCTGCCAGCCACTCGCTGTTGCGCCGCACCTCCAGCCGGCCGGGTGTGGTGAAATCCAGCAGAGCCCGCTCCGGGGGCTGGCCCAGGCCCAGTTGCACCAGATAGGTTTCGGCATTGGCCTCCACCTCGGCCGCACCCAGCTGCACCCGGGTGGCGCTCTTGCCGGTGGGATCGCCGATCCGGGCGGTGAAATCGCCAATGATCAACACGGCCGTGTGGCCCGCGTCCTGGAAGGCCCGCAGCTTGCGAAACAGGATGCTGTGCCCCAGGTGGATATCGGAGCCGGTGGGATCGATGCCGAGCTTCACGCGCAGGGGACGGCCCTGGCCTTCGGCCGCCGCCAGCCGGACCGCCAGGCTCTGCTGGGGATCGGCCGCCAGTTCGCCACGGCCCTCTGGAAACAGATCGGCCAGGCCCCGCCGGAGCCAGCCCGGCAGGTTGCTGCCTGGCGCGGCGCCCTGCGTCGGTCCCCCGGCTGGGCCTGCTCCTCCTGTGCCTGTGCTCACCTCGGCGCGGCGCGAACTGCGGCCGGATCGTAGGCAGGCGCTGCCCCCCCTCCGCCATGATGGGATTCGGCAGCTGAAATCCGAAGGCGATGCGGGTGCTGCTGATCCACCAGAACTTTCCAGGGCAGTATCGGCACCTGGCGCCCGCCCTGGCGGCCCGGGGCGACCAGCTCCTGGCCCTTGGCGCCCCGATGGCTCCTGGCTTGGACGGGGTGCCCCTGCGCCGTTACCCCCTCCCCTCGGAGGCGCCCCCCTGCCACCCCTGGGCTGCGGATTTCCAGACCAAGTGCCTGCGGGCCGAGGCCGTTGCCCAGCTGGCGGCCCAGTGCCGTGATGGTGGCTTCCACCCCGATGTGGTGATCGGCCATCCCGGTTGGGGAGAGCTTCTGGCTATCAAAGATGTGTTCCCACACGTGCCCGTGCTGCACCAGCTCGAGTGGGTGTATGCCATGGAAGGGGGCGACTGCGACTTTGATCCAGAATTTCCCCTGGCCAGCTGGGCGTCGCGCAGCCGGGTGCGGCTGCGCCGGGCCCACCAGCTGCTGGCCTTTCACGATCTGGATTGGGCCTGGGCCCCCACCCAGTGGCAGGCGGCGAGTGCCCCGGCTCCCTTTCGGGAGCGGATCAGCGTGATCCATGAGGGCATCGACACCGACGCCATCAGCCCTGAGGGCGTGGCTGAGGCGCGTCTGCAACGGGCCGGCCTCACCCTGCGGGCGGGGGATGAGGTGCTCACCTTCGCCGTACGCAATCTGGAGCCCTATCGCGGCTTCCACACCTTCCTGCGGCTGTTGCCGGAGCTGCAGCGGCGCCGGCCGCAGCTGCAGGTGGTGATCGTCGGGGGCGATGGGGTGAGCTACGGCCCGCCCCCTGAAGGGGGCGGCACCTGGCGCCAGGTGCTCCTGAAGGAGCTGGCCGGCCAGCTGGATCTCCAACGGGTGCACTTCGTCGGCACGGTGGCCCACCCGATGCTGCACCGGCTGTTTCGGCTCTGCCGCGCCCACGCCTACTTGTCCTATCCCTTTGTGCTCAGTTGGAGCCTGCTGGAGGCGATGGCCTGTGGAGCGGTGGTGGTGGGCTCGGCCACCCCACCGGTGGAAGAGGTGATCAGCGACGGCGACAATGGCCATCTGGTGAACTTCTTCGATCGCGAGGCCTGGCTCGACCGGTTGGAGCAGGTGCTGGCCGATCCGGTGGGCCAGAGGCCGATCGCCGCCCGTGCCCGCCAGACCGCGGTTGAGCGCTACGACCTGCGGTCTGTTTGCCTGCCACAGCAGCTGGCACTGGTGGACCAGGTGGCCGCCCTCAGCTGCTGACCTCCAGCTGGCCCTTCATCCGGTCGAGGGTGAGCTGCATCTGCACAAACATCTTCTCCGGCGTGAGGCCGAACTGGCTGAGCTGGGTGCGCAGCTGCTCCACGGTGACCTTCGCCTGGAAGTCTTCAGAGAGCTCGAAGCGCTTCATGAACACCCGGTAGCGATCCATGATGTCTTCCATCTGGTCGATGTAGAGCTTTTTGCCCTCCCGATCAAACTTGCCGTAGCCACTTCCCAGCTGCATCAGCTGCTGATAGTCGGCAAACAGGCGCTTGGCCTCGTCTTGGATGATCTCGGAGTCGAAAAAGGCCATGGCGAGGACTGGGCATCGCTGAATACGTCAGTTGATTCTGCGGAAGCTTCTCGATGTGTGGGAGTGCGGATCCACGCATCCATTCCGTAGCGGTTTGGGCTGCAGCAAGCCTCCGATCTTCTCAACCTGGAGAAATCCACTGCCGCCCGTCATGGATCTCACGTCGCAACTGCCCCAGATGCGTCGCAATTACCAGCGGGTTCTGGATCAATTGGCGGGGGATCGGGTGGTGCTTGGCCTGGGGTGCCGAGCGCTGCTCTTCTCCATCGCCAACCAGCTTCTCCCGGAGCAGATCGTTGGGGTGGCCACCACCGAGCGCACCATCCTTCAGGTGACGGAGCTGGCAACGCCCGATGTGGTGGTCCTGAGCGACCCCTTGGAGGAGGGCTCTGGCCTCGCGTTGGTCAGGACGCTGAAGGAGCGCTGGCCCAACCTCCGCATCCTGCTATTCGTGATGGGAGACCCACGCTCCGAGCGCTTGCACGACTGTGTGAAGGTGCTCAGGGAGGGGGTAGCCGTGGTGTCGGACCGGCTCATCGGTAGCGGCACCGTGATGGCCGCTGTCCAATCCCTGAGCGTGGGGGCCCGCTTCCTCGATTCCTCCATCGCTTCCTCGGTCCGGACGTTGCCCCACCTGAGCGAACGGGAGAGGGATGTGATGCGCTGGCAGTTGGCGGGCCTGAGCAACGGGGAGATTGCTGCCAAGCTGCTGATCTCTCCGGAAACGGTGAAGTCGCACCTGTCGAACGTGTATAGCAAGCTGGGCGTACGCAACCGGCAGCAGGCTGCCCTGATGGTGTTGCATTTGGGACTGCTGGACACCTGAGGGCCAGGCGACCCCCTGGCCGCCACAGGGATCCTGCCGCTACCTTCAGATCCGTTCTGCGTACGGCTCGGCCACCATGGCCCGAAGGCACTGGTTGGACCCTCTGGCCCGTCGGCTGCTGATCGCCACCGGCCACATCCCGGGACCGCTGGAACGGTCTGCCCGCCTGGCCACGCAGAAGGCCGCCGCCCAGGCGGCAGCTCTGGAGCGCGACTTTCAGGCTCTCAAGCGGGCCCAGAGCACGGGGTTGGTGGATGTGAACCGGGCCACCGCCAGCGACTGGCGCCAGCTGCCTGGCTGCACGGCCGAGCAGGCTGATCTGCTGGTGCGGCTCCAGGCTGGAGGTGTGCAGCTCAGCGGCCCGGACGATCTGCAGCGCCTGCTGCAGCTGGATGGCCCCACCCTGGAGGCCTGGCTGCCCCTGCTGCAGTTCCATTGGTATGGCCAACCAGCCCCGATCCCCCTGGGACCTGTGGCGATTAACCGGGCTGGAGCCGCCGAGCTCAAAGGCAGGCTCGATCTCTCCCCTGAGCGGCTGAAACGGTTGCAGCTGGAGCGGGCCCGGGTCCCCTTTCGCGATCTGGCGGATCTCCAGCAGCGCCTCCAGCTTCCCCCAACGTTGGTGGAAACCTGGATCGGCCGGGTGACCTTTGAACCGCCCGCTCCAGAAGCCTTGGTCACCGCCGCCCCAGAGGGTGGACCCACCCTTCCCCCTACCCGCTCCCGCGCGTCGTCACGGGCCAAGGGGCGGGGCCAGCCATGAGACCCCGATCCCAGGCCCGTCAGGGCGACCTGTTCGGCAGTCTGCCGTCCTCACAAGACCCGCTCCCGGGAGCCATCCCCCTGGAGCGGCAACAGCTGCTGGATTGGCAACAGCGGCTGGGGCTCTTTCAGCGGCCTCTCTGGAGCGATGTTGGGGGTGGGGATCTGGAGCAGCCCAGTCTCTTCAGTAGCCCACAGGGCCTTGGGCTCAGCGAAACCGAGGCCAGCCACTGCAGGTCGAGTCAGGACCCCCAGGAGGTGGCCCGCTCGCTCCAACCGCTCTCCCTGCCGGCGGAGCCCCTCTCTTTCTGGCGCTGGCCCCAGGCTCCCCATGCGGGGCCCGCGCTCTACCTGGTGCTGGATCGGCCCGCCCATCTCCCCCATTCCCTGCTCCTCTATGTGGGGGAAACGGCCCGGGCCGATCGCCGCTGGAAAGGAGCCCATGACTGCAAGAGCTACCTGGCGGCCTATCGCGAGGCCCTGGCCAAAGCCGACCTCACCTCCCTGCTGAGCATCCGTTTCTGGTGCGAGGCCCCCCAGGTCACGGCCGAGCGCAGGGCCCTGGAACAGGCCCTGATTCAGCGGTGGAAACCCCCGTTCAACAAGGAAACCCGCGGCCGCTGGTGCACGCCTTTCACGGCGGAGCTCGACTGACTCCTTGCGGACACTCCTGGCTACGATTTTGGCCCACCGCCCAGGGTCATGGATTTCCGCTGCCTGCCGCTGCCGCCCACGTCAGAAGAGGGTGGCCCTGCCCACCCGCTGGAGGGCTGGTCGGGGGATGGCTTGGTGGTGGGGCTCTACCAGGCTGAGGAGCATCAGGACCGAATCCTGCTGCAGAGCCTGCTCGGTGAGGGCTGGGAGGAGGCCCTGGAGCGCCGTCGCTTTCGCGGCAAACCCGGCGACTGTGTCACCTTCGATCGGCCGGGATCCCAGCCCAGCACGGTTGTTCTGGTGGGCCTGGGCGAGCCGGCTCGTCTGGATGGTGCTGCCCTGCGCAGTGCAACGGCCGGAGCCGTGCGGGCGGCGGCACGCCAGGGCTGCAAGCGGTTGGGCCTGCTCCTGCCCGTGGAGGGGTTGGCACCCCAGGCGGCCGCAGAAGCCATGGCCGAAGCGGCACGGCTGGGTCTGTACAGCGACCACCGCTATCGCAGTGAGCCCGAGCCGGAGACCCGCCCCGAGGAATGCACTCTGCTGGGACTCCCCTCCGGTGCGGAGGCGGGCCTGTTGGAGGTGGATGCGGTGTGTGCCGGCGTGGAGCTTGCGCGCCAGCTCGTGGCCTCCCCTCCGAACCACGGCACTCCGCAGGCCCTGGCGGACATCGCCGCCCAGATCGCCAAGGATCATGGCCTCGCCCTCACCGTGCTCGAGCGCAGCGACTGTGAAGCTCTGGGGATGGGGGCTTACCTGGGGGTGGCCCAGGGATCCGACCTGCCGCCCAAATTCATCCATCTCACCTACACCCCCCCGGGGGAGGTGAAGCGCCGGGTGGTGCTGGTGGGGAAGGGGCTCACCTTTGATTCCGGCGGCTACAACCTCAAGGGGGCGGGCTCCCAGATCGAAATGATGAAATACGACATGGGGGGCAGCGCCGCGGTGCTGGGGGCTGCCCGGGCGATCGGCCAACTCCGCCCAGCAGGTGTGGAGGTGCATGTGGTGGTGGCCAGTTGCGAAAACATGATCAGTGGCGGCGCGGTGCATCCGGGCGATGTGCTCACCGCCTCGAACGGCAAAACCATCGAGATCAACAACACCGATGCCGAAGGGCGGCTGACCCTGGCAGATGCTCTGGTGTATGCCAACAAGCTGGAGCCCGACGCGGTGGTGGATCTGGCCACCCTCACCGGTGCCTGTGTCATTGCCCTTGGGGAGGAGATCGCCGGTCTCTGGTCGAACAACGACGGCCTGGCCGAAGCCCTGACAACGGCCTCCAAGGAGGCGGGGGAAGGCCTCTGGCGGATGCCCCTACGGCCCTCCTACAAGGAGGGCCTGAAAAGCCACATTGCGGATCTGAAAAACACAGGCCCCCGACCTGGTGGATCGATCACGGCCGCCCTCTTCCTGCAGGACTTCATCACGGAGAAACGGCCCTGGGCCCACCTGGACATCGCCGGCACGGTCTGGAGTGACAAGGGGCGTGGGGAAGATCCTCCAGGGGCCACAGGCTTTGGGGTGCGCACCCTGGTGCGCTGGGTCTGCGCCGGGGCGCCGGCCTGACTCAGGCCGCCGCCACCCGCTCCCGTGTGGGGGTTTCCGCATCCGCCAGGAGATCGGCCGGGGGTTCCAGCTCATGGATCTGCCAGTGCACACGATCCCCATGAACGGCTACAACCCTGTCCACGTCTTGGGCCGCCTGCTGGGGTGTTCCGTAGGGGCCGACGTGACGGGTTTGCAGGCCATCACGAATGGTCAGCACATACATACAGACGTGGAACTTTGGGCTCAATCAGGCTAGGGACGTTTCCCAGGGCTGACCAGGCTAGAAAGCGTTCGAATCGCTACGGATTCCCCGCTGATTCGCCGCATCCCTTCAGGTTTTCTCCAGATTTTTTTCTCCCGCTGTCGCCAGCTGGGGTTCCTTGTTTCCCCCTACGTCCTTGCCGGCCCCCGGGTCCTTGCTCACGGCTTCTGCCTTGCCCCGGGCCATCCAGCGCTCGCCCGATCGGGCCCGCTTGCCCCACACCTGATCGAGCCGGCGATCCCTCCCGCAGGACCAGCGGTAGTACTTGTATTGGAGTCCGTTGCGACGGGCGTAGTTCTGGTGGTAGTCCTCCGCGGGCCAGAAGCGGGCCAGGGGGCGGATGCTCACCTTCAGGGCGGAAGTGGGTCGCCCGAGCTCCCGGGCGGCGGCCACCAGGCTGTTGCGGGCCTCCACCGCCTGGTTGGCATTGGTGGTGAAAATCACCGGCTTGTAAGACTCGCCGCGATCGCAGAACTGGCCCCCCCCATCAAAGGGGTCCACATTGCGCCAGTAAGCCCGCAGCAGGGCCTCATAGCGCAGTTTGCTGGCATCAAACCGAACCCGCACCACCTCCTGGTGGCCCGTGCCCCCAGCGGACACCTGGCGATAGGTGGGCTTGGCCAGCTTGCCCCCGCTATAGCCACTCTCCACCTCCAGCACGCCGGGAAGGTCTTCCAGATCGTGCTCCAGGCACCAGAAACACCCCCCCGCCAGCACCGCTTCCTCCGTGGCCGCCAGGGCCGGCGCGGCTGGAGCCAGAACCATCAGCCATGCACTCAACACAAGGGCGATCCAGCGCATCAACCCAACCCGGCAACCTGATCCAGAATGGCGGCTGCGGCCCGGCCGGTCACCCCTTCCTCCCCGAGGGATTTCCGTAACCGCCCGTAACCCTCCAGTTGGCGGGCCCGGTCCGGACTGCCGGCCGTGAGCAGCTCCCCCACGGCGGTGGCCACCCCCTCAGCTGTGAACTCGTCCTGGAGTAGTTCGGGCACCAGACGCTCCTGCAACAGCAGGTTGATGGGAGAGATGTGAGGCACGTTGAAGCGCAGCAGGTGCCGGGCCACGAAGGCCGTGGGGCGGCTCACTCGGTAGCCGGTCACCTGGGGCACGCCACGCAGGGCTAGCTCCAGGTTGGCCGTGCCCGACTTGGTGAGGGCCGCATCGGCTGCCGCGCAGAGCTCCGGTTTGAGGCGATCCGCGTCGTCCGCAGGCACCACCCGGGCCCGGGCGCCCGCTTCCATCATGGCCTGCTCCAGGATGGGTTCAAATCCGGGAAGTCCCGCGGGGAGGAGCACCTCCAGCTCGGGCATCCGTTGCTGCAGCAGGGCCACCCCTCCGGCCATGGGTGGCAGCAGATAGCGCAACTCCTGGGGACGGGAGGCGGGCAGCAGCAGAAGCACGGGGCCCTCCTGGCTGAGTCCCAGGTTGTGGCGTGCCTCCTGACGGGAGGGCAGGTGTCCGACCGTGTCGATCAGGGGGTGGCCCACCCAGGTGACCTTGGCCCCCCGGGAGGCATAGAAGCTGGCCTCCTGGGGAAAGATGGCCAGAATCCTGTCGCTGAAGCCGATCAGGCGGGTGGTGCCCCCATCCCCCAGGCGGAAGGCCCACTCCTGGGGGGCGATGTAGTAGCTGATGGGGACGGAGGGGTAGAGGCGTTTGAGGCGCAGGCCCAGATTGATGTTAGCCCCCATGTAGTCGATCAGCACCACCCCATCGGGGGGGTTCGTCTGGAGCCATCGGCGCAACCGACGCTGCAGGGTGAGGGTGGGCAGCACCATCGGCAGGGCCTCCCACAGGCCGATGGCGCCGAGCCTTGTGGTGTCGGCCAGCAGCTCGGCGCCGGCTTTGCGCATGCGCTCTCCCCCGAGGGCCACCACGTCCAGCGGCAGCTGGCGCCGTTGGGCTTCCGCGTGGAGGGCGCGGATCAACAGGGAGCCCTGCAGATCCCCCGACACCTCACCGGTGCTGACCAGCAGACGCACCATCAGCGATGCGCCGGCAGCGGGCCACGGCGGCCTGGACCGGTGGAGGCTTCCAGAAAGCGGCAGAGGTCTTCCGCCGGAGGGAGCAGGGGAAGGGCCAGGGCTTCGCGGAGGGCCTCTGACAGCACTCGCCGGCTGCGGTAAAGGAGGGTCCAGACCTCCTGCAGCTGGCGCATCTGGGCACCGTTGTCGCTGTGGGCGATGCCGCTGCGGCGGAGACCGATCTTGTTGAGCCCCCGAATGCGGCCGGGATGGCCCTCGATCATCATGAAGGGAGGCACATCCCGGTCGATGCGACTCATGCCGCCCACCATGGCGAGCTTGCCGATATGGACGAATTGGTGAATGCCGAGCACGCCACCGATCACGGCCCTTTCCCCAATCACCACATGCCCTGCAACGGCCACCCCGTTGGCGATCACGATGCGATCCGCCAGGTGGCAGTTGTGACCGATATGGCTGTAAGCCATTAACAGGTTGCCACTGCCCAGTACGGTCTGTTCCCCTTCATGGGTGGCTCGGTTGATGGTGACGCACTCCCGGATGGTGTTGTCATCCCCAAGCACCACCTCCGTGGCGGCGCCGTCGTACTTCAGATCCTGGGGCTCCAGGCCGATGCAGGCCCCGGGAAAGATGCGGTTGCGTTCCCCCAGTTTCACCCGGCCATCAATCACCACATGGGGCCCGATGCGGCACCCACGGCCGATCACCACGTCGGGGCCGATCACGGCATAGGGCCCAATCTCCACCCCTTCCGCCAGCTGGGCCTTGGCATCAACCACGGCCGTGGGATGCACTTTGGTTGCCATGGCTGCGCTCGACATGGGCTCAATCCACGAGGGAGAACATGAGTTCACCGGAACACACCAGATCCCCATCCACCCGGGCTTC
>JBEIGX010000073.1:0-10719 GCA_040381675.1 Aphanothece sp.
CCCCCAGCGGTGCCACGATGGGCATCCCCCGGATCCGCACACGCCATGGGCCGCGCCCGTGATCCCTTCCGCATTCCCCGGGCCGGCATCGAGATGGCCCCGGCAGCGGGCCTGGCCGCTCTGGATGTGAACTTCAACGGGGGCCACTTCAGCAACGGCGAATTCCTGGCCGAGTCCACGCTCGGGGGCATGGCGGTGTACGCCTGCTACCAGGCCCTCCTCTCAGCCCTGCGCACCGAAGCCCTGCGCCGCCAGGGCGACATCACCCGGGCCGTGCAGGTGCAAATGATCGCCAGCACGGTGTGGGAATCGGTGAAGCACGGCGCCGCCGTGAGCATGATCCTGGCGGTGCTGCTGCTGGTCTGCCCCTGGCTGAGCCTGCCGCTTTCGGTGTTGGGACTGGTGGGCATGGGCAAGGCGTCCCTGGATCTGTTCCACGCCTTCTGGGATGCCCTCGATGAGCTCCAGCGAGCTGAGTTGCTGGCGGCCGCCATGGAAGCGGGGGTCAACCTCCGCAGCTACCTGCGCGGCGGCGACGGGGCCTGGGCCTGACCCCCGCCCTCGCCCGCGAGATCCTGCAGCGCAGCGGGGAGCACCTGCTGCTGGTGTCCCTGGCGGTGGCCCTGGCCCTGCTGATCGCCCTCCCCCTGGGGGTGGCCATCAGGGAGCGCCCCCCCTGGGCCCGGCTGGTGCTCGGCCTGGCCAATGGGGTGCAGACCATCCCCAGCTTGGCCATCTTTGGCCTGCTGCTCACCGTTCCCCTGCTGGGAGGCATCGGGCCCACGCCCGCAGTGGTGGCCCTCACCCTCTATGCCCTGCTGCCCCTGCTGCGGGGCCTGCTGACCGGCCTGCATCAGGTGCCCCCAGGCTTGAAGGAAGCGGGCCGGGCCCTGGGCCTGAGCTCCGCTCAGGTGCTGCGTCGGGTGGAGATGCCCCTGGCCCTGCCCAGCCTGATGGCGGGCCTGCGGGTGGCCACGGTGATCTCCGTGGGGGTGGCCACCATCGCTGCGGCCATCGGCGCCGGTGGGTTGGGGGTGTTCATCTTCCGAGGCATCGCCACGGTGAACAACACCCTGCTGCTGGCCGGGGCCCTGCCGGCGGCGGCCATCGCCCTGGCGGCCGATGGGGCCCGTGGGGCGCTGGAGGGGCGACTGTCAGGCCGGAAACCGGAGGGCCATGGGCGAGCCCGGGAAGGATCCCGCCCCCGGCCCTGGCTGGGTCGGCGGGGGCAGCGGGTACTGGCCGGCACCCTGATCGGCGCCCTGCTGCTCGCCCTTCCGGTGGCCTGGCACCAGCTGGCCCCCCGCTCCGGGGGAACCGTGGTGATCGGCGCCAAGGGCTTCACCGAGCAGCTGATCCTGGGGGAACTGCTGGCCCAGGAAATCGAGGCACGCACCCCCCTGCAGGTGAAGCGGGAGTTCAGCCTGGGCAGCACGGCCCTGGTGCATGAAGCGGTGCGCCAGGGCCGCATCGATGGCTACGTGGAATACACCGGCACGGCCTGGACGGCCATCCTGGGCCAGCCGCCCCTGCCCCCCGATCAGCGGGCCGCCGTGGAACAACGGGCCCGCCAGCTCTACGCACAGCGCCACGGGCTGCGGATGTTTCCCTCCCTGGGGTTTGAGAACACCTTCGCGATCCTGATCCGCCGGGCCGACGGCCAGCGGCTGGGGCTGCGCACCCTCAGCCAGGCGGTGGCGCCCGCCCGTGGCTGGCGGGCGGCCTTCGGCTATGAATTCCTCAACCGGCCCGATGGCTATCCAGGCCTGGCCGAGCGCTACGGCCTGCGGTTTGCCGAACCGCCCACCGCCATGGATCTGGGCCTCACCTACCGGGCCCTGGCCGATGGGCAGGCCGACCTGATCGCGGGCGACAGCACCAACGGCCTGATCGCCGCCCTGAAGCTCCAGGTGCTGGAGGACGACCGCCGCTACTTTCCCCCCTATGACGCCGTGCCGGTGTTCAACGGCGCCAGCCTGCAGCGCCATCCCCAGCTCGCGCCCGTGTTGGAACGGCTGGCGGGGCGCCTCTCCGCCGCCACCATGCGGGAACTCAACGCCGCCGTGGATCTGAAGCGGCAGACCCCGGAGGAGGTGGTGCGGCAATGGCGGCAAAGGGAGGCCGAGGCCACGGCGGCAGAAAAGGTGGAGGGCTGAGGCCGCTGGTGGGGTGGGTTGCCCTACCATCCCGCCAGGTCACCGAGCCCCACTTGACGGCACAAGGACATCAGTATGTGCAATACGGTTGTGGCTTGTCCGTCGCCAAAGGCTGGCGCAACTTCGACGGCTCTCCCCGACTGAGGATCGAGAGGATTCCGGTGCTCGGCCGGGTCGTCACCCGCAACCGGTTTCTCTTTCCAGAGGAGGCGGAATTCGGCGACATCTGCAAGGGATTGCCCCTGGCCAATGGGTCCTGCAAAGGGGTGTACTGCTCCCACGTGCTGGAACACCTCTGCCTCATGGATTGCCGGGTGGCCCTGCGCCACACCCTGGCGCTCCTGGAGCCCGGGGGCATTTTTCGCCTGGTGATCCCGGATCTGGAAGCCTCCATCCAGCACTATCTGGCCAATCCCTCCCCCCAGGCCGCGGGGGATTTCCTGCGGGAAACCTCCCTGGGCCAGGAAACGCGCCAGCGGGGCCTGAAGGGCATGCTGAGCGCCTGGCTGGGCAACTCCAACCATCTGTGGATGTGGGATTTCCGTTCCATGGAGCAGGCCCTGGCGGAGGCGGGCTTCGTGGGCATTCGCGGGGCGACCTACGGAGATTCGGCGGACCCAACGTTCCTCACCGTGGAGGAACGGGTGCGCTGGGAGGAAGGCATCGGGTTCGAGTGCCGCAAACCGGCCTAGCGGCCAGGGGCCCGGAACCACACCCGTTGCCTGAACGGATCCACCACCAAGGTGCCGTCATTGACGACGCTGGCCCCCAGCTGGGCCGCCGGTTGCTGCCAGGTGCCGATGCCGCCGCAGCGCCGGGCTGGAGCCGGGGTGTCCTTGAGAAACAGGGTGACGCCCTCCAGCCTCCGCACCGCACCGCCATGGCTGCCCACCAGCTCCAAGGCCTGGCCCTGGGGAAGGCGATAGGCCAGCACCGGCTCCGCCACACCCGCGCAGGTGCTCAGGGAGAGATCGGCCTCGGGCCAGCGCTGGGGGTTTACGCCAGCGGCATTCAGCTCGGCCAGCCAGGCCCGGTTGATGTTCACCGATGGGGCGAACCGACCGTCGTCGTAGCCCGTGTCGATCTGGGCCACGGCCAGGGAGCGGCCGATCCGCACCGGGATGGTGGGGATATTGGGGCATCCCGATCCGCGCGGCGCTGCAGGGCAGCGCAGGGGCGCTCCGAGGGTGCCGTAGTAGTCGCGGCTGGAGAGGGAGGAAAAGCCCGCCTGCCGCAAAGCGACCTCGCTGCAGAAGCGTCCGACATCAGAACGATGCAGCAGGCCGCTGGCGTAGTCGAGGGTGACGATGTGGCCGGAGAGCAGATCGGTGCCGATCAGCCCGGCCTGGGGGATCGGCCCCCGAATCGTGCTGTGGTTTTGCACGTTCAGCCGCAGGGGACCCCAGGGCCCGAAAAACTCCACCCCTTCAAAGCGATCCCCGCTGACAGCCATGGGTTGGGGTGCAGCTCCTGGCCCCGGCAGAAAGGTGCCCGGGGAGATGGCGCTGCCATCCGCCCCGAGATCCACCACAAAAAACCCGGTGCGCCCCTGCACCCGCACCGGCGTGTAGGGCATGCCGCTGGAGACGATCAGCGACCGGCTCTCCCCCAGGCAGGGCAGGGGAGACCTGGGCGGTGCCCCCTGGACCATCACCGGCTGGACTGGAAGCAGACCGACGAGCACGAGCCAGCCGGCCATCGCCAGGGGGAGCAGGGAGAGTTTCAAGGGGTGCCTCCAGCTCATCAGGCCAGCCGGTGCCCGAGAAGCCAGACCACCACCGTGAGCCAGTGGATCAGCACCGCAGGCCAGATCGACCCACTCACCAGATAGGCCAGGCTGCAGGCCAGCCCGAGCAGGGTCACCTGCACCAGGAAGCGGGGATCCGCCAGGAGGGTGCGCAGGGGATCCCGCCGGGTGGGGGCCAGCAGGGGGTGCCAGGCCACGAAAAGGCCCACGCTGAGGGCCACCCAGGGCACCTGCGCCAGGGGACTCACCCCTTCGAGGGCACTGGGCAGCAGCAGGGCCCGGAACAGCAGCTCCTCCTGCAGTGCAGGGAAGAGGAACAGCCCCAGGGCACGGGGGAGCAGCCGAGGCCAGGGCGCCCAGTGCCAGCGCCGAGGTAGCAGGCCACTGCGGCGAGCCAAGGGGAAGGCGAGGAGCCCATAGCCGATCAGGATCGCCAGGCTCCAGAGCGGGCCATTGGGGTTCCACTGGGGGAAGAGGCTGTCGCCCAGGCGGCCCAGGAGGGTGGGCACTAGGGGCAGCTGGCCGAAGAGCACGGTGGGGGCGATGGGCTCCAGGCGGGGGTTGCCCCCCGGGATCTGGTTGCTGCGCACCACCAAGAGGGGCAGACCCACCCGTAGAAACTCGGCGGCGAACAGGTCGTGGGCACTGCGGGGCATGATCGAGCGCCAGCTCAGCAGGGCATCCCGCAGGCTCTGGCTGGTCTGGAAGAGATCGGGATCGAGGCTGAGGGTGGCGGTGGTAGAGCCGGTGCCCGTGCCCGCCGCCAGGGTCCGGGCGGCGTTGTGGGCCCAGTCGCCCCGCACCTGGCCGAAGGGCTTGAGCAGGCGATCAAAGGCCAACCCCAGTTCCGTCAGCCGCTCCCGATCAAAGGCCGACATGGGGATCGCGTCGCCCTGCTCCCGCAGCTGGCGGATGGCGATCCACAGGGCCTGGCCCGAGTCCTGCACGCAGGAGGTGGAGGGGGTCACCAGGGCCACGCCCGTGCCATCCCCGCTGCGGTAGCGGGCCGACAGGATCTCGGCCTGCAGCGCGATGGCATCGAGTACCTCCCCGCCGATCGGCACGAGCACATCGGAGAAGGGCCGCAGACCGATCCAGCCCCGCTGCAGGCTGCCGGCATAGGCGCTCCAGTCCTGGCTACCAGCCACGATCCCGTTGGGGTTGGTGGCATAGATCTGGTGGTAGCGGATCGCCAGACGCGGCCGGCCCGTGAAGGCATCCTGTACCACCCGCACCTCCCCGAAGGAGAAATGGCCGGTGGCGGTCCAACCGGGCGTGGGCTCCCCATCCGGACCGCCGATGCCCCCGAAGAGGTGCATCAGCAGGGCCCGCTCCCCCAGGCGCCAGCCCGGCGCCGTCTTGCCTGGCGGGATCAGGGTTGTGCTCATCAGGGTGCCCCGCTGAAGCGAGGCCGGGCTCCAGTTATCGCGGAGGAGAAAGGCCAGGGCCGGCTCGGTGCCACGTACCACCTGCGTTGGGGTGGGCTGGAAAAAGGCATAGGGATGGAGGGCCTGCACGGTGAACACCCCATCGGCCGCCGGGGCTCCCTGGATCAACCAGCCCTGCCCATTCAGCGGTGAACCCGCCAGACCCGCCGGATCGATCAGCCGCCGGCCGAAGCGATCGGGCGGCAGGGAAGGAAGGCGGATCGTCTCCTCCTCCCCATCGAACCGGTCCGTGGCCCTGCTGTAGTGGCGCACCCGCCAGAGGTCTTCGCCACCCGCTGGGCCGAGCACGGTCACCAACCCTTGCCAGCGGCCCGTGATCTGCACGGGCGGACTGGCGATGCGCAGCTCCTGGGTGGGCAGGGTGGTCGCCAGGGTCACCCCCTCCAGCTGCACGCTGACGTCATCGGCCGGCCGGGATCCGGCCAGGGTCTGCAGGGGGCCGGCACGGCGCCCGTCCAGGCGGGTGGGCACCACGTTGGCCTGGGCCGCCGCCCGCCGGGCCTCCTCCCCGAGGCGGATGTCGGTGCTCACCGTGGCCACCAGCCGTTTCAGGTGGGGCAGATCGGCCCAGCGCAGGCGCAGCCGCTCGCCGATCAGCCCTTGCTGCGCCTCCGGGGTCTGCTCGGGAAGGATCCACACCCAGTCGTCCTTCGGGGCTTGGGGATCGGCGATCTCCAGCGGGGTGGGCAACACCAGCCGGCCCATCCACTCGGCGCTGGGGCGGTAGAGATCGGCGCGGGGGCGTTGGCTGAGGGGATAGCTCTCGGGACGGCTCCAGGGGGAGTGGCGGGCCAGCGCTTCACTGCTCTGGGGCAGAGGCTGGGTGGGAGTGCCCAAGGCAGATGGGCCCGAAAGGGCAAGGGGCGAAAGCAGTGGCTGCCCAAGGCACCACGCGAAAAAAAGCGCCGAGAGCCACCGTGTGAGTACACCCCGACCAACGCTCCCTGAGCCAATCTTCCGCACAGCTCAACGGCTGGCCTAGCAAGCCAGCGAATGGTTATGTTGGGCAGCTTGCCAGGAGAAATGGTTCTCCGTGGTTGCGCTCCCAGGTTGACACAATCCAGCAACCCATCGGCCATAGCAGACACCCAAACCGGCGCTCCCAGGCGCTCAGAACGGTTCCGCCCAACGCCTGCTGAATTGCCTCCGTTCTCCGTTCCATCTTTGCCATGAGTGCACCACGCCGCTTCAATACCCTTAATGGAGTCAGTCAACTGACGGCGGTTGGGAACAACCTCTTCTTTTCAGCCACAGATGACACCACAGGTAGCGAGCTCTGGAAAACAGACGGGATCAACACCAACCGTGTCGCTGACATCAGGCCTGGACCACTGGGATCCTCTCCTTATCAACTGACTGCCGTTGGTCAGGCTCTGTTCTTTGAAGCGTTTGACGACACCAGTGGTGGTGAACTCTGGACAACAGACGGCACGACCACCAATCGTGTCGCTGATCTCCGACCAGGCTCCTATAGCTCCAGACTCGCAAATTTGACGGCGGTCGGCAGCACACTCTTTTTTGTTGCAACTGACGGCATCAGTGGCAGCGAAGTCTGGACATCCGATGGAACCACCACCCGTCGTGTTGCTGATCTCTATTCCGGATACCTTGGTTCCATCGGATACTTTAGTCCCATCAACAATCCCACTGCCGTGGGGAACATCCTATTCTTTTCGGCCACAGACGGCACTACAGGTGTCGAGCTCTGGAAAACAGACGGGATCACGACCAGTCTTGTTGCCGACATCTACTCAGGGAACAAAGCAGGCTCGATGCCCGATTCCCTCACGACTGTTGGCAGCACTCTTTTCTTTGTCGCCAGTGACGAGTCAACCGGCCGTGAGATCTGGAAAACAGACGGCGTGGTCACCAGTCGTGTGACCGATATTTTCCCTGGTAATTTTGGTCAACATTCGACGATACGCCCTCTTTATCTCACCAAGGTCGGAAACACTCTCTTTTTTGCTGCTGATGATGGCAGCAGTGGCTTTGAGCTCTGGAAAACAGATGGCATCACCACCAACCGCGTCGCCGATATCAATCCCGGTTCCCAGGGCTCCATCCCCCGAGCTCTGACCGCTGTCGGTGACACCCTCTACTTCCAGGCCAATGACGGCACCAGTGGCATAGAGCTCTGGAAAACGGACGGCACCACCACCAGCCGCGTCGCTGATCTCAACCCCGGTTCCCAGGGCTCCATCCCCCGAGCTCTGACCGCTGTCGGTGACACCCTCTACTTTGCGGCCAACGACGGCAGAAATGGCGTTGAGCTCTGGAAGTCAGACGGCACATCCACCAGTCGCGTTGCCGACATCAACCGTTACGGAGGTTCCTACCCTAGAGATCTGACGGTTGTTGGCGACACTCTCTTTTTCATCGCCAAGGATGGCACCGTCAATAGCTACGACGATCAGCTCTGGGCCGTGGGGCTGGGACCCGATTCCGTCATTACCATGGCTCTCTCTCCGGCCACTGTCAGGGAAGACGGCCCCTCCAACCTGCTCTACACCTTCAGCCGCACCGGCTCCACCACCGCTCCCCTCACGGTGAACTACACCGTGGGCGGCAGCGCCACCCTCGGTGACGACTACAGGGGCATCAGCGCAACACCCGCCACCAAAGCCATCACGTTTTCGGCTGGTTCCGCCATCGCCACCGTGAGCGTTGCTCCCACCGCTGATCGCAACCAGGAAGGCAACGAAACCGTATCCCTGCGCCTCGTGGCGGGCTCCGGGTACACCCTTGGCACCCCCAGTGCCGTCACCGGCACCATCCTGAACGACGATCGCATTGGCACCTCCGCCAAAAACACCATCGTCGGCACGGCCATGGCGGAATTCATCGATGGATTGCAAGCCAACGACACCCTCACAGGGGGTGTTGGGCCCGATGTGTTTGGCTTCCGCTACAGCCACTCCACTCTCACCACCCCTGATCGCATCACCGATTTCCGGTTCGGCTCCGACAAGATCGATCTCTTTACCGCCTCAGGCGGCAACCTCCCGGCACCGAAGGGCTTCACCCGTGCCAGCAACAACAGCACCGCCACAACCCTCTCCGCACTGGCCACTGCCGTGTTCAGCGATGCCAATGGCTCCCTGAACGGGAAACAGGCCCTCGGGGCCAACCGGGCCGCCTTGGTGGTAGCCACCAAGGCACCGATCGCGGGCACCTATCTGTTCATCAACGACGGCACCGCAGCCAGAAACAGCAGCAACGACCTAGTGATCAACCTCACCGGCTTCTCCGGCGCCCTGCCTGGGCTGGGAGTGATCCCAGTCGGTTCTGTTTTTGCATGAGAAAGGCGGGGTGATTCAGGTGGGCGCGCCCAACCTGCTCGACGCCTACCCAGGCTCACGCCGCAGCACAAAGAAGAACGGCTGGGCCATCCCCTTGCAATCCATCACCCCCAGGAGCCGTTCTGGGTCCAGACGGCGAAACACATCGACGATGGGTTGGTGGTCGTAGAGCATGGCGGCCGACACCTTGCCCCGGTAGAGGGTGGAGCGCAGCCGGGCGGCGGATCGGCGGGTGGACACCAAGGGGGCCAGCCAGGGGAAGAGGCCGCCGTAGGGCTTGAGCCGCCCCACCCAGGGGGCCCGCAGCAGGGCCGCCGGCACCCGGGAGGGATCCACGCTCACCAGGCCAATCCCCACGGCCCGGAACACCAGGGGATGCACCTCCTCCACGTTCTCGAACCGCTTGCCGTGCCAGTGCCAGGCTTCCAGCAGCCCATCGAGCGGATGGCCGGTGGGGAAGCCTTCGCCCCGCCAGCGGCCCAGCACCTCCTCGGGAGCCACTGGCTCCAGGCGGTCGAAGAGCTCCAGAGCCCGCACTGGGCTCAGCGGAGCCGCCGGCTTTGGGCTGTCCTCAGCCACCGGCGGCACTGGCGAGGGCGGGCAGGGTGGTGACCAACTGGGGGAACAGCAGGATCAGCAGCACCACCGCCAGCTGGAGGGCGATAAAGGGCATCGCGCCACGGTAGATGTCGCCCGTGCTGACCCCCGGGGGCGCCACCCCCCGCAGGTAGAAGAGGGCGAAGCCGAAGGGGGGCGTGAGGAACGACGTCTGCAGGTTGGCGCCGATCAGCACCCCCAGCCAGAGCAGTCCCTCCGCCCCCAAAAGCTGGCGGGCGGTGGGCAGGAGCAAGGGCACCACGATGAAGGCGATCTCGAAGAAGTCGATGAAGAAGCCGAGGGCAAAGATCACGAGCATGCTCACCGCCAGAAAGCCCGCCCGCCCGCCAGGGAGGTTGAGCAGCAGATCGCTGATCAGCACGTCGCCCCCCACACCGCGGAACACCAGGCTGAAGGCGGTGGAGCCCACCAGGATGGCGAGCACCATGGCTGTGGTGCGCAGGGTGGAATCGCACACCTGCCGCAGGGCCGCCCGGCTGAAGCCCCCCTGGGCAGCGGCCAGGGCCATGGCACCCACCGCGCCCAGCACCCCCGCCTCGGTGGGAGTGGCGATCCCGAAGAAGATGCTGCCGAGCACCAGCAGGATCAGGCCCAGGGGAGCCGCCAGCACCTTCACCAGGCCGCCGGCCGTGAGCGGCGGCAGGCCCGTGGTGTCGAGCGGGGGGGCGAGCTGGGGCTTCAGGGCGCTGATGACCACCACATAAAGGGCAAAGGCAGCGCTCATCAGCAGGCCCGGAATCAACGAGCCCAGAAACAACTCCCCCACCGGCACACCCAGCTGGTCGCCCAGCACCACCAGCACGATCGAGGGGGGGATGATCTGGCCCAGGGTGCCGGAGGCGGCGATCACCCCCGTGGCCAAGGCCTTGTCGTAGCCGGCCCGGAGCATGGCGGGCAGGGAAATCAGGCCCATGGTGGTGACGGTGGCGGCGATCACCCCGGTGGTGGCGGCCAGCACCGTCCCCACCAGCACCACCGCCAGAGCCAGGCCGCCCCGCAGGCGACCCATCAGCCGGCCCATGGTTTCCAGCAGCCGCTCGGCGATGCCCGATTGCTCGAGCATGGCGCCCATGAACACGAACGCGGGGATGGCGAGCAGGGTGATGTTGCCCATGATCCCAAAGATTCGCTGGGGCAAGGCCGCCAGGAACGAGGCATCGAACACCCCCAGGGCCAGGGCCAGGGCGGCAAACACCACGGACACGCCCCCCAGGCCGAAGGCCACCGGGTAACCGCTGAGCAGTGCCACCACCAGGCCCAGAAACATCCCAGGACCGAGGATCTCCCCCGGCTCCAGGGAGAGCACCCAACCAAACGCTTCGATCTCCACGGCTCAGCCCTCCCCGCCTTGGTCGTACGGGTGACCGTGCAGCAGGCGGATCACCTGGGCCACGCCCTGGAGTCCCAGCAGGAGAAAACCCAGGGGGATCAGGCTCTTCACCCAGGTGCGG
>JBEIGX010000074.1:0-10563 GCA_040381675.1 Aphanothece sp.
CCCTCCGCCAGACGGCGTAACCCCACTAGGCCCGGTACTGGCTCAGCCATGCCCGCCTTCCAGTCGAAGCGCAATGAAGCCCTTCCCGAACCCGTGAGCAGGATCACAGGTTCCAGTGGCAACACCATTGCCGGATCCCTGATCACGGTGTCCGGCGGAGCCCGAGGCTGACTCCGATGCCACGACGTCCGGCCACGGCGCCACGGTTGCAGGCTCCCACCTCGCCCCGTCGACGCTGGGAGATCACGCCGGAGGAGTTCAGGGAACGGCTCGCGGAAGTTCGCAGCAGTCAGCTGCTCTCATCCGGAAGCCAACCCAGCTCTGAGCGCAATGGGGGTCCCCAGCGGGAGCGAAGGGCCACTAGGTCTGCGGCAACTGGAGCGCTCCATCCCTTGACCGATGCTCGGGCCAATGCGTCTCTTCACGCCTACGACACCAGGGTCAAAGACGCCTTTGACCGCCTGGGCCCGGTGCTGAAACGAATTTCTGCCCTCCAGCACGAAGAGCGTTTTGAGGAACGGGCTCAGGAGTTGGCTCGGGCCGAACTGGGCTTTGAGCTGCCCCTCCCCCTGTTGGAAACGGCCTGGGTCTCCCAGCTCGACATGCGCACCCTGTTCGCTTGGTGCCTGTTTGAGACCTACGAGCAAACCAGTGCGGCCTTTTTCCAGGAAGATCCCCTGGATGGACGCCCAGGAGGGCCGGCAGCTGAGGCCTTTGATGCCTTCCTTCTGGAGTGCGGCTTCCACCTTCTCGACATCACCCCCTGCGCGGACGGCCGCCTGGCCCATGCCATGGCATCTGCCCTGCGCATCCCCTTCAGCTCCGTGCGGCGCCGCCCCCACGCGGGTGCCCTCTTTGACGTGGAAAACACCGTCAACCGTTGGGTCAAGACCGAGCACCGGCGCTATCGCGAGGCCATCCCAAACCCCGCCCACGCCGACACCCGCTACCTGAAGGTGGTGCTCTACCACTTCAGTTCCAAGGATCCAAGTCATGAGGGCTGCGCCGCCCATGGCAGCAAGGATGATTTGGCAGCGAGCTGCGGCTGGCACCGTCTCGAAGACTTTCAAACCGCCATCGAAAACAGCTTTTGTTGCGGTGCGTCCGTGGATCTGTTGCTCATGGGCATTGATACCGACACCGATGCCATCCGGGTGCATGTTCCCGGGCGCGATGGCCACACCCGGCTGGACACCTGGCTGGATGCCAGTTCGGTCTATGACGCCACACGACACCTCTCCGCAGGGGAAGCGGAGCAGCGGATTCATGCTCTGGTGGAGCAGGAGGCGGCCTCCACGCCAGATGCCGGCATGGTGCGCTTCATCTCCCGCCTACTGGTGAACAACATCTCCCAGATCGACTACGTGCGCCAATTTCATGGTGGCCACTATGCCGATGCAGGTCATGCAGAACGGTTCATCGGGGTGGGCATTGGCTTCAAGGAAATACATCTGCGCAACCTCACCTACTTTGCCTATATGGACACCGTGGAAGAAGGGGCGGCTGATCTGGATGTGGGAGTGAAAATCTTCAAGGGATTGAATGTGTCCCGGGGCCTCCCCATTCCGGTGGTCGTTCGCTTTGACTACCATGGGAAGGTGCCTGAAGCAAGGGAAAGGGCTGTTCTTCATGCCCAACGAGTCCAGGCGGCCATCGAAAACCGCTACGCCGATCTCCATCGACAGGGATTGATCCATGTCCTGCTGACGGTGCGGGATCAGGATCGCCACGTCTCCGCCGAGGCTGTGGGCTCGACGATCAACTTCGCAACCGCAGGAGCCCATTGACATGATCATCTGCAAAGTTGTGAAACCTCTGGTTTCTACCAATCGAATCCCCGACTTTGAACACAAACACCTTCAGGTGGTGCTCGATGGCAGCACCCAGAAGGTGGCTGTCGATGCGGTGGGATGCATTCCCGGCGACTGGGTGATCTGCGTGGGCAGCTCTGCCGCCAGGGAAGCCGCGGGTAGCAAGTCCTATCCCAGCGATCTGACCATTGTGGGCATCATTGACCATTGGGATCCAGAGGCTGGGAAGGCCGCTTCCCCAGCAGCGAAACCCGCCCTCATGGGCGATAGCCCAGCCCCGGGTGCAGAGGTGAACGGCTCTCCCGCCAGCGGTCAGGTGAAGGGCTGATGGAAATCATGCAGGTGGCCGGATCTCTTGTCTGCACTCAACGGGTGGACGGACTGGGACACATGAATCTGAGGGTCCTGCGCACGAGCAAGGGAAAGCTCAGCGTCGCCGTCGACCCCGTTGGCGCCTGCGTGGGCAACTGGGTGTTCACGGCCAGTGGAAGCGCGGCCCGCTTTGCCTGCGGCAACCCCGAGATTTACACCGACCTGACCATCGGCGGCATCATCGATTTCTGGGAACCCGACGGCTGAGGCTCTCCTCGGCGAATTGCCCACCGCCCTCGATTCAACCTTCCCCTCCTCCCCCTTCGCGCCATGGCCACCTCCTCCTCCCGTTCCATCCGCTCCACTCGCAAGGGAACAGGATCTCAGGCTGCCTCTCGGAGCACCAGCGCCAGCCGAACTCCCCCGGCCAAGGCCAGCGTGCCTCCTCCAACCACGAAGGAAGAGGCCACCTTGGGCCTGCTCCTCCCAGCCGATTCGCCCCCCGGCCAGACCATGGTCAGCCCTGCTGATAAAGCCACCGCCCTGGAGGCTGAGGTGGTGAACCCAACGCCTCAGGCCAGGGCCAGCAGCAGCCGAAGGGCCAGCACAGCACCTGCCTCCGAAGGTGGATCGCCCGCCGGGAGTGCGGCCAGTCAGGCCTCTGTGCCGGCAACCCCTGCTGTAGGCGGCGGGCTGAGCAAGGGCAGCGGCGGATCTTCCGCGCCCACCCCACCGGCTCGCAAGGGCAGCTCGTTCGAGCCATTCTCCGGGAAAGGAATTGCCCTCGGCTTGATCGAAACCCGCGGCCTGGTTCCGGCGATTGAGGCGGCCGACGCCATGACCAAATCTGCACAGGTCACCCTGGTGGCCAGAGAGTTTGTCGGTGGCGGCTATGTCACCGTCATGGTGCGCGGTGAAACAGGTGCTGTGAATGCGGCCGTCCGCGCCGGTGCCGATGCCTGTGAACGGGTTGGGGATGGCCTGGTGGCAGCCCACATCATTGCCCGACCCCACGTGGAGTTGGAGCCTGTCCTGATCGCCAGCGATGGCCCCCGGCGCCTGTGATGCCAGCGACACCCGTTCACTCCCGCGTGCTTGCCGATCTGGGAAGGGCCCTCAGCCTTGAGTTCTCCGCTGTGCAGCACTACCTCACCCTGGCGGTCCTGGTGGACCTCTGGGGTGACAGCACGTCAGCGGATCGCTTTCGCCGGGAAACCGTGGAAGAGATGCAACACGCCGAACGAATTGTGAAACGCATGGTGAGCCTGGGAGTCGCACCTGGCGCATCCCAACTGAAGCCTGCCGGGCACGCCAGCGATCTGGCAGGCCTGCTCAGACTCAGCCTGGCTCTGGAAGAAGAACTGGTCACTCACTATGGGGAAGCCGTCGCCTTCTGCCAACGCCTGGGGGATAGCGACAACCAAGCGTTTTTCCACGATCTCTGGCATGAGGAGAGGCAGCATGGGGACGCCCTGGTGTCCTGGCTGTCCAGCCTGGAATCCACACCCTTGCGATCCCTGGCGGGAGTAGCCGTTTGATTCCCCTGGTGGCTTCCTCATGACGAGCTTGCCTGTGGTGTCAGCTCTCCCGCTTCCCATCCAGCTGGCCTGGCTGATTCCTCTATACGGGTTCAGTGGAGTGCTTCTATCCCTGCCATGGGCCGCCGGTTGGATCAAACGCAATGGCCCTAGGCCAGCGGCCTATCTGAATCTGCTGCTCACGTTCCTGGCCGTGGTGCATGGAAGCTTCATCCTTCGGGATGTGCTCACCCTGGGTCCCCAAGAAATCGACTGGCGCTGGTTTCAGGTGGCAGATCTGGATCTGCGCATCGGCTTTGATCTCTCCCTCACCAATCTGGCCGCCCTGGAATTCGTCACCTTCATGAGCCTGGTGGGTCAGGTGTTTGCCCTGGGCTACCTCGACAAGGAATGGTCGTTGGCCCGGTTCTATGCCCTGGTGGGCTTCTTTGAGGGCGCGATGGCTGGGGTGGTGCTCAGCAGCAACCTTTTCATCACATACTTTTTGCTGGAGATGCTCACCCTCTCCACCTACCTGCTCGTGGGCTTCTGGTATGCCCAGCCCCTGGTGGTCACGGCGGCCCGGGACGCCTTCCTCACCAAGCGGGTGGGCGATGTGTTGCTTCTAATGGGAGTGGTGGCCTTGGCCGCCTGGGCCCCTTCCCTCTCCTTTGATGCTCTGGATGCGTGGTCCAGAACTGCCCTCCAGGAGGGAGCTATCTCCCCGTTGGCGGGCACCTTGATTGGGCTGGGTCTGATCGCTGGTCCGATGGGCAAATGCGCCCAGTTCCCCATGCATCTTTGGCTGGATGAGGCCATGGAGGGACCCAATCCCGCCTCCATCCTGCGGAATTCAGCGGTGGTCACCTGTGGAGCCCTGGTGCTGGTGAAGGTAATGCCCCTGCTGCGCCTCTCTCCTCTGGCGGGCACGGTGCTTCTGGTGGTGGGCACCATCAGCGCCCTGGCCGGAGCGCTTGTGGCCATCGCCCAGGTGGATCTCAAGCGCGCCTTCTCCTATGGCACCACCTCCTACCTGGGATTGGTGTTCATCGCCATCGCACTGCAGCAGCCGGCCATTGCCCTGTTGTTGCTGCTGGCCCATGGGATAGCCAAAGCCCTCCTGTTCATGAGTGTGGGCTGTGTGATTGCCACCACCAACTGCCAGGACATCACGGAACTCGGCGGACTGGGACAACGCATGCCCGCCACCACCAGTGCCTATCTCATGGGAGGAGCTGCTCTGACAGGGCTCTTTCCCCTGGCAGGGTTCTGGTGCCTCTCCAGGCTTGTGGAGGTGCTGCTGCCAGCAAGTCCCTTTTTTGCCGCGGTTGTCCTGCTCACCAACACGCTCACCGTGTTCAACCTTGTGAGGGTCTATCGGCAGGTGTTTCTCGACACGCCCCATCCCAAGACCAAACGCACCCCGGAGGTGCTCTGGTTGATGGCCCTGCCGATGGTGAGTCTGGGGGTTCTGGCGGCCTTGCTGCCCGCCGTCATGCGTCGGTTGGAGCCCTACCTGGACCTGGGTCCCGTGTCGACCACGGCGGGTCTGCTGGTGCTGGCCAGCGGAGTGCTGGGTCTGGTGGCGGAGCTGGCCTTGCCCGTCTCCAGGTTCTCCTCACGTTCAGTGATTCGCCCCTTACGGGCCATCCAGGATCTGCTGGCGTCTGATTTCTACACCGATCGCCTCTACCGCTCCACCATCGTGGCCTTTGTGGGCAGCCTCGCCCGCCTCACCAATGCCTTTGACCGGCAGGTGATCAATCGCCTGGCCGAGCGGGTCGGTTTGGCCTCCATGGCCACCGCCGAGGGACTGAAACTGGGGGTGAGCGGACAGCTGCAGAGCTACGTGTTCACGGTGATCACCGCCATCGTGATCCTGTTTGCTGGGCTGGTTTCCCTGCAGGTGCTGAGGTGACGGCGATGTTAAGCCTGCTTCTTTTGATTCCATTCCTCGGCTGCCTGCTCTTGGCCCTTTGGCCCGGCCATCCCGCCCCTGGCCTAATGCGCAAGGTGGCCCTGGCCGTGCTGTGTGTGCAGGTGGCCTGGAGCGTGGTGGTGCTCCTGGCGTTCAACCCCCTGGAAGGGGGAATGCAACTGCAGGAGTCTGTTCCCTGGATCAGGGGAATCGGCTTGACCTACAGCCTGGCCATCGATGGGCTCTCGCTTCCCTTGGTGCTGATCAACGGCGCTCTCACTCTGGTGGCCGTGATCTGCACGCGCGACATCAGCCAGCGCCCCCGGTTGTACTTCACTTTGCTGTTGCTGATCAGTGGGGCTGTGAATGGGGCTTTTCTGGCCCAGAACCTTCTGCTGTTCATCCTTTTCTACGAACTGGAACTCATCCCCCTCTGGCTGCTGATCTCCGTATGGGGGGGAGCGGGCAAGGCGTATGCCGCTACGAAGTTCTTGATCTTCACCGCCATCTCAGGCTTTCTGATATTCGCCACGTTCCTCGCCCTGGCCGTCCTGCGGGGGTCGGCCGATTTCAGTTTTCTGCCCGTGGACAGCACCCAGCTGGGGATGACGAGCCAGCTGGTGCTACTGGCCATGCTGCTGGTGGGTTTCGGCATCAAGATTCCCCTGGTGCCCTTCCATTCCTGGCTCCCGGATGCCCACACGCAGGCATCCACACCTGTTTCGGTTCTGTTGGCCGGGGTGCTCCTGAAGCTGGGCACCTACGGCATGCTCCGATTTGGGCTGGGCCTCTTTCCCGAGGCCTGGTCCGTCATGGCCCCCTGGCTGGCCATCTGGGCGGCGATCTCCGTGCTGTATGGCTCATTGGCAGCCATTGCCCAAAGGGACATGAAACGGATGGTGGCCTACAGCTCCGTTGGCCACATGGGCTCCATCCTGCTGGCCGCAGCAGCGGCCACGCCCGTGAGTCTGCTGGGGGCCGAGTTTCAAATGGTGAGCCATGGGCTGATTTCGGCCTTGCTCTTTCTCCTTGTCGGGATCGTGTATCGCAAAACGGGAACCCGTGATCTGGAAGTCCTGCGGGGGCTCTTGAATCCGGAACGAGGTCTTCCATTCACGGGCACCCTGATGATCCTGGGGGTGATGGCCAGTGCAGGCATGCCGGGAATGTCGGGATTCATCTCCGAGTTCCTTGTGTTCCGAGGGTCGATTGGCGCTTTTCCGGCCGCCACCCTGCTTTGCATGGTGGGTTCCGGGCTCACGGCCGTCTACTTCCTGCTGCTGGTGAATCGGGTCTTTTTTGGCCGACTGGCCATCACTCCCGTGGATGATTCCACACGCCATAGCCGCCTCGACATCCAGCTGGCTCCGGTGGCACCTCGGGAAACCATCCCAGCCACAGCCCTGGGTCTGGCCGTGGTGCTTCTGGGATTGGTGCCAACTTTGCTGGGCACCCTGTCGGAAACCACCACCACAGCGATGGCCCGGATTCCCTTGATCCTCCAGGCCATCACGAGCCAGGGGGTGGGCTGATGCCTGTCATTCCAGAACTGCTCACACGAAGCGGTGGCCAGCCCAATGGGCAAGAGCTGGAACGGCGCTTGCTGGCAGGCGAGGCCCTGCTGGCCGAATCGCCCGACCACACCATGCAGGTGGTGGATGTGCTGGAGAGCTACGGCATCGTGCTGGATGCCTACAGCCGAAATCTGATTTACCAGGCGGAGGAACAGTTTCTCAATCCTTTCCCGATCTTCAAGTTTCTAGATGGCGATCTCAGCCCCGCCAAGATCTGGCGCCATCTCAACCACGATCGGATCAATTTTGAATATGCCGAATATTGCATGCGCGCCATGCTCTGGCATGGCACTGGAGGGCTGGATGCCTATCTCGACAGCGAGGCCTTCCAGGCCAGCTGCGGAGAGATCATCCGCAGCAAGGCGGGGCGGGATCCTCTGCTCGCCCTCCTGAACCCCCTGTTCCCCCAGTTCCTGCCGGAACTGATTCGCACGGCCGCCACCACCCATGCCCTGGGTCAGTTCTGGAGGGTGATGAGCGATCTCTTTCTGGATCTGGCGGAAGCCGAGCATCAGGGGAAGGTGGGCTCGATCGACGACGTGGTCGAGTTCATCAAGGACGGATTGGTGGCCGCAGCCGCGAACCCCATCACCTATCGGGTGCGGCTCGCTGATAAGGACTTCTGGGTGTTGCCCCCCGAAGCGGGACTCACCTTCCTGGTCGACGTGGCTGTTCCCTACGTCGAGGCCGTCTTCCTGCGGGGCACACCCTTTCTGGGAACGGTGTCGTTCAATGCCCAGGCCAGGCAGATCTCTCCAGATCAGAGCTCTTTTGCCTATGGAGCCCTCTATGCCGATCCCTTGCCCACCATGGGAGCCGGAATCCCTCCCAGTCTGTTGATGCAGGACATGTACAGACACCTGCCCGAGCGGCTGCACAGCTGGTATGAGGCCCGTGGACGGGGGGAAGGGGATGTACGCGTGAAGATCTGCATGAGTTTCCAGAAAGCCATGTTCTGCGTCACCAACGCGGCCATCCGGGGAACGTTCCCCCATCCCCTCAGCAGCACCAGTCCCCAGGAGCAGGCTGCCAACCAGGCCTACGCAGCTGCATGGGCCGCTCGGCTGTCTCTGGCACGGACAGACTGCCTGGATGAGGGGCAGGCGTAATCTGATGGGATGGAACAACCCTGGACCCACCGAGCGCGTCCTGAGCGGCTTGAAAGGCGCATCGAATTTTCCGATTACGAAAGCACGCGCATCTTCCTGGAGCGGCTGAACAGCCTCTCGGAACAGGAAGGCTGCTTCCCCGACATCAGCTTTGGACGCACCTACGTCAATCTGACCGTGCGTGCTGAGGGGGAAGGCGCAGAGATCGGCCCCAGCGAAACGTCCTTTGCCGCCGCGATTGATGACCTTCTCTGAAGCGATCGAGGCCAACGCTGGCGCCGTTGGGCCAGACGAACCCAGCATCGACTTGCAGAGCACTTACGACACAGCAGGGATCCAGGAGTTGTTGGACCAACTGGATCGGGAGCTGATCGGTCTTCAGCCCGTGAAGGCGCGGATCCGCGAAATTGCCGCCCTGCTTGTGGTCAACCGGGCACGGGAGCAGATGGAACTGGTCACCACGGCACCCAGCCTGCACATGTCGTTCACGGGACACCCAGGCACAGGGAAAACCACCGTGGCGGAAAGGATGTCCAAGATCCTCCATCGCCTTGGCTATGTCAAAAAGGGGCATGTGGTGACAGCGACCCGAGACGACCTGGTGGGCCAGTACATCGGCCATACCGCCCCAAAAACCAAGGAGATGCTCAAGAAAGCCATGGGCGGGGTGCTTTTCATCGATGAAGCTTATTATCTCTACCGCCCAGATAACGAGCGTGATTATGGAGCAGAGGCCATCGAGATCCTGCTGCAGGTGATGGAGAATAATCGCAATGATCTAGTGGTGATTCTTGCAGGCTACAAAGAACGAATGGACGTCTTCTATCAGTCTAACCCAGGACTATCTTCCCGTGTAGCCAATCATATTGACTTCCCTGATTACTCAGAAGCAGAACTCTTGGCCATCGCCAAATTAATCCTTGCCAGCGAAAACTATCGCTTCAGCGAGGAGGCACTGCACGCGTTCTCGCTCTACATCAAGCGCAGGAAACAACTTCCTTATTTTGCGAACGCACGCTCCATTCGCAACGCCATCGATCGGGCCCGGATGCGTCAAGCCAACCGGCTCTTTACAAAAATGGGGACCACCCTCAAGAAGGTGGATCTGATGACCATCGAGGCAGCCGACATCACGGCCAGCAGGGTGTTTGCGGGGGAAGTGGAGGGCCTGGATCGAAGCGAACCGATCACCCAGACTTGATCCGGCCGTGGCGGTCCAGGGCGTTGTCGAAGGCGCGGCAGAGCTGGCCGGCAACCCGATGGGCGCTGTAGGCCTCGATCCCATTGTGCTGGGTTTCATAGGCCTGTTTCAGGCTGGCAATCTGCAACGGAAGCCGGATCAGGGAATCCTTGATGGTTTGGGCATCACTGCCATTTACATACACACCGATTCCTAGGGCCTCCACCACGGTCTTGAGGGGATTTTGCAAAGGGCCAAGAACAAGCACAGGCTTGTGATGGCCCAGATATTCAAAGAACTTTGAAGGAACGTTATCGAGGTGGCGGGGGCCGATGACCACCAACTGAAGATCGGCATCCTCAGCCAACCCATGGGATTGGGCGTAGGAAACCATGGGATGGATCACAACGCTCTTTGCCAGCTGGGGATCCTCTTGAATGCGTTGGCGTGCAGCGGGATAGACATAGCCATAGATATCCAGTTGCAGGGAGAAAGTGGTGTCTTGCTGCTGCTGCACTTGGCAGAGGGCATCCAGGAAAGGCTCAATCGGGCGCCATTCCGGCAGCATGCCCAGATACAGCATGCGAAGAATCGGCTGACCCGAAACGGGACGATAACGGGACGAAAGCTCGCTTCGATTCGGGACATAGAGCTCGGCCATCTCGGGATAGCTGTCGGTGAGGTGAACGACTTTTTCAGGGGCCACCAAGCCGGCCGAGACATAGCGCTCAAGGGTCAGGGGAGACATGAAGAGAGCACCACAGCTCTGCTCAAAAATCCGCCTCTGCAATTCCGGTTGGCTCGGATAAAAGCCCGATTCATCCCGGGCGCCATGGGGATCATCGATGAGAGCAAAAAAGGGTTTATTCAGGGCTTGGGTGATCTCACTCACGAGCGTTAACACCTGGAAATCCGGACTCTTCCCTGCAATCAGATCAAAACCCCACTGCTGTTCAGCCTGACGAATGGTTGTCGCCAGACCACGCAAGAGAAAGGCTTTGCCGTCATGCCGTGTGACGGTTTCCAGCCAGCGTGACAGGAGCTGGAGGAGACCATAGAAAACATAGGGAAAGGAGCGTTTTGCACAGCGATTTTTGCGGATGGAAAAACGCGTGGAAGCTGAAACAGCATTCGTGTAATGC
>JBEIGX010000075.1:0-10403 GCA_040381675.1 Aphanothece sp.
CCCTTCAAGATCGTGGAGGATTTCACCAAGCCCCTCTCTCTGTCCTTCCGTCTGTTTGGCAACATCCTGGCCGATGAACTCGTGGTGGCCGTTCTGGCTTTCCTCGTTCCCTTGATCGTGCCCCTCCCGGCGATGTTCCTTGGACTCTTTACCAGTGCGATTCAGGCTCTGATCTTCGCCACCCTTGCCGCCTACTACATCGGTGAGGCCGTGCACGAGGAGCACCACTAGCCACGGTCCGCCCTCCGGCGGTCTGGCAAACTCTCAGCGCGAAGGTCCGGCTTTGTCCGGGCCCATCTCCCCCGGTTCAACCCAGGAGATGTCCGAGCGCAAGGTTCCTTTCGGTTCCACTCCGGCCTTTCAGGCCATGGCCATCAGGCCTCCAGCGACTCCCATCACCCGTTACCCCATGGATTCCCTCACTGCCGCCGCCTCCGTTGTGGCTGCCGGTCTCGCCGTCGGTCTTGGTGCCATCGGTCCTGGTATTGGCCAGGGCACCGCAGCAGGCGGCGCTGTCGAAGGCATCGCCCGCCAGCCCGAAGCTGAAGGCAAGATCCGCGGCACCCTGCTGCTCTCCCTGGCCTTCATGGAAGCTCTCACCATCTATGGCCTGGTGGTAGCTCTTGTGCTGCTCTTCGCCAACCCCTTCGCCGGTTGAACAATGGGTTGGAGGAACCCTGCGGTCTTCCCGGTCGGTTCCTCCAGCACCTTCAACCCTCTCCATTTCGCCCCCGCCGTTTCACCCGCGCCGCTCCATGACCAGCTGGCTATTGCTTGCCGAAGCCGGTGCCCAGGAGGGAGGTCTCTTTGATCTCGATGCCACCCTGCCCTTGATGGCGCTTCAGGTGGTGCTCCTCACCTTCGTCCTTAATGCGCTCTTCTTCCGCCCGGTCGGCAAGGCCGTTGAGGAGAGGGAGGGCTTCATCAACACCAGCCGAGCAGAAGCCAAGAGCAAGCTGGCTCAGGCCGAGCGCCTTGAGGCCGATTTGAAGGCCCAGCTCAAAGGAGCTCGGCAGGATGCCCAGACCCTCGTGGTCGAAGCCGAGCAAGAAATGGATCGGCTGAACCGGGCTGCCGTGGCTGAAGCTACGGCAGCCGCCAATGCCTCCCGCGAGGAGGCCCGTCGTGAGATTGATGCTGAGCGTGACAAGGCCAAAGCTCAGCTTGAGCAACAGGCCTTATCCCTCGGTCAGCAGATCGTCTCCCGCTTGCTTCCTACCTCATGACCGCCTCCCTGCCCCAGCTCCTGGCCAGCCATGGCGGCTTCGGGCTGAATTTCAACCCCTTCGAAACCAACATCATCAACCTGGCGATCGTGATCGCTGGGCTCGTGTGGTTCCTGCGGGGATTTCTCGGCGGCATCCTTGAGCGGCGCCGTTCCGCCATCCTTAACGACCTCAAGGATGCCGAGGACCGACTGACCTCTGCCTCCACGGCTCTGGCTGAAGTCCAGAAGGGTCTGGGGGATGCCCAGAAAATGGCCGATCAGATCCGTGCGGATGGCAAGGCCCGCGCTGACGCGATTCGCCTCGAGAGCGAGCAGCGCACCATTGAGGAGATCGCCCGCATGAAGCAGGCGGCTTCCTCCGATCTGGCCAACGAGGCCTCTCGCGTGAGCGATCAGCTCCGAAGGGAAACGGCCCTCAAGGCCATCGAAACGGCCCTTGCTGCCCTGCCCGGCAAGCTTGATGAGCAGGCTCAGGCCAAGCTCATCGACCAGTCCATCCAATCCCTGGGGAACCGCTGATGCCCCTACTCAACGCCATCACCACCCCTTACGCCGACGCTTTCCTGCAGTTGGCTGCCGCTTCCGGGGAGACCGAACAGGTGATCACCCAGGCTCGGGAACTCCTTTCCGTCTGGAAGTCCTCTCCGGAACTGAGGGAGGCCATGATCTCCCCCGTTCTTGAGCCAGGTGCCAAGAAGCAGGCCCTGGTCTCTCTGTTCGGCCAGGACCTCACTCCCACCTTCCTCAACCTCCTCAAACTCCTCGCCGACCGCAGTCGGATTGGTGTTCTTGATTCCGTTCTCGAACGGATGCTTGAGCTCTACCGCGAACAGAACGGCATCGCCCTGGCCACCATCACTGCCGCATCCCCTCTGAGCGATGCCCAGCAGGACCAGCTGGCTGAAAAGGTGAAGGCCGTGGCCGGCACCGACAAGGTGGAAATCGTCACCGCTGTCGACCCCTCCCTCATCGGTGGGTTCGTGCTTCGGGTCGGTTCCAAGGTCATCGATGCCAGCCTCCAGGGCCAGGTTCGCCGCATCGGTCTGGCGCTGGCCTCCGCCGGCTAAGCCTCTCCCTCCTCCAACGCCCTCTCCTCCTCTTCCCCGTTCCCCCCAGGGACTTTCCAGCCATGGTTTCCATCCGCCCCGACGAGATCAGCGCGATCCTCAAGAAGCAGATCGCCGACTACGACAGCTCGGTGTCTGTCAGCAACGTGGGCACCGTTCTCCAGGTGGGTGATGGCATCGCCCGCATCTACGGCCTCGAGCAGGTGATGGCCGGTGAATTGGTGCAGTTCGAAGACGGCACTGAAGGCATCGCCCTCAACCTTGAGGAAGACAACGTCGGTGTGGTGCTCATGGGCGAAGGCCTGGGCATTCAGGAGGGCAGTACGGTGAAGGCCACCGGCAAGATCGCCGCTGTGCCAGTGGGTGACGGCATGCTTGGCCGGGTCGTGAATTCTCTGGGTCAGCCCATCGATGGCAAGGGTGAGATCCCCTCCAGCGAGACCCGCCTGATCGAATCCATGGCGCCTGGCATCATCCAGCGTAAGTCGGTGCATGAGCCCATGCAGACGGGCATCACCGCCATCGACGCCATGATCCCCATCGGCCGGGGCCAGCGTGAGCTGATCATCGGCGACAGGCAGACCGGCAAAACAGCCATCGCCCTGGACACGATCATCAACCAGAAAGGTGAAGACGTCGTCTGCGTGTATGTGGCCATCGGCCAGAAGGCAGCTTCCGTGGCCAACGTGGTGGAAGTTCTGCGGGAGCGGGGCGCCCTCGACTACACCGTGATCGTGGCGGCCAACGCTTCCGATCCCGCCGCTCTGCAATACCTGGCTCCCTACACCGGCGCGGCCATCGCCGAATCGTTCATGTACAGGGGCAAGGCCACCCTGGTGGTCTACGACGACCTCACCAAGCAGGCCCAGGCCTATCGCCAGATGTCGCTCCTGCTCCGCCGTCCTCCCGGTCGGGAGGCTTATCCCGGCGATGTCTTCTACTGCCACAGCCGTCTGTTGGAGCGGGCTGCGAAACTTTCCGATGCCATGGGCAAGGGCTCGATGACCGCCCTTCCGATCATCGAAACCCAGGCTGGCGACGTCTCCGCCTACATCCCCACTAATGTGATTTCGATCACTGACGGCCAGGTGTTCCTGAGTTCCGACCTGTTCAACTCCGGCCTTCGCCCCGCCATCAACGTGGGCATCTCCGTGAGCCGGGTGGGTGGTGCGGCCCAAACCAAGGCCATCAAGAAAATTGCTGGCACCCTGAAGCTGGAGCTGGCCCAGTTTGATGAGCTGGCGGCTTTCTCCCAGTTCGCCTCCGACCTGGATGCCGCCACCCAGGCTCAGCTGGGACGGGGCAAGCGGTTGCGGGAGCTGCTCAAGCAGCCCCAGTTCAGCCCCCTCAACTTGGCGGAACAAGTGGCCGTGGTCTATGCCGGCGTCAAGGGCCTGATCGATGATGTGCCTGTGGATCAGGTCAGCCAGTTTTGCCGCGAGCTCAGAGAGTATCTGCGCACCAACAAGGCCGACTACATCACTGCTGTGATGGGTGAGAAGCAGCTCAGCGATGCATCCGAGGCCACCCTGAAGGCAGCCATTGCTGAAGTGAAGGCCTCCATGTTGGCTGCGGCCTGAGTCACGACATGGCAAACCTCAAGGAGATCCGCGACCGGATCAGCTCCGTCAAGAACACCCGCAAGATCACTGAGGCCATGCGCCTCGTGGCTGCTGCCAAGGTGCGCCGGGCCCAAGAGCAGGTTCTGCGCAGCCGCCCCTTCGCCGATCGGCTGGCGCGGGTGCTCCAGAACTTGGAAACCCGCATGTCCTTTGATACGGCCGATTCCCCCCTGCTCAAGGGGCGGGCCGTCGACCGGGTCACCCTCCTGGCCGTCACGGGAGACCGGGGACTCTGCGGGGGCTACAACTCCTCGGTGATCAAGAAAACCGAGCAGCGCTTTGCTGAGCTCAAGGCCCAGGGCCTGAATGTGGATCTTGTGCTGATGGGCCGCAAGGCCATCTCCTACTTCCAGAATCGGGCCGACAAGTACACCATCCGAGCTACCTTCACCGGCCTTGAGCAGGTGCCGACGGCCAAGGATGCCAACCGGGTGGCCCGTGAGGTGCTGGCCGATTTCCTCTCCGATAGCACGGATCGTGTAGAGATCATCTATACCAAGTTCATCAATCTGGTGAGTTCCGCGCCGGTGGTGCAGACCCTTCTGCCCCTGGATCCCCAGGGCATCGCCAATCCGGAGGATGAGATTTTCAGGCTTGTCACCAAAGATGGCGAACTGGGGGTGGAGAAGGTGGCCATCGACAACACCCAGGCCCCCCTGGCTCCAGACTTTGTGTTTGAGCAGAGCCCGGATCAACTGCTCAATGCCCTGCTGCCGCTCTATCTGGACAACCAGTTGTTGCGGTCTCTCCAGGAAGCTGCCGCAAGTGAGCTCGCCAGTCGGATGACGGCCATGAACAACGCCAGCGACAATGCCAAGGCCTTGGCCAAAACGTTGACGCTGGATTACAACAAGGCCCGTCAAGCCGCCATCACCCAGGAAATCCTGGAAGTGGTGGGCGGTGCCGCCGCGATGTCCTGATCAGGAAGCGCTACAGAAAAACTCAGCTGCTCAAACGATGTTTGGGCAGCTTTTTTGTGTCGTCCGTGCGCTGATCCATAGGGATACGCTTGATCACGACGTCTGATTGTTCATCGCGGATGGGCCTGGCCCTGCGTCTTGATCAGTCCCTGGCCCGCCTCAAGCGCCGGGTGCTGCTGCCCGTGGCCATCCTGGCGATCCCCTGGGCGCAGGAGCTGATCGATCAGCTGGTCTTTCGTGGCCGCTGGAATCTCCCCATGGTCTACGGCGGCCCTTGGTGGGGTCTGCTGACAGCCCCCTTCAGCCATAGCGGTTTCGCTCATCTGATCAGTAACTCGGTCTGGTTTCTCCCCCTCTCCTGGCTGGTGCTTCTGAAGGGCACCAGGGACTATTGGGCTGTCTGGATCGGTGTGCTGCTGTTGCAGATTCCTGTCTGGTTGCTCTGGCCGGCGGCCAGCCATGGTCTTTCGGGAGTGGTCTATGGCCTGCTGGGTTATCTGCTCCTGATCGGTTGGTTGGAAAAGCGCCCCTTGGCCGTGCTTCTCTCCATGGGCTGTGTACTGGCCTACGGAGGGCTGTTGCCTGCGCTGCTGCCTTTCCTGAGCCCCCCGGGAGTGAGCTGGATTGGCCATGTGGCGGGTTTCGCGGGGGGGCTCCTGGCGGCTCTGGCGGTGTACAGGGAGTGATGGAATGCTCCAGTAGCCGCCGCTGCCGCCGCCTTCCCATGTCGCCCGACCAGCCTGTTCCCCCTCTCCCTGCGCCCCTGCCCCTGGGGAGCCTCTCGCTCCAGCCCCTGTTCCCTCTGGCGTTGGGCCAGATGCAGTTGGCCCCCGATCCTTTGGAAACGGCCGTGTTGCTTCAGGAGATCGTGAGATTGCGGGGTGCGGCTCAGGGCAATCCCCAGGAGGGGTGCGCCTGGACTGGGGATCTCCATGGCCACGGCCAGCTGCAGCACCTTCCCGCTTTCGCCCCTTTGTTGGCGCGGCTGGCCCAGGCCGCAGCAACATATGTGGAAGCCCTCGGATTTGACAGGCGCCAGGTGGCCCTGTTTTTGCAGCGGGCCTGGCCGGTGGTGAGTGAGGAGGGCCAGGGGATCGGGCGCCATCACCACCCCAATGCCCATCTCAGCGCCATCTATTACCTCACCGGGGATGGCACGGGGGCCAGTGGCTGCCTGCGGCTGTGGCCGCCGCGCCAGGTCAACGAACTGGTGCCCGGGTTGGCGGTGGGCCATGGGGGGCCGATCACGGCCGGGCTGCCAGGGGCCCAGGACTGGAATGCACCCTGGTGGGATGTGGCCCCGATGGCAGGCCTGTTGCTGATGTTTCCCGCCTCCGTCGACCATGGGGTGCTGGAGAACACAACGGGGGAGGAGCGACGGGTGTCGATCGCCATGGACTTCTGCCTGACGGCGCCGGCCCAGGGTGAGGGCGGCGGTGAAGCGGAGTATCTGACGCCCCATCCCAGCTCCTGGTGTGAGGTGGCCGACCTTTTATGAGTCCAGCCTTCCCAGAACCCGGCAGGAGAGGGAAACGCAATAAAATCAATCATTATATTGCGTTGTAGTGTAGTTGGCCCTGGGAAGGGTAGCGACCCGGGCTTTAATGGTGAGCGACTCTAATAAGCAGCCTGCCCTGCTGGCCATCAGGCATGGGTGGGCGGTCGATTCACACCGCTCGCCAATGAATCGGTCTTCCTTCTCCAAACGTTCTTGTGGGCATGAGAAGCAAACCTCTTTGATGGTTCTCGCGTCTTTGGCAGTTATAGCTGTCTTTTTTTTCTTGAATTCTATCGGCTGGCCTGGTCTTCACTGGGACGCTGCTTTCTTTGCTCCTGTTGTGACAAATGTTGCTTCGGGTAAGGGCTGGATCTTTGATGGCTATTTAACTTATTTGTTTCTTCATGGAAATAATATTTATGATTTTCATGGCGTTTTGCAGCCTTTGATTTATGGGGGATTGTTTCGCGCCTCGAGCATGGCGTCGCTTTTGGTTTGGATGTCCATCATCAATGCAGTCACTTATGTTGCCTATGCTGTTCTATTCTTTCTCATTTTAAAACGAAATAGGCGAATAAGTTTTTGGAAGCCTTTGGTTTTTGCTGTTGTCCCTGGTGTGATTGTGTTGGGCCTTCAGGGGAGGCCTGAGCAGTTGCTTCCCTTGCTGTTCTCTCTTCCCTTATTGGGCGCCGAACTGGGGGCATCATCGGAAGTCGTCTTTCTTCTGCTGCCAATTATCTCCGCTTTGGCCTGCCTGACTTCCCCTTTGCCAGGCCTGGTTTATGGGGTCTTCTGTTTTGTCATCATGATGGCAAAGGGTTTCTCCCCTGCCGCTTCCAGGAGGAGTGCTTACGCATTCGGGATTGGGGCATTGGTGGCGCTCTTGGGCGCCATGGCCGCCTTCCAGATTCTTTTTCCTTTTGGCCTTGTGCATTGGATCCAAAATATTGCATTTGCTGGTAAAAGTGCTCTGAATGAATTGCCAAAAACCCTTAATTTTCGCGCGGGTCGATGGGGTTACAGCCTGCCTTCTCCTGCCACAAACCTCATGGTTGTCAGCGCTTCATTGCTCTTTTTGCTTGAGCTCCTGGTCCGGAGAAAGGTGCTGTCTTTTCTGGTTTTGGCTTCGGTCCTTTACTGGTCTTCTGCAACCATGGGCGATTACGGATACGTTACGTTTGTGCCCCTTGTGCTCGCGTTCATGCTCGATGCCGACCTGGTCTCAAGATTTACGCTTTCATCTGTGCTGAAGCCAAGGTTTTTATCTCGTGCTGCCTTGGCCATCTCCTTTCTTTATCTCTATATCTTTGGGTTGTATTCTTTCATTGGAATTGGCCACTTCAATAATTCCTCTACCTATCCACAAGCTGCCTCCTTTTTAAGGCGTACTGGTGTTGTCGCTGAACACCCTGGCCGGTTGCATTCACCTGCTGATGTCATTGGATATCCGGAAGTGATGGCGCCATCGCTTGTCCTGCTATCTGATCCCCATTCCTCTCTGACAAACGCCGAAGCTAATTCTGGTGATCAGGCTGTCGCCGGCTTCATCAAAAAAAATTCTGGTCCCCAGAAGTCAGGATGGCTGAAGCGGTACGAATCCATGACAGGAAAAAGAATTCGCTACTATCTTCATCCGCAGCAGTATCCCTTTCTTCCCAAGGACTTGCCTGCAACTGTGAATATGGATGATCAAAAATTTGATCTTCTTGACAACGCATGGAAGGATAGATTCTCTTTCTTTGAGCGTTTGCCGATGCCCCGCTCCTTTCCCTCCTCCTACAGGCTTGCGATTTATCAACGACGTTCATGATGCGCCAAGAGGGTCCTTCGTCCATGCCCTGGGCAGTTCTGGCAGCTCCCATCCTCTGGGTTGGCCCGTTCATCTCCTCTGCTGCCGCAGCCATTCCTCCTCCATCGCCCCAGCCTTGGAACGATGGTCGGGTTCTGCTGCAGGGCTTCTATTGGGAGTCGTATCGGCACGGCAGCAAACACTTTCCTCAGTTTGGCCAGAAGCCTTGGTATGAGGTGGTGCGGGGGAAGGTGCCGGCCATCGCCGCAGGTCGCTTTGATCTGATCTGGTTGCCCCCTCCCGTCTACGCCGGGGAGCACAGTGCCGGTTACAACCCGAAGCAATATTTCAGGTTCGACAACAGCTACGGCAGCAAGGACCAGCAGCAACAGCTCCTGAAGGACCTGCTGGCCAAGGGGGTGGAGCCGATTGCCGATGTGGTGATCAACCACCGGGATGGCAACCAGGGGTGGGCCGATTTCCAGAATCCGGCCTGGGGCACCCAGGCCATCTGTGCCTCCGATGAGGCGTTCACCAACCCCGCATCGGGGCTGAGCCGCACGCCTGCGGCTCAGCGCGGCACCTGTGAGGATCCGGTGCCATACCGGGCGGGCCGCACCTTCAATTACGAGAGCTTCCGCGACATCAACCACGGTGATCCCACCGTGCGTAAGGACATCCTGCGGTATCTGCTGCAGTTGAAGGCCCTGGGCTATCGGGGCTGGCGCTACGACATGGTGCATGGTTACGACGCCCGTTGGGTGGGCTGCTACAACGCCGTTACCCGGCCCACCTTCGCGGTGGGGGAATACGACTGGGACAAGCAAGGCGAGATGCGCGGCTGGATCTGGGCGACCTCCACCCAACCCGCTGCCAAGGGAGCCGACCATCTGCGAAGCAGCAGCTATGCGTTTGATTTCCCAGGGTTCTTCAGGCTGACGGAGGCGATCAGGGCAAGCCGCTATGGCGATCTCTACGCCTTCAACTTCGGCCCTGGCCTGATGGGCGACACCACCGATGGACTGCCCTGGAAGCAGCGGGCGGTGACGTTTGCTGAAAACCACGACACCGGCTACCGAACCAACGACGACGGCACGCCCCAGAAGGGCCATCAGTTCGACAGCTTCGCCAATAACTGGCAGGTGGAGCAGGCCTACGCCTACCTGCTCAGCCACCCGGGGGTGCCGAGCGTCTATTGGAAGCACTATTTCGAGTGGGGGGCGGATCTGCAGCGGAAGATTCAGGCCCTCATCAATGCCCGCAAGGTGGCGGGGGTGCATGCGGGAAGTGCCCTTTATGTGCAGCAGAATGCCCGCCAGTCGGGCGTCTATGCCGCCGCGGTGCAGGGCAGCCAGGGGATGCTCTATGTGCGCATCGGCGGTGATGACGGCAACTGGCAGCCTTCGCGCTCCGGCTACGACAACGTGCGGGAGTACGGCAAGGGGCAGGGTTGGAAGGTGTGGGTGGGGCTGCCGGGGAATCCTCCCCTGCGCTTGGCTCCCCTGGCGGCCGCTCTTGCCCCTCCGTCAGCGGCGCAAGGGTTACCCGCTAAGCTCCCGGCCCTCTGCAGCCGCTGAAGCACAGGCGGGGCGCGGTCGATAGCCTTTGGCGATGCAACGGGTAAGGGATGAAAAAAGTTCTCAACGTCGGTGGCAATAACAAGGCGATTGCCCTGCCACCCCAATATGCGGAATTCGAGCATCTGCTCCTGGATATTGATCCCAAGGGAGCGCCCGATATCCTCTGCGACGCCCGCCAACTCACCACCCTGGAACCCGACCAGTTCGCTGCCGTGTATTGCTCCCACAACCTGGAGCATTACTACCGCCATGACGTGCCCAAGGTGTTGGCTGGCTTCCTGCATGTGTTGCAGGAGGGGGGATTTGCCCACATCCGCGTGCCCGATATCCATGCGGTGATGCGGGAGGTGATCGAGAACAATCTCGACCTTGAGGATGTGCTCTATACCTCACCCGCAGGGCCGATCATGGTGCTGGATGTGATCTACGGCTACAGCGTCGAGATCGAGCGCAGCGGCCATGATTTCTATGCCCATAAAACAGGCTTCACCCGCCCATCTCTTCTGCGCGTTCTGCAGGCGGCTGGCTTTCAGGCCATCTACAGCGGCACGGGCAATCGGGAGATCCGCGCCATCGCCTTTAAGGGAACGCCCAATGCCGAAGCCCTGGCCTTGTTTCAGCTGATCAAGGACAAGTCCTCCTGAGTGAGCACCCTCAGCGATCCAACGCCAACCACTTTCGCGCCTCCCGGGCGTCCCG
>JBEIGX010000076.1:0-10305 GCA_040381675.1 Aphanothece sp.
TCCAGGGAGCCGGTGTGGGTGGCCATCGGCCCGGAGGGGGGTTGGACCCCCGCGGAGGAGGAGGCCGCCCAATCCCACGGATGGATTGCGGTGAGTGCGGGGCCCACGATCCTGCGCACGTCGACAGCGGCGGTGGCGGCTTCGGCCTGGCTGGCGGGCTGGCGCAGCCAGCTCAGCTCTTCATCAACCCCCGAGCAATCTCCTTGAAGGCCCCCAGGTTGGCGCCCGCGCTGCGGCGGCGGCGGGGGGTGGCGGCGCCAGGGGTGAGGCAATCCGGAGCAAAGGTGGACAGGGAGGGGGCGGGACGGCTGGCGGCCTCAGCGGCCAGCTGGGCGGCAATCTCCTCGGCCGTTGTGCGCGTCGTTGCCGGTGCTGCGGCGGCAGGGGGGGCTGGAGCGGCGGCGGCCACAGGAGCAGCCGGAGCGGCCTGGGCAACGGCGGCCGCTGGCGCAGCTGGAGCTGGGGCCTTTGCGGGAGCAACCTTGGCTGCCGCTGGCTCCTTTTTCACCGCCGGAGCCGCCGGGGGAGCAATGGTCACCTTCTGTTCCTGGCCAGCCTTGCTCTCCTGCTCCGTGCCCTGCTGGCCGGTGAGATCGAGGAAAAACTTCTGCTTCCGGAAAAACATGGCTGGAGGCCGCAGCACGAATCAGCCGATTATCCGCTGCCGGAGCCGTTGCGGCCCCAACCCTTAGACCTGTGCAACAGATTCCCCGGGCCATGCCGCCGCTCTCCCTCTTGCTCCCCAGTCAGGAGCCAGCCCACTGGGCGACCGCGCTGCTGCTCAACGCCCTGCTCATCGCCCTGGCCCAACGGGCCCCCCTGCTCACTCCCCAGGGATGGATCCACGCCGGCATCCTCGGCACCGTGCTCTGGGGAACACTCGGCTGGCGCGGTTGGCTGGCGGTAGTGGCCTATCTGGCCCTGGGATCAGCCGTCACCAAACTGGGGTTCAAGGCCAAGCAGGCCAGCGGCCTGGCGGAAGCCCGCGGAGGCCGGCGGGGGCCGGAAAATGTCTGGGGGTCGGCCCTGGTGGCGGCGGTCCTGGCGGGCCTCACCCCCCTGGCCGGGCCCCAGGCTTCCCTGTTGTTGCTGGGATTTGCCGCCAGCCTGGGGGCGAAGCTGGCGGACACCTTCGGCAGTGAGATCGGCAAGCGCTGGGGGCGTCACACCGTGCTGATCACCACTCTGCGTCCCGTGGACCGGGGAACGGAGGGGGCCATCAGCCTGGAGGGCACGGCCGCCAGCGTGGTGGGGAGTGGGTTGATGGCCGCGGTGATGGCGGGCCTGGGGGTGATCGAAACCCCCTCGGCCCTGGCCCTGGTCACCGCCGTGGGTGTGGCGGCCACCCTGATGGAGAGCCTGATCGGCGCCACCCTGCAGGGGCGGATCACCTGGCTCAGCAATGAGCTGGTCAATGGCCTGCAAACCCTGGTGGCCGCCCTGATGGCCATGGGCGTGGCCCTGGCCTTCAGGCTCCAGGTCTGAGGGCCTCCGTCTCTGGGGCGCCCCCGTTGCCGCTGCCGCCAGAGGCAGAGCTAGGAGAATGCTGCCACCCCTCCGCCAGCGCCTTCAGCTGGCGGAGGGCAGCGTTGCAACGGCGTTCGGCCATGCGGGGGTGGAGGCCATGCTGCCGGCCCAGCTCCACCCAGCTGCAGCCCACCACCACCCGGCCCTGCAGAAGATCCCGTTGGAGGGGATCGAGGTGATTCAGCTGGTGCCGCAGCCATCCCACCTGGGCGCGGCGCAGGGCATCGCCGCAGGTGGGCGCGGCGGCGGGGAGCTGGGACGGGAGAGACCGGGGGTCGGCAAGCTGGTCCAGCCAGGTGGTGAGCCCATCGGCGTCGCCCCCGCCGCACTGGAGGGCATCCAGGCTGAGGGGCTGACCCAACTCCCGCAACCCCTCCGCCTCCACCAGCTCCCCGGGGGTGCAGCTCAGGGCGCTCGCCAGCCCTTCCCGCCCCAGGGGCGCCAACCCCTGGGCTCGGCGCTCCTCCTGGAGGCGGCGGAGCCGTTGGCGCAGCTCCCACAGGGGTCTGGGCAGGCGAATCCACGACTCCCGGTCGCGCAATTCGTGCCGGATCGCGCCACGCACATACGGGATGGCAAAGGTGCTGAGGCAGCGGGCCCGGCGCCCATCAAAGGCCTCCACGGCCCGGATCAGCCCCTGACAGCCCACCTGCACCAGATCGCCATAGGGCATCTGGGTGAGCCCCACGAAGCGGGCGGCCACGCTGTGGACCAACCCCAGATTCGCCTCCACCAGGCGATTGCGCCAATGGAGACGGGTGACGGGATCGGGGCTGTTGGCATAGGCCTCCAACCAGCAACGGTTCTGCCGATCCAGGGCTTGATGGATTGGCCCTTGGCGGTGCGCTGGGGTCTGGCGGCGCAGGGGCCGGGGGGCCCGCAGGGGGGAATGGGGGAGGGGATGGCGAGGGGAAGGGGAGGAAGCGGTCATGGGGAAAGCAACGCTCTTCTCAAAGCGTCGGGCCGTGAACCCACCCCTGTCTTCCGCCGATCAGGGGATTTCACGCTCCCCCGATCGGGGGAGGGTCAACAGGCCTGGGGGGTGGACAGCTCCTGCAGCTCCAGACCCGCCCACGCCAGCAGGGCCGGCCAGCGGCGCACCCGCTCAAAGAGAAAACGATGACCCTCGCTGTTGCAGTGCAGGCCGTCATCCGCCAGCCAGCGCGACCAGTGGGGTGAAGCACCGGCAGGAAGGGCACATTGGCCTCCATGCAGGCCTCCTCCAGCAGGCCCTCATAGCGCTGCACGTCCGCCAGGCCATACCAGAGCACCTCGGCCCAGGGCATGGTGTCTTCGAGCACCGGGGTGAGGCCTAGCACGAACACCGGCGCCAGGGCCTGGGCCTGGCTGAGCAACTGTCGCAGGCCAAACAGGAAGGCCTCCGGGGCCAGCTGGGGCCGACCATCGGGTCGGCCGATCCGGGCCGTGTCGTTCAGCCCCACCGCCAGCAGGATCCCCTGGGGCACCTGGCGGCGCAATTCCCCTCGCACGCCCACCTCCGCCGTCAGTCGGGCCGCCACCCGCTCCAGCCCGTCGCCCCGCACCCCCAGGTTGTAAACCACGGGGCCGGCGGGGAGGGGCATCCAGTGCCGCCGCAGCCGTTCACACCAGCCCCCCTCCTCCGGATCCCCCCAGCCGAACACGCCACTGTCTCCGATGACGGCGAGTTTTTGAGGAACGCCTGAACGCATGCGGCGGGGCGACGGGGAACTCAGAGCTTGGCCTGGAAGGCCACCAGCCGCTGCAGACCATCCTGGATCGTGTCGGTGGAGGCCGCGCAGGAGAGGCGAATGCAGCGGTCGTCGCCAAAGGCGACGCCGGGGACCACCGCCAGACCCACCTCATCGAGCAGGCGGTTGCAGAGGGTCATCGAATCCAGCCCCCAGGCGCTCACATCCGGGAAGGCGTAAAACGCCCCTTCTGGCGCCACCAACTGCAATCCAGGCACCGAGGCCAGGCCCGCGTTGAGCAGCTGGCGGCGCTCATGGAAGCGGGCGGCCATCTCCTGCACGCAGTCGCGGGAACCCTGGAGGGCCGCCAGGGCTCCGAACTGGGCAAAGCTGCACACATTGCTCGTGGACTGGCTCTGGAGGGCGCTGGCGGCCGCCACCACGTGGGCGGGACCAAACAACCAGCCCACCCGCCAACCGGTCATGGCCCAGCCCTTGGCGAAACCGTTGGCGATGAACATGCGCTCGGCCAGGTCGGGGGCCAGGGCCGCCAGGCTGTGGTGGGTGTGACCCGGGGCAAGGAGGGATTCGTAGATCTCATCGCACACCACCGCCACTTCGGGGTGGCGGCGCAGCACCTCGGCGATGGCCTCCAGATCGGAGCGGTCCATCACCATCCCCGTGGGATTGGAGGGACTGTTGAGCACCAGCAGCCGGGTGGCTGGGGTGATGGCCTGCTCCAGCTCCTCGGCGGTGAAACGAAAGCCCCGGGAGGCTTCGGTGACCAGGGGTTGCACCGTGGCGCCCGCCAGCTCCGCCATGGGCGGGTAGCTCAGCCAGCAGGGGATGGGGAGGAGCACTCCATCCCCAGGATTGAGCAGCACCTGAAAGAGGTTGAAGAGGGCCTGCTTGCCGCCGTTGGTCACCAGCACCTGGTCGGGTGTGGCGGCAACGCCATTCTCCTCCCTGAGCTTCTGGGCGATGGCCGCCCGCAGGGCTGGCTCTCCGGGCACCGGGCCGTAGCGGGTGTGCCCCGCCTCGAGGGCCGCTGCAGCGGCCTGGCGAATGAAGGCCGGCGTGTCGAAATCCGGCTCGCCCGCCGAGAGGCTGCAGATGTCGCACCCTTCAGCCCGTAGCTGCTTGGCCTTGGCGGCGATAGCCAGGGTGAGGGAGGGTTGCAGGGAGGCACCCCTGACGGACAGCTTCAGCGGGGCCGACATCAGGGCAGGCACAGCGGATTGGGATGCGTCATCCTGCACTAAGTCGGCCAGCCGAGGCGCCTGGGTGTTTATTCAGGAAACTTCATACCTTTTTGTTGGGCAACCTCCGACCGATCCCGACCCAGCCCACTCCCCGTTTGTCTTCCCCCCCCTCCAGGGGACTGTCCATGCCCCAGCCGGATTCCCCTTCTCCTCAATCGACCGCTCTTGCCACCCTGGCCCAGGCCTGCGCGGAGTGCCGCCTCTGCCCTCTGGCCCAGGGGCGCCAGCAGGTGGTGGTGAGTCGGGGCAATCCGCAGGCTCCCCTGATGGTGATCGGCGAAGGGCCCGGCGCCCAGGAGGACGCCCAGGGGCTCCCCTTCGTGGGGCGGGCCGGCCAGCTGCTGGATCAGATGCTCGCCAGTGTGGGCATCGACAGCAATGAGGGGGCCTACATCTGCAATGTGGTGAAGTGCCGTCCTCCGGACAACCGCAAACCCACCCCCGAGGAGATGGCCGCCTGCCGCCCCTGGCTGCTGGAGCAGATCGCCCTGGTGGATCCGGCCTTGATCGTGCTCGCCGGCGCCACGGCCATGGAGGGGGTGCTGGGCATCAAGGGGGGCATCACGCGTCTGCGGGGGCAGTGGCAGCAGGGAGGGGACGGGGCCTTGGAGGGGCGGTGGCTGATGCCGATCTTTCATCCCTCCTATCTGCTTCGCAACGCCTCCAAGGAGCAGGGCTCGCCGAAATGGCACACCTGGCAAGACCTGAAGGAGCTCCGGCGCCGGCTCGACACGCTCTAGGGATCCGCACAAGCACCTTGGCATCGGCGAAGGGGCGTGGGCGAAGGCGGCGCCCCTTGCTAAGCAAAGGGTGGTGCTGCTGCCTCCCCATGTCGCTCGCGTCCCTTGAGGCCTTCCTGGAGCAGGCCCACACCGACCAACGGCTCCAGGCCCTGCTCTGCGAGGCACCGGATGCCTCCACCGTGGCAGCCATTGCCAGAGCCGCGGGCTACCCCGTGAGCGAGCTGGATCTCTGGCAGGCCAGCGCCGCCACGCCAGAGGAGATCCTGCCCGACCCGGACGCTCTCCTTGCGCCAGAGGAGCCCTCGGCCGCCGCAAGAGAGAGCCTGTCCTCCCAACAAGAGTTCACGACCGGCCCTGCTGTCCTCCCCGATCCCTGGCTGGAGGAGGACCCGATCCGGGGATTCCTGCATCAGGCTCAGGGGGATGAGACGTTGCAACAAGCGCTCTCCACCGCTCCGGATGCGGCGGCGGTGGCCGCCATCGCCCAGGCGGCGGGCTACCCCATCACGGAACTGGACCTCTGGCGCGCCAGTGCGGCCAGTCCGGAGGAACTGATCAGCGACCCAGGGCCCCTGGAGGCCCCCTTGCCGCTGGAAGCCAGCCCCGAGGAGGGCTGGGGCATCCCTATGGAAGAGGCCCTGGTGGGCTTCCTCCATCAGGCCCAGGGCGACGAGGAGCTCCAGCGGGCCCTCGCCAGTGCTCCGGATGCGGCGGCCGTGGCCGCCATCGCCCAGGCCGCGGGCTACCCCATCACGGCAGCGGATCTCTGGCGAGCCACCGGCATTCCGGCGGAGGAGCTGTTCCCTCCCGAGCCCGATCTGACCCCCATCGAAGACCCCCTGGCTCGCTTCCTGCTGGAGGCCGAGCACGACGCGGCCCTTCTGGAGGCCCTGGCCACTGCGGAGGATGCGGCGGCCGTGGCCGCCATCGCCCAGGCCGCGGGCTACCCCATCACGGCAGCGGATCTTTGGGAAGCCAGCGACGCCCTGCCGGAGGAGCTGGTGATCAGCGAGCTGATCGTGTTTGCGGTGGAGGAGGAGCTGCCCAACTGAACCGTCGCGGGGCATGCTTGCCCCGTCCAGCCCGGCGGAGCGCACTCGCTTGCGCAGGCGGCGGCTGAAGGAGAGGGTGGCCGCAACACCAAGGATGGGGGGAGTCCCGCGGCTGGTCAGCACCACGCAGCCGCGGGATCCATCGTCCTGCAGGCTTAGCCGCCAACTCGACTAAGCTGACCCCGTTGCCGCGCCTCGGCCGCCATGCAGGTCAACCTTCACGACGCCAAGACCCACCTTTCGCGCTACGTGGATCAGGCCCTGGCCGGTGAAGAGGTGGTGATTGCCCGCGCCGGCAAACCGCTCGTGCGTCTGATGCCCGTGGTGGCTGATCCGCCGCCAAGGCGCCTCGGCTTTCTGGCGGGAACTGCCGTGGTGAAGGCCGATCTCAAGCGCGATTTTGCGGAAGAGATCAACGCCATGTTCCAGCTCAATGACGAGACATCCCCGGAAGAGCCATGACGGGCCTGCTGCTGGACACCCAGCTGCTGATCTGGGCCGCCTACGCCCCGCAGCGGCTGTCCACCTCCCTGGCGTCGGATCTGGTGGATCGACGCAACGACATCCGCTACAGCGTGGTGAGCCTCTGGGAAACGGCCATCAAAGCCTCCCTCGGTCGGAAGGATTTCCAAGTGGATCCATCGGCCCTGCGCCGGGGACTGCTTCGGGAGGGATTCCAGGAGCAGCCGATCCAGGCCGAGCATGTGCTGGCCGTGCAGGATCTGCCCCTGATTCACCGCGATCCCTTTGATCGCCTGCTGGTGGTCCAAGCCCAGAGAGAAGGCCTGCGTCTGTTGACCGCCGACCGAACCTTGGTGGGATACGGCGAGGTTGTGTGCTGGGTGGCGTAACGAAGGGCGCCCCGGGCCACTCGCCAGTTGAAGCGCTGCTGTGACAGGCTTTGGCCACGCACCCGCGCCCTGCGATGACCGCCGCACCGACCCATCCCGCCGCTGCCCCCCCCGCAGGCTCCGCCGCTGACGCCGGCCAGACCAGCGACCCCCGCTTCGACACGGTGATCCACCGGCGCCCCACCCGCAGCGTGAGGGTGGGGGATGTGTGGATCGGCAGCAACCACCCGGTGGTGGTGCAATCGATGATCAATGAGGACACCCTGGATGTAGAGGGGGCCACCGCCGGCATCCGCCGCCTCCACGAGGCGGGCTGCGAGATCGTGCGCCTCACCGTGCCCTCCCTGGCCCACGCCAAGGCCGTCAAGGAGATCCGCCAGCGCCTGGAAGACACCTACCGCCCCGTGCCCCTGGTGGCCGATGTGCACCACAACGGCATGAAGATCGCCCTGGAAGTGGCGCACCATGTGGACAAGGTGCGCATCAACCCAGGGCTGTTCGTGTTCGACAAGCCTGATCCCGAGCGGTCTGACTTCAGCCCAGAGGAATTCACCGCCATTGGCGAACGGATCAAAACCACCTTTGAACCGTTGGTGAGCCTGCTGAAGGAGCAGGACAAGGCCCTGCGCATCGGGGTGAACCACGGCTCGTTGGCCGAACGCATGCTCTTCACCTACGGCGACACCCCCCTGGGGATGGTGGAGAGCGCCCTGGAATTCATCCGCCTCTGCGACCGCCTCGATTTCCACAACATCGTGGTGTCGATGAAGGCCTCGAGGGCCCCGGTGATGATGGCCGCCTATCGGATGATGGCCGCCCGCATGGACGCCGAAGGCTTCCCCTACCCCCTCCACCTGGGGGTGACGGAAGCGGGCGACGGCGACTATGGACGCATCAAGAGCACCGCCGGCATCGCCCCCCTGCTGGCCGAGGGCATCGGCGACACCATCCGGGTGTCGCTCACCGAGGCACCGGAGAAGGAAATCCCCGTCTGCTACTCGATCCTGCAGGCCCTGGGCCTGCGGAAAACGATGGTGGAATACGTGGCGTGCCCCAGCTGCGGCCGCACCCTCTTCAACCTGGAGGAGGTGCTGCACAAGGTGCGCAGCGCCACCGCCCATCTCACGGGCCTGGACATCGCCGTGATGGGCTGCATCGTGAACGGACCGGGCGAGATGGCCGATGCCGACTACGGCTATGTGGGCAAGACCCCCGGCACAATTTCCCTCTATCGGGGTCGGGAGGAAATCCGCCGGGTGCCGGAAAACGAAGGGGTGGAAGCCCTGATCGCCCTGATCAAAGAGGACGGCCGCTGGGTTGATCCCTGAATCTGTTCGAGGAGGACAATTCGGCGCTACGTTGATCCAACGATCTGTTTCCTTAGAGGCCAAGCCGGAATGCTGAGCAGTCGCACCACCTTTGTGGTGCTTGTTGGACTCGGTGCCTGTGCCACCACTGCCGTTCTGGCACGGGAGATGGTGATGGCACCGACTCCCACCCTTGCCATCACCGACAGCCCCAAGGAGGTGATGGATCAGGCCTGGCAAATCGTGTTCCGCGACTATCTGGACACCACGGGGAAGTACACCCCGGAGCGCTGGCGCACCCTCCGCAAGGATCTGCTCTCCAAGAGCTACGGCAGCCCCAAGGAGGCCTATGAGGCCATCCGCGGCATGCTGGGCACCCTGGATGATCCCTACACCCGCTTCCTCGATCCGCGGGAATTCAAGGAGATGCAGATCGACACCTCCGGCGAACTCTCCGGGGTGGGGATCCAGTTGAGCCTCGACAAGGAGACCAAGGAGCTGGTGGTGGTGTCGCCCATCGATGGTTCTCCTGCGTCTCGGGCCGGGGTGCAACCGAAGGACGTCATCGTGACGATCGATGGCAAGACCACCAAGGGGATGAGCACGGAGGAGGCGGTGAAGCTGATCCGCGGCAAGGCGGGCACCACCGTGAAGCTCACCCTTCGCCGCAAGGGATCCCTGATCGATGTGCCCCTGATGCGCGAGCTCATCGAGCTCCATGCGGTGGAGCATCAGCTGAACACCACACCCGAGGGTGTGAAGGTGGGCTACATCCAACTCAAGCAATTCAATGCCAACGCCTCCAAGGACATGCAGGCGGCCTTGAAGGATCTGGAAGCGAAAGGCGTGGAGGGCTATGTGCTGGATTTGCGCAGCAACCCTGGCGGTTTGCTTGTGGCCAGCATCGAAATTGCCCGCCAACTTCTGAATGAAGGGGTCATCGTCTCCACGAAGACCCGGGATGGCATTCAGGATGTCAAAAAGGCCACCGGTCGGGCCCTCACCACCAAGCCCATTGTGGTGCTGGTGAATGAGGGGTCGGCGAGCGCCAGCGAAATCCTCTCCGGTGCCCTGCAGGACAACAAGCGCGCCGTTCTCGTGGGCCAGAAAACCTTCGGCAAAGGGTTGGTGCAATCCGTGCGGGGGCTCTCCGACGGATCGGGCATGACGGTGACCATCGCCAAATACCTCACCCCCAGCAATCGAGATATCCACAAGCACGGCATTGATCCGGATGTGAGCGTGAAGCTCACCGAGAAGGAGCTCAAAACCCTCAAGCTGGAAGATCTGGGCACCCGCCGCGACGGCCAATACCGGGCCGCGGAAAGCAGCTTGATGAAAGCGCTCAAAAGGGTCTCTGCCGTCAACAAGGCCTATGTGCCTGGATCCGCCAACTTGCCTGCGGCCTTAAGCACCCAATAAGCCGGCCGATTCGGAGGAACGTGGACACCCCGCCCAACGGAGCCCTGGCCCGTTACCGGCTGTTTTGGCAGCACAAGCCCTGGTGGTGCCAGCCCTGGTCCATCGTGCTCACCGGTTCCCTGGGAATCAGCACCGCCCTCCTGGTCCAGAGGCTCCTTACCCTGCCCTGGTGGCTTGTGGCTCCCGTTTTGATGGCCGTTCTGGGATGGTGGCTCCTGTTTCTGGTGCTGGTGCCGTTCAGCCTCCCTGAGGAGTAAAACCCCCGTCCGCCCCCGCCAGTGCTGGCTAAAACCCAAGAACGGGTCCAGCAAGGACGGGGAAACCCATGGCCAAGGAGATCCAGCCGCCCCTGTGGAGATCACGCCAGGAGGCCGGTGCCGTGCTGGCCGCACGGCTGTCGGCCTGGGACTGGCCCAAGGGGCAGACGGTTGTCCTGGCCCTGCCAAGGGGAGGGGTGCCCGTGGGGGCGGA
>JBEIGX010000077.1:0-10195 GCA_040381675.1 Aphanothece sp.
ACCGGCGCCAAGGAAGGCATGATCACCCTTGAACGGGCCATGGCCAACCTCATTCAGGAGGAAGCCATCAGCCATGCCGAGGCCCTCCTCAAGACCACCCGGCCCGAGGAGCTGGAGCGGCTGCTGACCCAGGGATGACAGCGTTCACGGTCACCTACACGACCCGGGCCGGCAGGAAAAAGGTGCTCACACTGGAGGCAGGGAGCCCCGCCGAAGCCAAACGCACCCTGCGAAGACGGGGAATCAATTACACCAACCTCACCCGCAAGGAAACCGCCGGTGGCGCTTCCCCCTCCTCGCCTCCCGTATCTCAGGGGAGCTGGAGCAAGCTCATGGAGAGCCCGCCATCGATCAAGGAGAAGGCTGTCTTCGCCAGCAAGCTGGCCACCCTGGTGAATGCGGGGGTGCCCATTCTTCGCAGCATTGATCTGATTTATCGCCAACAGAAATCACCCCTTTTCCGCCGTGCACTTGCGGCCATGATTGAAGAGGTGAATCAGGGGGAAAACCTGGCCAGCTCCATGCGTCTCTGGCCAAGAGTTTTCGACAAACTCACCATTGCCATGGTGGAAGCTGGGGAAGCCGGTGGCGTGCTCGATGAAACCCTGAAGCGCCTGGCAAAGCTGCTGGAAGACAACGCCAAACTTCAGAACCAGATCAGGAGCGCCCTGAGCTATCCGGTGACGGTATTGGTGCTCGCCATCCTGGTGTTTCTAGGCATGACGATATTTATCATTCCAACATTTGCCGGGATTTTTGAGCAACTGGGCGCGGACCTACCCATATTCACACAAATGATGGTTGATCTTAGCAACACCCTTAGATCACCATTTTCTTTTGTCTTGGTTGGGATCATCATGATCTCTATTTTTGGGGTGAGAACGTTTTATGCAACCCCGGCCGGGCGGCGCAGGGTGGACCAGCTAATCCTCCGCATACCGCTCTTTGGAGATCTGATTCAGAAAACAGCTACGGCCCAGTTCTGCCGAACGCTGGCCTCCCTTTCCAAAGCAGGGGTCCCGATCATGATGTCCCTGGAAATCCTCACAGAAACGGCAACCAACTCCATCTTTGCCGATGCGATCAGCAGCTCGCGCGTCGACGTGAGCGAGGGGATTCCCTTAAGCACTGCCCTGTTGATGAAGAAAGTCTTTCCAGAGCTGGCCATCAGCATGCTGATCGTGGGAGAAGAGACGGGGAACATGGATGAAATGCTTTCGAAAGTAGCCGATTTCTACGAGGACGAAGTCAGCTCAACCGCAAAGATCCTCACCTCCCTCATTGAGCCCTTCATGATCGTTCTTGTGGGTGGCATCGTGGCCTCCATTCTGGTGGCCATGTATCTGCCCATGTTCTCTGTGTTTGAGAAGATTCGTTGAGCTTGCCTACCCCCCGGGGGATGTACTGCCCCCCGGCGCAGAAGCCAAGGCACGGCCGGCTTGCCAACCACTGGTCCAACAGTGTTGAAAGTTGAATCCCCCCGTGACTCCATCCACATCGAGCAGCTCCCCGACGAGAAAGAGGCCGGGCTGCAACCGACTTTCCATCGTGCTCCCCTGCACCTCCTTGAGGGGCACCCCCCCCGCGGTGACGAACTCCTCGCCAAAGGGTCCCCGGCCCACCACCGGGTAGCGACTCGCCACCAAGGCCTCCACCAGGGCGCGCTGCCCCTGGCGGTCGAGGTCGGCCCAGCGGCAATCCTCCTTCAGCCCTGCCGCAGCCACCAACATGGCCCAGAGGCGGCGGCTGAGGCCGGGAAGGGCCCGATGGGTGGCGATCTGGCGGCGGGCCTGCTGGAGCCGGGCGTCCGCCAGTAGGGCCTCCACCTCCTGCCGGAGCAGGCCCCCGGTCCAATCCACGGCCAGCTCTGCCCGATAGCCCCAGGCCTTGAGGTGCCTGGCCGCAAAGGCCGTAAGGCGAAGGGTGGCCGGGCCGCTCAAGCCCCAATGGGTGATCAGCACCACCCCCCTCTGGCGCAAGGGGGCCGGCTTCCCTTCTGCGGCGGGAGCACCGACAGGGGGGTGAAGGGAGAGGGCCACGGGGTCGCTGCTCACCCCTGCCAGGGCCGTGAGGGAGGGGGCCGCCAGAGCCAGGGTGAACAGGGAGGGCACGGGCGGCACCAGGCTGTGCCCCAACGACCGGGCCAGCCGATGGCCACTGGGGTGGCTGCCGGTGGCGAGCACCAGCCGCCCAGCCTCCAGCGTGAGTCCATCCCGCAGGGTGAGGGCAAACCCTCCCTCGGCGCAAGCCTGGGCATGCTGAAGGGCCAGCCCCGACCGCACCCGCACCCCGGCCGCTTCCGCTGCCTGGCGCAGGCAGGCCACCACGGAAAGGGACGACTGGGAGCGGGGGAAGAGTCGCCCATCCGGCTCCTCCACCAGCTCCAGGCCATGGCGCTGGAACCACTGCACCGCGTCCCGGGGGCCAAAGCGGGAAAAGGGCCCCAGCAACGCCGGCCCGCCCCTGGGGTAGTGGGCGGAGAGGGCGCGAGCCTCCCAGCAGGCATGGCTCACATTGCATCGCCCGCCCCCGCTGATCCGCACCTTGTAGAGCACCTCGGAGGTGGCCTCCAGGAGCCACACATCCTCAGCTCCCCCTTCAGCAGCCAGGATGGCCGCCATGAAACCGGCGGGGCCGCCGCCAGCCACCAGGAACGCAACCCGATGGGGCAGATGGGTGGGCAGCATGGAACGATGCCGAACGCTTTCCGCTTCAGTGTGGCGCCCATGCTCGACTACACGGATCGGCACTTCCGGGTGCTGATGCGTCAGGTGAGCCGCCACAGCCTGCTCTACAGCGAAATGGTGGTGGCCCGGGCCCTGGATCACCTGGTGCGAGAGGGGCCGCCCCACTGCCATGCGGAACGGCAGCAGCGCCTGGAGCGACTGATCGGGTTTGACGCCGTGGAGAAGCCCCTTGTGCTGCAACTGGGCGGGGACAACCCCCAGGAGCTGGCGACGGCTGCCCAGCTGGCCGCGGCCTGGGGCTACGACGAGGTGAACCTGAATGTGGGCTGCCCGAGCTCCAAAGCCAGCCAGGGCAACTTCGGCGCCTGCCTGATGGCGCACCCCGAGCGGGTGGCGGAGGGGGTGGCGGCCATGGTGGCCGCCAGTGGCCTGCCGGTGACGGTGAAGCACAGGATTGGAATCGACCAGCGGGATGGTTTTGCCGAGCTGCTCGAGTTTGTGGACACGGTGGCGGCGGCGGGTGCCGCCCGCTTCGCCGTTCACGCCCGCAAGGCCTGGCTGCAAGGCCTGGATCCCAAAGAAAACCGCACAATTCCGCCCCTGCGCTGGGACGTGGTGCATCAGCTGAAACGGGAGCGGCCCCACTTGGTGCTGGAACTCAATGGGGGGCTGGACTCCCTGGAGGCGTGCCAGACCCAGCTGGCAGAGCTGGACGGGGTGATGGTGGGCCGGGCCGTGTACCAGCACCCCCTGCGTTGGGCGGCCCTGGATCGGGAGATCTTCGGCGACGGCTCCCAGGAGCCGGCCCGGCCCTCCTCCGTCGTGCGGGGACTGATTCCCCATGCGGAACGCTGGTGCAGCCAGGGGGGAAGGCTCTGGGCCATCGGCCGCCACCTGGTGCATGTGGTGGAGGGGGTCAAGGGAGCCCGCGGCTGGAGAGCTTCCCTCTCAAAGCAGGCGGGAGCACGCCAAGCGGGTCCCGAAGTGCTTGCCGCCGCCGCCCTTCAACTGGAGGAACGGGGGCTCTAGAAGAACGAACCCCCTGGGATCACTGTGGGTCGACGGCGTCGCCGCCGCTCCGACGGCGCCGGGCCCGACCGGCATCAAAGCTGTCACCACCGCGGTCACCACCGCCATAGCTGCGGTCTTCCCAGTCGCGGGCTCCGGAAGCGCGATCCTCGCTGCGGCCGCCATAGCCGCCGCCGCCACCACCTCCATAACCGCCGCCGCCGCCGCCATAGCCGCCGCCACCACCACCGCCGTAGCCGCCGCCGCCGCCGTAACCACCACCACCGCGGCGCTGTCCGCCACCGCCACCGCCACCAGCGGCGCGGGGTTCGGCCTTGTTGATGCGAAGGGGCCGGCCCATCAACTCGGTTCCCTGTAGCCCATCAATGGCCCGAGATTCCATCTCGTCATCCGCCATCTCCACAAAAGCGAAACCCCGCTTGCGGCCTGTGTCCCGCTCCAGGGGGAGGGAACAATTCACAACATCACCAAAGCGGGTGAAAAGTTCAACGACGTCCTCCTGCTCTGCGCGGAAGGGAAGATTGCCTACAAAGATGCTCACGAAAGGGGCTGGGGGAACCGATACGGATGCCGAGGTACCCGGAGGGTTTCGGACGTCTACAGATTAGACGGTCTGAGGAATTCGGCCCGCCAATAGGCGGAGAAGTGTTGCAGCATCCTTACTGCAGAGCGGATCCTTCCCCCAAACCCTGCTCCTGCGCCAGGCGGAGCTGGCGCCGCACCTCAGAAAAGCTGGTGCCGCCCTCGCTCCTGCGGGCCTCCACCACCTGGCGCGGGGCAATGGCGGCATGGATGTCAGGGCCAAAGGAAGGATGCAGACGCTGCCATTCCTCCAGCGGGAGGTCGGCCAGCAAACGGCCCTGCCCCACACACTGCTTCACAAGGGCCCCCACCAGCTGGTAAGCCTCCCGGAAGGGCACGCCACGGGCCACCAGGTAGTCGGCCACATCCGTGGCATTGGCGTAATCGCTGTGGACAGCCCCCTCCAGGCGCTGGGGTTGAAACTCCAGGCCTTCCTCCAGCAGGATCGCCATCGCCTCCAAACAATCCAGGCAGGTGCGCACCCCATCGAAGAGGGCTTCCTTGTCCTCCTGAAAATCCTTGTTGTAAGCGAGGGGCAACCCCTTGATCATGGTGAGGAGGCCCATCAGATGGCCAAACACGCGGCCCGACTTGCCACGCACGAGTTCCGGCACGTCCGGATTCTTCTTCTGAGGCATCAGGCTGCTGCCCGTGGCACAGCGATCCGTGAGGGTGATGAAGCGAAACTCCTCGCTGGCCCAGAGGATCACTTCCTCCGCCAGCCGACTGAGATGCACCATCACCAGGCTGGCAGCGGCCATGAACTCAACGGTGAAGTCGCGATCGCTCACGGCATCCAGGCTGTTGGCGTAGATGGCGGTGAACCCCAGCTCCGCGGCGGTCTGGCGGCGATTGATCGGCACCGGGGTGCCCGCCAGGGCAGCGGCACCCAGGGGGCAGATGTTGACCCGGCGACGCACATCCGCCAGGCGGGCCCTGTCGCGCTGGGCCATCGCCACATAGGCCAGTAGATGGTGGGCCAGGCTGAGGGGCTGGGCCCGTTGCAGATGGGTGTATCCCGGGATCAGGGTGTCGACGTGCTGCTCCGCATGGGCGAGGAGAGCCCCCTCAAACCGGCGCAGGGCCCCATCGATGGCGTCGATCTGCCGCCGCAGCCAAAGGCGAAGATCCGTGCCCACCTGGTCGTTGCGACTGCGACCGGTGTGCAGCTTCTTGCCCAGGGCTCCAAGCCGCTCGGTGAGGCGACGCTCGACCGCGAAATGCACATCCTCCGCCTCCACGCCGGGACGGAACAGACCCGCAGCGGCCTCCCCACGGATGGCCTCGAGGCCATCGATCAACTGCTGGGCCTCAGCTTCGCTGATCACCCCACAACGACCCAGCATGCGGGCATGGGCCACGGAACCATCCAGATCCTCCTGGAGGAGGGTGATGTCAAAGCCGATCGAGGCGTTGAAACGCTCAATGGCGGGATGGAGCCCTTGCTCGAAGCGATCGCTCCAGGTGCCCTGGCTCCCGGCTGGGCCGGAGCTGGGCGGAGAACTCTCGGACGTCATCCAGGGCCCATGCACTGGCCTTCAGCTTGCCATCGCTCCAGGTGACGAGGGCGGGAGGGGGGGCAGCCTGACTTCATCGCGCACCTTGAGCACCACCAGGGAGGCGTCGTCCTCCGGCTGGCGGTCGGTACCGAGGAAACGATCCAGCCGGGCAAAGAGCTGATCCAGAATGCCCTGGGCTCCGGCCGCCGACCCGCAGGCCCCCCGGAAGGCCTTCATCAGCCGCTCCTCATCGAACCGCTCACCACTGAAGCCCGTGGCCTCCGTGACCCCATCGGTGTAATAGAGCACCACATCGCCGGGCTCCAGGCGCACCTTTTGGCATTCGTAGTCGGCCTCGCTCTGCAGACCGATCAGGAGCCCGGGGGCATCCAGACGCTCCACCCGGGCCTGCTGGCGGCGCCAGAGCAGGGGGGGGTTGTGGGCCGCGTTGGCGTAGCGGAGCAGGCGGGAGCGGGGGTCGTAGTCGGAGTAAAAAAGCGTCACAAACCTGTGGGAGTGGGCCAGATCCTCCTGGGCCAAATGGTTGAGGTCGTGAAGAATGCGATCGGGGGGCAGACCGCTCAGCACCTCAGCCCGCAACATCCCGCGCAGCAGGGTCATCAACAGGCCGGCGGGCACGCCCTTGCCCATCACATCGCCCATCACAAGGGCCCAGCGATCCTTTTCCCGCTTGCGGGCCGGACCATTGGGTCGGGTGGGGATGAAGTCGTAGTAGTCGCCACCCACCTCAAAAGCCGGCCGACACCGAGCCGCCAGCTCCACCCCTTCAATCACCGGGCAGTGATCCGGCAGAAGCTGGGCCTGGATCTCCGCACCAATGCTCAGCTGGCGATCCAACCGTTCGTGGCGGCGGCTGTCTTCCTGCAAGGTGGCCGTCTCCAGGGCCACCCCGGTGAGGTCGGCCACCAGCTGCAGGTGACGCCGGTGCACTTCGCTCCAGCTGTAGCCGTGGCGATCGCTGAACACATACAGCCGGCCCCGCTGTCGGTTGCGAGCCACCACGGAGGTGGCATACACCTGGGCGGGGGAAAGCAGCCGGGTGATCAGCCCATCCAGCAGGGCAGCTCCGGCCTCCACACTGGAGAGAGACTGCAACTGGGCATCTGGGAGAGCCGCGAGCTGACGCAGCACCTCAGCGCAGCGATCCCCACTGGTGGCCTGCAGATGCTCCCGCCAGAGGCGTCCATCGGGATGGAACACCACCAGGAGACTGCCTTGGCTCTCCACGAGGCGGGCCATCACCAGCGGCACCAGTTCCAGGAAGCGCTGCAGGTTGGTGAAGCTCCGCAGGGCGAACGCCAGGGAAGAGAGCAACTCGTGGTTGCGTCGCTGCTCGCGGCTGAGGCTATCGAGCAGTTGCCGCAAGGAGGCCTTCGCCGTCAGCGCCTGGGAGTCGGCGGGCGCCGCGACGGTGGGGGAGAGGGGACTGGAAGGAGGGGGCGGCTGGCTGCCCAAGGGGCTGCCGCAACGGATCTGCAAGGTAGCAGCTTTTTCAGCGGCACCGCTGAAGGGTGTCCCGGGGACGTTCCCCGAAGAGGCGGCGGTAATCGGCCGCAAAGTGGCCTGCGTTGTAAAAGCCCCATTCCGCGGCAAGAGTGCCGATCTGGACCTCCCGAGGGTCGGCCTGCAGAAGCAGGCGGTGGATGCCGTGAAGACGGAGCAGTTTGAGGTAGGCCATGGGCCCCATGCCGAGATGATCCTTGAATCCCTGGATCAGGGTGCGCCGACTGGCGTGGGCCTGGCAGCAGAGATCGGCAAGGGTGATGGGCCGACTGGGATGCTCATGCATCCACTGCTGCACCTGTTTCACCATCGTGATCCGCGCGGGGGGGCGGGGAGGTTGGGAACAGGAGGAGGTGCTGACCAGGGCCTCCAGCAGCAGGGGCAGGAGGTCGTCCCTGATCAGGGCCTGGGTGGCCGGGAACTGCAGGCGCCCAGGCTCCTGTTCCGCCATGGAAAACAGCATCCGCAAATAGCCCCGCAGGCCGGACGAGCTGGAGGTGCTCATGGTCAACACATTGGTGCTGGGCTCCAACTCCCCCAGAAAGCCTGGCCAGCCCATCGACTCGGCCCAACGGGCCAGAGCCTGGAGGGGAAGGAACACCACCCCCATGGTCACGGTGGTCGGCAGGGTCAGATGAACCTCCCGGGAGAGATCCAACCCAAACAGACTGTCATTGGACAAGGCCTGGCCATGGGACAGGAAGGGAAGCTCGCGGGGCTGTGGATCCAGATCGAGGCTGATGGTCAGCACACCCTTGGGCTTGGGGCCCAGGCCGTGCACGCGCCTGTTGAGCTGGAGCCGAACCAGCCGCAAGGGGGAAACATCAAGGAAAAGCATGCGCCCGGAGATGGAGCCGCCCTGCAGCTGCAGCAATTGGAGATCAAAACCCAGACGCTGGAGGGCCTCCTGCAGTTCCTCCACCGATGTGAAGTTCTGGATGGGTGACCCGAAGATCAAGCTGGCCTGGGCAGAAGAGCCACTCATGCCAGAGGTGGAATGGAGGAGCAACACCTGGGAAGAAACATCAGCCCAGAATCAGGGAAGGTTCGCGTTTTTTGAGCGAAACAATCTCGTTTCATAAGGGAAAATTTAGCCAAAGTCGATCATCTCGCAGGCTCTCCCCTGCGCTTTCATGTCCTTGAGTCAGACCAACATAATCGAAGGTTTCTGGAGTTTCGGCCCCTACACCCTCGATGGGGAGGGATATCTGTGGCTGGGGCCCAGTCCGATCCATCTGGCCCCACTGCAGCGTCGTCTGTTGGGGGCTCTGGTACGCCAGAAGGGTCAGGTGCTCTCCAGGGAACAACTGCTCCAGGAGGTCTGGGGACACGACCATGTGAGCGAAGTGAGCATTTCACGCACGGTCCATGGCCTGCGCCGCATCCTGGCGGCCGGTCCTCTGGGGCCAGGGGTGATCCGCACCATCTATGGCGGTGGCTACCGACTGGAGGTGCCGGTCCACCCGATGGACCAAGTAAAGGAGGGTGTCCGCGCCGGAGCGGATGGCGGAGCCGGATTCCCCACGGCCCAAACCCTTGGCACCTACGTGGAAGGGCTGGTGTGGGTGCGCCAGCGGGACCCCCGCCAGCTTGGGCGGGCCGAAGGTTTTCTGCGCCGCTGCACGGCGATGGCTCCAGACTTCACCCCGGCCCTGCTGCAACTTGGGGCCACCCAACTGGCTCAATACCACTGGGGGTTGCTCCCCGCCGAATCCCTGGAGCCAGAGCTGGAGATGCTCCTGAAGCAAGCGGAAGCGTCCGGCCAGATGGCCGCTGAAGTGATGGCCCTGCGGGTGGAGGTGCTCTCCCTGCTCCACTGGCAGCCGGATCTGGCGGAGGCCCGTTTTGCCAGCTGGCTGCCCGGGCAGCTGGAGAACAGCAAGGCCAGCCATGGATGGGTGCGCCATCTGCTGGCCACCGGGCGGGCCGCAGAGGCCATCCACCTGCTGGAACCCCAGCTCGCCCCTGATTGCCCGGAAGGTTGGCTGCTCACGGCGATGGCCTGGTGGATGCAGGCAGAGCACGGCAAAGCCATCGCCTGCCTGCAGAAACAGCTGCGGATTGATGGCCATCTCATGGCCCCCCATCTGTTCCTAGCCCTCGTGCAGGCCGATGCGGCACAGCCAGCTGAAGCCCTGAGGCAACTGGAGGCCTCCACCCTCGCTGCAGACCCCCATAACGGACTGCAGGCCCTCACGGCCCTCGTGCTCGCCCTCTGTGGCGGGGGTGCCCAGGCGAAAGCCCTGTTGAAGTCAGCCCTGGGTCAGGGGAACGCTGACCTCACCATGACGAGTGCCTGGGGGATCGCCGCCGTCGCCGTCGGCGAGGAAGAGGCCGCCTCAACCCTGCTGGAGCGGGCCCTGCAGATCCGTTGCGGGCTAGCGCCGTTTCTTCAGCATTTCCCGGGCCTCCATCGCTATGCCAGGAGCCCTGCCCTGGGGCAATTCCGGGCAGGAATGACGAACCGTTTCCGTTGCACTTTCTGAGTGGGCACCCCAGGGCACCCTGACCATCATTGGGGAGACAGTGCCTGGCCAGCGTTCTCCCATGCCCAACGGACAACCCAACATCCTGATCCTCTGGGGCGATGACATCGGCCAGAGCAATCTCAGCTGCTACAGCCACGGATTGATGGGGTATCAGACCCCCAACATCGACCGGGTGGCCAAGGAGGGCGCAAAATTCATCCACTACTACGCCGAACAGAGTTGCACCGCCGGGCGGGCCGCGTTCATTACCGGTCAGAGCGTATATCGCACGGGGATGAGCAAGGTGGGCCTGCCTGGAGCTGAGCAGGGTTTCAAAGCCGAGGATCCCACCATCGCCGAACTGCTCAAGCCCCAGGGCTACCGCACCGGCCAGTTCGGCAAGAAC
>JBEIGX010000078.1:0-10163 GCA_040381675.1 Aphanothece sp.
GCTGGTGGTGGATCAGCGCACGGCCTTTGATGCGGATCCCATGGCCTTCCTATCGGCTAGCTCCCAGGCCCAGCAAGCCCTTCAGGAGAGGGTGGTGGCGGCCCAGGAGCGGCTCCCCCGGGTCACGATCGACGACGACCTACGCCTGCGCATTTCCGCCGTTTGCGGAGAGCTCGATGTGGATGGTCTGCGGGGCGACATCGTCACCAACCGGGCCGCTCGAGCCCTGGCGGCCTTCGAAGGGCGCGATGCCGTGGCGGATGAGGATGTGGCCCGGGTGGTGGCCTGCAGCCTGCGCCATCGTCTGCGCAAGGACCCCTTGGAAGCCATCGATTCCGGAGAACGGGTGGTGAAGGTGTTCTGCCAGGTGTTCGAGCGGCCCCTGCCCAGCGGCGAAGCCGACCGCCGGGCTTTTGAGCTGGCGCTGGCGGGCTGAGCCAGCTGGCTTAAAGCTGAAACCAGCCCGTGAGGGCCACCGCCAAGGCATCGGCGGCGTCATCGGGGCGGGGCGGATCGTCCAGATCCAGCTCCCGCATCACCGCAGCGAGCACGTCATCCTTCTCCGCATGGCCATGGCCCGCCAGGGCCAGCTTGATCTGCATCGGCGGATATTCCACCACCGGGATGTGGAAGCGGGCCAGGGTCATCATCAACACGCCCCGGGCTTGCACCACGGAAATGGTGGTGCTGGAGCGGTAGAAGAAAAACTTCTCCACCGCCGCCAGCTCTGGTTGCCAGCGGCGCAGCAACACCCGCAGGTCGGCGGCGATCTCCACCAGCCGCTGCCCTTCACTGCGGTCGGCATCGGTGCGGATCAGGCCGCAGTCGAGCATGCGCTGCTGGCCCCGGCTGGGCCGCCCGTTGGCGCCCTTCTCCACCTCGATGACGCCATAGCCCACACGGGCCAGCCCAGGATCGAGGCCAAGGATGCGCATCGGGGCCCTGGGGAACCAGCCCAGCGTGAACCATGGAAGGGGTGCTGTCCATGACCGCCCATGCCGCAAGAATGACCCATGGACTTCGCCTCCTCTCCCCCCGTGACCCCACCGGCAGGGACGAAGGCCGAGCTGCGGCGCCACTTCCGCCAGCAGCGCCGTCAGGCTATGGCCCAGGCCCATCCAGCCCTGCTCGCTGCCGCCGCCGCTGTGGTGCCCCGCTTTATGGCGCCTCCGCTCCGGCTCGGCCTCTACTGGCCCATCGGCCATGAGCCCGATCTGCGCGCCCTGCCCCAACACCTGGCTGCCCCATGGCGCCAGCACCTGGCTTTGCCCGCCATCCGCGGCGACCGGCTCCTCTATCTGCCCTGGGAGCCCGGCGATTCCCTCGCCCCCGATGGGGTGGGCATTCCTGCCCCCCTGGGCGAGGCTGGCCTGGAGCCCTCGGCTCTGGGGCTGCTTCTGGTGCCTGCCCTGGCGGTCGACCCCCGGGGGCTGCGCCTGGGGGCTGGCGGCGGGTGGTACGACCGGCTCCGCAGGGACCCCGCCTGGCGGGCTGTGCCCGCCCTGGCCGTGCTGCCCTCCTGCTGCGTGACGCCTGCCCTGCCCCAGGATTCCTGGGATGTGCCCTTCACGGGCTGGTTGGACGAAGCGGGTTTCCACGAGGCCTCGGCTCGTGTTGCAACCTCTTAACGCTGGGCCTGACCTCTCGCTCTGGCCGTTGGGATTTGCCAGGATCCTTCCAGATCCATTCTCTGTCTTGGCCCTCTCCCCCTCCCAGCGGCTGGTGTTCGCCCATCCCTCCACGAGCGTTGGCTCCCAGGGCACGGCGGCTGCCCAAGTGCTCGCTGCCGAACTGGAAGGGCGCCAGGGGAATGGGGAAGCCCTCAGCCTGATGGTGAGCACCATCGCTTCGATGGTTCAGGCCGGCCGCAGCACCTCAAGCCGCTGGAATGCGGGTTGACAGCTCTGTCATCCTGACGTCTCTTCGTTGCATGGCACCGATGGTTGCTCCCCAGGCCCTTCGCATGCCCCTTCTCCTCGGTGGCTGCACCCTCGTTGTTCTGACCACCCCCGTGGTTCATGCCCATGGGATTGAGAGCACCTTGGAGCGGTTGGGTCGTTCCACCCTCAGCAGTCCTTATCAGCTGGAAAGCAAGTTCTCGACGGGGGTTCCTGCCCGGGATGCGGCGGTACGGATGGTGAGCCCCACGGGCGACACCTCCGTCGAGCTGGGTCACACCAATGGGGATGGCCAGCTCACCTTCACCTTGCCGGCGCAGGCCAGGGCCGACTGGGAAGTCCAGGTGGATGCGGGTCCCGGCCACCGCGACTACGTCGAGCTCCCTGGCACGGTCCCAGGCGCTCTCCACAGTCAGGCCGCTCCCTCCCCCTTCCATTCCCTGGCCCGCCGGGCCAGTTCCCTCGGTGCCTTCACCCTGCTGGGTGCCCTGGCCGGCCTGCTGCTCTACCGCCCTCGCCCATGAGCTCCCCGGCTTCCGGCAGCGGCAGTGCGGCCCTCGATCTAATGGTGGAGCGGCTGAGCAGCACCACGGATCCCAAGCGCCGTTATGAATTCGTGCTCTGGCTCGGCAAGAAGCTCCAGCCCCTCCCTGATGCCCTCCGACAGGACGCCTACAAGGTGCGGGGGTGTGTCTCCCAGGTGTACGTGGTGGCGGAATTGCAGGAGGGACGGCTCCACTGGCAGGGGGATTCCGATGCGGCCATCACCAAGGGTCTCCTCGCCCTTTTGATGCAGGGCATGGAGGGGCTGACACCTGAGCAAGCCCTGACCCTGGATCCTGGGGTTCTCGCCGCCACCGGGCTTCAGGCCAGCCTGACCCCCTCAAGGGCTAACGGATTTCTGAGCATTTTCCGCACCATGCAGGCCCAGGCCAGCCAGCTTGGGGCAGCCTGAGCCACAATCATCCCCCCATGGCCGATCGACCTGGCCGGGCCCTTCCTAGGATGGGTGGTTTGCAGGATTCGGGCCCATGGCCATCGGCGTTGGCTTGCTGGGGCTAGGCACGGTGGGGGCGGGGGTGGCCGCCATCCTGGCCAGTCCGGAAGGGCGCCATCCCCTCGTGTCTGAGCTGGCCCTGCGGCGGGTGGCCGTGCGCGATCCAGCCAGGCCCCGCTCCGTGGCACTGGATCCTTCCCTGCTCTGCGCCGATCCCATGGCAGTGGTGGACGATCCTGCCGTGGACATCGTGGTGGAGGTGATGGGAGGTCTGGAGCCCGCCCGCTCCCTGATCCTCCGCGCCATCGCTGCTGGCAAACCCGTGGTCACCGCCAACAAGGCGGTGATCGCCCGCCATGGGGAGGAGATCGCGGCCGCCGCCACCCAGGGCGGGGTGTACGTGCTGATCGAGGCGGCGGTGGGGGGTGGCATTCCGATCATCGAGCCCTTGAAGCAGTCGCTCGGTGGCAACCGGATCCAGCGCGTGAGCGGGATCATTAATGGCACCACCAACTACATCCTCAGCCGCATGGCTGATGAGGGGGCCGCCTATGGTGCCGTGCTGGCTGATGCCCAGCGCCTGGGCTATGCCGAAGCCGATCCGGCCGCCGATGTGGAAGGCCACGATGCCGCCGACAAGATCGCGATCCTCGCCTCCCTGGCATTCGGTGGTCCGGTGGAGCGTTCTGCCATTGCCACCGAAGGCATTGATCGCCTAGAGGCTCGCGACGTCACCTATGCGGCCCAGCTGGGGTATGTGGTGAAGCTGCTGGCGGTGGCGGAGCGGATGGATGGCCTGGTGGGGGCCAATGCCGGCCCCTCCGACGCCCTGCCCCTGGATGTGCGCGTGCACCCCACCCTCTTGCCTCGCCACCATCCGTTGGCGGGAGTCCACGGTGTGAATAACGCCATTTTGGTGGAGGGTGATCCGGTGGGGCAGGTGATGTTCTTCGGCCCGGGGGCGGGGGCGGGACCGACGGCCTCCGCGGTGGTGGCCGACATCCTCAACATCGCCGGCATCCGACAGGTAGGGGGGACGGGCGCCGGTCTGGACCCGCTCCTGGCGGCAGGAAGCTGGCGCCAATGCGCCTTGGTGGACGGCAGTTTCAGCCGCCATCGCAACTATGTGCGCCTGCGCAGCAGGGATGAGGCCGGCGTCATCGGAAAGATCGGCACAGCCTTCGGGACGGCAGGGGTGTCCATCCAGTCGATCGTGCAGTACGAGACCAACAATGACAGTGCCGAAATCGTGGTGATCACCCATGAGGTGGTGGAGGCCCATTTCCGCCGTGCCCTCGAAGCCATCACCTCCCTGGGCGAGGTGGAGGCCGTGGCAGCCTGCCTGCGCACCCTCTGACGTCCCCCCTGGGGTTGCTGGTTCGGTGGGGATCCCCTGATCCGGGGAGGGAATGGTGCAAAGTGAACCATTGATTGCCCGGACTCTGGCAATCCTTAAGCAAGAATCCAGATCTCCAGCAGGTCCCTTCTCTCCCAATCCGCCGGTTTGTCTTCCACCGCCTCCCAACCCATGAACCTCCATCCGGGGGATTGCATCCGCCTCCCCGAGGACCTCGCGGGGGATCATGCCTCCACAAGCGAGCTTTATCAGGTGATCGGCATGGACGACCATTCCGATCGCATCTGGCTTCGCTGCTGGCCCCTGGCCCGTTGTGGCTCCCCGGTGTTTGAAGTCGCCCTCAGTGCGGTGGGTTCAGCCGCACGGCGCCACCTGCCGCGCGCCTGCTGAAGCACCTCCCTGGATTGTGCACCGTCCCTTTGAATGGGGGACCTTTCCATGTCGGTGTGACCCCAGCAGCGGCTCCCCGTTTCCCTCGGTCGGTGCGCCCGGTCCTTCTCTCCTGGGGGCCGGTCGCCCTGCTGCTCCTCGCACTCACCGCCTGTCAGAGCCCCAGACCTCCGGGCACGCTGATCGTGGCCACCAAGAGCCGCATCGAGTCGCTCGATCCCGCTAAGGCCTCCCGCATCGGGGAACAGCAGCTGCTCAGTGCCCTCGGCGATCCCCTTTACGCCATCGCTGCCGATGGGCGTCTTGAGCCCCGCCTGGCCACAGCACTGCCCCAGCTCAGCTCAGATGGTCTGCGGGCCCGCATTCCCCTGCGCCGGGGTGTGCGTTTCCACGACGGCACGCCCTTCGATGCGGCGGCCATGGTGTTTTCCCTCCAGCGCTTTCTCGACTTCGGCACCCTCAGCTATCAGCTGAGCGATCGGGTGAGCGCCATCCGCGCGGTTGAGTCCCATGCCGTCGAGCTCACGCTCAAACGGCCCTTCGCGCCCTTGGGCCAACTGCTCAGTTCCATCGTGCTCACGCCCGTGTCCCCTACGGCCTATCGGGCCTACAAGGACAAGCCGCTGGCGGAGCGTTTTGTCGGAACCGGTCCCTACAGGCTCGCCTTCTTTGGTGGCCAGCAGCTTCGTCTGGCACCCTTCGCCGACTACTGGGGGAAGCCGCCCGCGAATCGAGGCCTGATGCTGATCAGCTACAGCAATTCCACGGCCCTCTTCGGCGCCCTGCGCAGCGGAGAGGTGGATGTGCTCCTCTCCAGCGGTCTGGAGCTCGACCATCAACGGGCCATCCACCGTCTGGCCGAGGCGGGGCGGCTGAGGGAAGCGATAGGCCCGCCCCTGGAGATCGGCTTTCTCTCCCTGCTCACCTCCGAGCCGCCCCTCAATGATTCCCGCCTGCGGCAAGCCCTGGCCCACAGCCTCGACAGGCGCCTGATCGAGGAGCGGGTGAGCCTCCGGCTGCGGCCCCCTTTGCGCTCCCTGGTGCCGCCCGTGCTCCCCGGTGCCGATGCCACCGCCTGGCCGGCCTACGACCCTGCCCGTGCCCGTGTTTTGTTTCGCGAAGCGGGCTACTGCCAGGGGCGCGTCCTCACCCTTCCCCTCACCTTCCGCTCCGACATTCCCAGCGATCGCCTCTTTGCCCTCACCTGGCAGGCTCAGCTCCGGAGGGATCTGGCCGATTGCCTCACTCTGGAGCCCACGGGCATGGAATCCACCACCGCCTATTCCCAGCTCGACAAGGGGGCCTTCACCCTGATCCTGCTCGACTGGATGGGGGATTATCCCGATGCGGAGAACTACCTCACCCCCATGCTTGGTTGCAGCAAGGCAGAAGGCAGCCGATGTCTGGAAGGGGGCAGCGTGCTCAGCGGCAGCTTCTGGACGACCCCCGGTCTGGAGGGTGAGCTGCTGCGCAGCAGCGAAGTGGCGGGGCCGGACCGCTTGACCCTCCTGCAGCGCGTGCAGCACCGTGCCGCCGCTGGGGTGCCCTACCTGCCCCTGTGGGTGGTGACCCCCGTGGCCTGGGCCCAGCCGCAGGTGAGCACTCCGCGCTTTGATGGTTCCGGTCGGGTTGTGCTCAGTGCCCTGCGGGCCGAAGGAGGCCAGCCATGAGCCGGCGCCGCGCCCTTCTGAGCTATGTAGCGGCCCGCCTGGCCCTGGTGCCCGTGATGCTCTGGCTGATCGCCACCCTCGTGTTCCTGCTGCTGCGGGTGGCCCCGGGCGATCCGATCGATGCTTTGTTGGGCAGCCGGGCCCCGGAGGCGGCCCGGGCCGCCCTTCGAGAGCAGCTGGGTCTGGATCAACCCCTGCTGGCGCAGTACGGCAGCTTCCTGGCCCAACTGCTGCGGGGAGATCTGGGGACCTCCCTGAGCAGCCAGGAGCCCGTCACCACCATCATCGGCCGCAGCCTCCCGGCCAGCCTGGAGCTGGGGCTGGTGGCCCTCCTGCTGGCGGCCCTGTTGGGCCTGGCCGTGGGGTTCAGTGGCATTGCCCGTCCCGAGGGAAAGGTGGATTTGGCGGGGCGCCTCTTCGGGATCGGCACCTATGCCCTGCCCCCCTTCTGGGCTGCCATGGTGATGCAGCTGGTGTTTGCGGTTGCCCTTGGTTGGTTGCCGGTGGGGGGCCGCTTTCCACCCACCCTGCTTCCTCCCAGCGGTTCCGGGTTTTATCTCATCGACAGCCTGCGGGCCGGCAATGTTCCTCAGCTGATGGGCACCTTGCGCCATCTGGTGCTGCCAGCCTCCACCTTGGGCCTGCTCCTCAGTGGCATCTTCACCAATGCCCTGCGCCTCAACCTCCGGCGGGCCCTTGCTTCCGACTATGTGGAGGCGGCCCGGAGCCGAGGCCTGAGTGAGCGGCGGGTGGTGTTGCACCATGCTCTCCCCAATGCCCTGTTGCCCGTTCTCACCATTGCGGGCATCACCGTGGCCTCGCTCATCGGTGGCGCCCTCTTGATCGAGGTGACCTTCTCTTGGCCAGGCATCGCCTTTCGCCTGCAGGAAGCCATCGCCCAGCGGGATTATCCCGTTGTACAGGCCATTGTGGTGGTGGTGGCCGCCTTGGTGGTGTTGATCAGCGTGGCCGTGGATGTGCTGGTGGCCCTGCTGGATCCCCGCATTCGCTTTTGAGGGGCATCAGCGCCTGAGACCCTGCTCCCAGGCCGCTGCCGCTGGTCCATCCATCACGTAGGCCTTCACCCCTTTCACCTGCAGACGCTGGGGGGGGAGTCCCTGGGCGGGAGGGGGTTCGATCGACATCAGGAAGGCCGTCGTCAGTTGGAGCAGCAGGGCCTGCACCGCCTCCGGTGGGGCGCCCACCAGCTCTGTTCCTAGCTGGAGGAGAGCCTGCTCCCGGGCACTGACGCGCACCGGGGAGAAATGGCTTCCCCCAGCTACCAACGCCAGGCGGCTGCGTTCATGGCCCACCGGTAGGAAGAGAGCCAATTGCTCCGTGATCGGTGGGGTGACGAGATCCAGGCTCCCCCCCACCATCAGCACAGGAATGGAGAGCCCGCTGACTCCCTTCTGCGGCCAGAGCAGGCTCCCGAAGCTGTTGTAGGCCACCATTCCTCGAAGCCCGTCTGGGGGATGGGGCGTCAGCGGCAGGGCTGTGCCCGGCAACTGGCATTGCAGCAGCAGGGAGGGGTTGCTGACCGGCAGGCGATCGACAAATCGCTTGCAGCGACGTTCCAGCCCCGGCTCGGGCGTGAGACCCGCCCCCAGCAGGGCCGCCACCCCGCCCAGGGAATGGCCGATGAGCACGACCCCATCGCGCCGTGGGCTCAGGGGCAACAGGCCCCGTTGCTCGGCCTGGAGCACGGCCTGCAGATCCGCGAGCCTCTGGGGCAAGGTCTCCGCTCCCGGGGGTGGACGGAGACCCTCCAAGGTGGCCCGCATGGCCGCGGCGTCGCTGCCAGGGTGTTCCACCACCACCGTGGGCCATCCCCGCGCTGCCAGGGCGGCAGCCAGCCAGCCCATCTGCTCCGCCGTGCCGCCCAGTCCAGGCATGATCAGTAACCAGGGCCGGCGCCCGAATCCTGCCGCCGCTGCCGGAGAGGGGTTCCAGATCTCCAGCGGCAGGGGATCAGGGCGTCCGGGCACCGGCAGCGTCATGCGCTGAGGCCCCCCGCTGGCTGGTGGATGACCATCCGTGGCGGGCTGGTTCAGGGCCTGAAGCTGGCTGAAGGCTTCCAGTTGGCGCAGGGCCTGGCCCTGGCGTTGCAGCTCCCGACGCCATTGCTGGGCCAACTCCAGGAGGCCATCCAACTGGAGCTGGAGACGGGGTTCCGGAATGGCCCGGAGCAGCTCCAGCATGGACACCTCCCGCCGCTCCTCCAGGAGCCGTCGCAGGGTGACCTGCAGCAGGGGGGTGGTGCTCTGGCCCGTGGGCGTGGTGAGCAGGTGGCCTACCTCGGCCAACATCTGGCTGCCGGCCCAGCTGTCGAGCAGTTGGCGGCCAAAACCCTGGTCTCGCAGCAGGGGAGCCCGCAGGAGCTGGCGCAGGTCTTCCTGGCTTTCGCTGTCCAACAGAGTGAACCAGATCGCCAGATCCGAGCTCTCCTTACCCTGGGGCAACCTGCCCCGGCCTCCTTCTTGGCGGCTCCAGCTGTCCAGCTGGGCCAGGGAGATCGGCAGCCTGAGGGTGTCCAGCTGGATTTCCAGCACTTCTGCAGCCCCCAGGGGCGTGGCTATTCCTGGGGCCAACGCCACCAGCAGGCTGGCGGCCATGGCGCACCATCGGTGAGAGGGGCTTGTGACGAACACCAGCAGAGGATCGACTTGGCAGTGGTTCTCCCAGTTTCCCCTGGAGCTGCGTGGCCCCGCTGCTGTGCTGCTCACCCCAGCAGAGCCCACCTCCCTCCGATTGGCCTCAGGATTCTTCTTTTGTCGCTCGGGAGCGATCAGGGGGCGCCTGTCCTTCACCCCAGGCTTCATGGGGGAGGGGTTCCGTGCCGTATTCCCAGTCGTCGTAATCCGGATCGTTGCGGATCTGCTGATGAATTCGTTTCTGGGCCTCGAAATCATGGTGCCCGATCTCCCCTGCGGGCGGCTCGGCTGGGGGAGGCGTGGGTTCTGGGGGCGTGGGGGCTAGTGGGTCCATGTCTTTGGTCCCTTCCAGGGCATTCAGGCTCGATCCATTCTCCCTGAGTCAGCCCTGCTTTGACTCCCCCCGGTGCGCAAAGGCGGCAATAGCGGTGGGAATGGTGGGATAGAGGTACTCCTCCCCCACCTGTTCCACCACCCCGGCGGCCTCCAGCTGGGCAAACAGTTCCCGTTTCACCCGCGTCAGGGCCAGCCGCACGCCTTGCTCCTCCAGCTCCTGATGCAAGCCGTGGAGCATCTCTGCCGCGGTGCTGTCGATCTCCACGATGGCCTCCGCGTTAAGCACCAGCCACTCCGCTGCTGGCTGGGCTCCGGCCACGGCCGCCAGGGCCCGGCGACGGAAATCCTCGGCGTTGGCGAAACAGAGGGGAGCGTCGTAGCGAAACAGCACCAGACCAGCAATGGTGCGACCCCCTTCCCAATCCGCCACATCGTGAAAGCCCGCCAGGCCGGGCACCTCCCCCATCACTGCGGAATGGGGACGGGCCAGCCGGCCGAAGAGCGCCACCACGGAGAGCCCCACCGCGAGGGCCACGCCCGTGAGCAGGCCTGTCAGCAGCACGCCCGCCAGTGTGCCTAGGGCTAGCAGGCATTCGCTGGGCCGAAACCGCCAGAGGCGCACGAAGGCTCCTGGATCGATCAGCCGCAGAGCGGCATACACCACGATGGCCGCCAGGACGGGCCGAGGGAAGAGGCTCAACACCGGGCGGAGGACCAGGAGCACCAGCAGGGTGACGGCGGCGGCCACCAGGGCGTAGCGCTGGCTGCGGCAGCCCGTCGCATCGGCTAGTGCCGTTCGGGTGTTGCTGCTGCTCACGGGAAACCCACGAAACAGGGCGCTGCCCATGTTCACCGCCGCCA
>JBEIGX010000079.1:0-10110 GCA_040381675.1 Aphanothece sp.
CATGGCTGGATGCTCTCCGGCCGGCTCTGGCACCACCTGGCGGAGGAGCTCCAGCCCCACTGGCGGCTCCTGGCGCCTGATTTGCCCGGGTTTGGCGGGGAAGCCAGACCCATGGGATTGCAACCCTCCCTAGCCAGCTACGGGCGCTGGGTGGCGGAGTGGGTGCAGCGGGAGCTCGGCGGGCGACCCGTTGTGTTGGTGGGCCATTCCCTGGGGGGCAGTGTGGCGCTCCATGCGGCCAAACCCCTAGGAGATCAGCTCAAGGGGATGGTGCAGATCGGTGCCGGGGGAGGGGTGTTTCAACCCCGCCCCTTCCGCCAGTTGCGCCGCGGCGGCTCCCTGCTGTTGCGCCTTCGTCCCCAGGGGCTGGCCCACTGGCCCCTGCTGGATCGCTTCCGCTCCCCCCTGGTGGCGGAGCATCGGGCCGCGAGGGGCCTGCTGGCCTGCAGCACCAATCGGGGAGCGGTGAGGCAATTGCCCCGTCTGGCCCATGGGCTCACCGTGCCAAGCCTCTGGATCGCCGGAAGCCAGGACCAGGTGATGCAACCGCGCTATGTGCGGCATCTGGCGGGCTATGCCAGCGATCACCAGTTGGAAATTCTCGACGGGGCAGGCCATTTGCCCATGTGCCAGCAGCCCAGGGAACTGGCCGGCCTGATCCGCACATGGCTGGAGCAAGCCGAACCGGCGGGTGCTTAGCGAGCCCTCAGAAGGTGGCCAACCCCTTCTCCTGCAGCTCGGCCAGCTGGGCATAGAGGCCACCAGCCGCCCGCAGTTCGCGGTGGGTGCCGCTTTCAATCAACCGGCCCTTGCGCAGGACAAGGATGCGGTCGGAGGATTCCACCGTGGCCAGACGATGGGCGATCACGATGGCGGTGCGATCCCTGAGCAGGCGTTCCAGATCGCGCTGAAGGGTGGCTTCCGTCGAGGGATCAAGGAACGCCGTGGCCTCATCCATCACCAGCACGGACGGATCGCGGGCGGCAACCCGAGCCACCGCCAGGAGCTGCCGCTCTCCGGAGGAGAGATTGGAGCCCCGCTCCCGCAGGGAGGTGGACAGACCCTGCGGGAGGCGTTGCAACAGAGATCCCAGTCCTAGGTCGAGGCAGAGTTGCTCCACCTCCCCATCCGTGAGAGGGCAATCGAGACGCACATTGCTCGCCACACTGCCACTAAAGAGAAAGGTGTCCTGGAGCACCACCCCGAGGCGCTGGCGCAACACGGCCAAGGGCAGTTCCCGGATGTCGATGCCATCAAGGAAGATCCGTCCGGCCTGGGGGTCGTAAAGGCGGCAGAGCAGGCGAATGATGGTGGTCTTGCCTGAACCCGTCGGGCCCACGATGGCCACGTGCTCCCCAGGGGAGATGCGGAAGCTGAGGTCGTGGAGGATGGGATCGTCGGGGCGGTAGGCAAAGCTGACGCTTTCGAACACCACCTCACCCGGGCTGTAGCGCTGGCTAGCACTACGCCGCACCACATCGCTCCGGGCCCCCTCGCTGATGTCGGTGATCTCGATCGGCCGGCTCAGCAGCTCGTCGATCCGTTCCACGGCCGTCAGGCCCCCCTGGATCTGGGTGAACCGTTCCGCCAGCTGGCGCAGGGGGTCAAAGAGGCGCAGGGAGAACAGGATGAAGCTCGTCAGGGTGCCCAGGCCCATGGCCCCGCCGGTCACCAGCCCTCCGCCCACGGCCAGCACCAGGGCGATGGCGGCCTGGCTCACCCACTCGATCATCGATGAAATGGCGCTGTCGTAGAAGATCACCCCATCCACGGCGCGGCGATAGGCCTGATTCGTGGTGCGAAAACGGCGGCTGTTCTCCTGTTCGCGGCTGAACATCTGCACCACCTCCAACCCCTGCAGATTTTCCTGAAGATCGGAGTTGAGCTGGCCCAGCTCCTCCCGCACCCGGTAGTTGGCACGCCGGTAGCGGCGCTGAAGCCAGAGCATGCCGAGGGTGACGGGAATCTGCAGGGCGATGAGCATCAAGCCGAGGCGCCACTCGATCATCAGCATGGTGATGCTGATCACCACCAGGCTCACCAAATCTCCCAGGAGACCCACGGCCCCGCTGCCGAAAACCTCCGCCAGGGCTTCCACATCGCTGGTGAGGCGGGTCACCAGCTTGCCGGTGGGGGTGTTGTCGTGGAAGCGGAGGGAAAGGGCCATGACATGGCGGAAGAGGGCCTCCCGGATGCGGGCCGTGAGCCGCTGTCCCACCACCTGGACGTTGTAGCTCTGGGTGCCCTGAAGGCTGAGCCGCACAAGCACGGCCAGAAGCAACAGCCCCACCAGCACTCGAAGGGCCTGGGGCACCGCCAGGCCCTTAAGCCATGGCAGCACGGGCTCGGCCCGGAGGACAGCAATGGCCTGGCCCACCAGCAGGGGCTGGAGCGCGCCAGCCAAGGCAAGGGGGATGAGAAGAAGTAGGGCGAGCAGCAGCCGGCGCCGGTCCTGGGCGAGATAGGGCAGGAGTCGCTGCAGACGGTGGATGTCGAGGGAGGCCATCAGGTGACGTCCACCGCTGCCCCTTCCTCAGGCCTTTGCAGAGGAGACACCAGGGAAGGAGGAGGGCTTTGGGCCAGGGCGGCCATGCGGGCTACAAGGGCCTGGAGCGGGCCTTCATCCAGGCGCAGGGCCAGGGGGTGGCCGATGAGCCTGGCGGAGCTCTCGAAGAGCGTTTCGATGGACACCAGGCCGTTGTCCTTGAGTGTGCGGCCACTGGCCACCAGATCGACGATGGCCTCCGACATACCCGTGAGGGGACCGAGCTCCACGGAACCGGTGAGGTGGATCAGCTCCACCGGCAGGTCGATCTGCTCGAAGAAAGCCTCGGCGCAGCGGGTGAATTTGCTGGCCACCCGGCAGTGGGCCGGCAGATCAAGAGCGCGCCGGTAGCCGCTGGAGGCCTTCACGGCCACAGCCATGCGACAGCCCCCGAAGCCAAGATCCACCAGCGGAGCCACAGGGAGTTGGTGCTCTCGCAGCACATCCTCCCCAACCACACCCAGTTGGGCTTGCCCGTAGGCCACATAGACCGGCACATCCGCATTGCGCACCAGCAAGGCCCGGGCCTGGCCGCAGCGGCTTGACATCATGAGCTGGCGATGGTCGGGATTGAGAAGGTCGGTGAAATCCAGGCCGATCTCCCGGAAGCAGCGGATGGAATCCGCCAGCAGGGCCCCCTTGGCCAGAGCGATGGTGATCACAACGGGTGTGGCGGCAGAGGCGGAGACAGAAGGAGACTACCCAGCCGGCCGCTCTTGGGCCTTCCTCTGTTCGGGACGGAAAAGCGCAGGAAAAGAGAGAAACGAAACCGGAAGATCTCTGCCGATTAGAAGGAGAAACAAAGCATCGATCCCGTACACACAGAGGGCCCTTTACCGCTCTAAGAACTCCTCCGGCGGGCCGCTGGCATGGCGAACTAAATTGGCTCCATGGAGCAAGCAGCCCTACCGGCAGTCACCGGAGAGGTCGCCACCTCGGTGACTCTTCTACCCGTGCTGAAAGACAATTACGTGTTCGTGCTCCACAACGGTCGGCAGGCTGTCGTGGTGGATCCTGCCGTCGCCAAGCCCGTGCAGGCGTGGCTGGAGACCCACCAGCTGGAGCTGGTGGCCATCCTGCACACCCACCATCACAGCGATCACATCGGGGGCACCCCCGGCCTGCTCCAGCGTTGGCCCCGCTGCCAGGTGGTTGCAGCGGAGGCCGATCGGGAGCGCATTCCCTTCCAGACCCGCGGCGTAAGCCATGGGGATGCCTTCTCCTTGCTCGGCCGTCAGGTGAAGGTGCTGGGTGTGGCAGGCCACACCCGAGCCCATCTGGCCTACCACCTACCGGCCCTGGAGGCCGGTCAACAGGAGGAACTCTTCTGCGGCGACACCCTGTTCGCGGGCGGTTGCGGACGGCTGTTTGAGGGCACAGCGGAACAGATGCACCAGGCATTGCAACGGCTATGGGCCCTCCCCGCCCAGACCCGCGTGTGGTGCGCCCACGAATACACGGAGGCCAACCTGCGCTGGGCCTCGGCCTACGCCAGCGACAACGAAGCCATTGCCGCCCGTCTGGAAGCCGTGCAGGCCCTGCGCCGTGCTGGCCAACCCACCATCCCCTCGACCCTGGCCCTGGAGCAGCAGACGAATCTGTTTATGCGTGCAGCGGACGGGCGGGAACTGGCCGCCTTGCGGGCCGACAAGGACGGTTGGCATGGCTGACCCTCCGCCCCCCGGGGAACGCGAACCCCTGGTGCCCCTGCAGACCCTGCCGGTGTTGCCCCCCCTGAAGCTCGCCGTGGTGGGCCATGTGGAGGTGGTGACCTTTCTGCGGGTCGACCAGATCCCTAGAGCCGGCGCGATCTGCAAAGCCAGGGAGGGCATGGAGGTGGCCGCCGGTGGGGGGGCCGTGGTGGCTGTGCAGATGGCCAAGCTCACGGGAAGGCCCGTGGCCTTTTTCACCGCCCTTGGTCGCGATCGGGCTGGGGAGCAGGCGGCGAGCGATCTGGAGGCCCTGGGCCTGGAGCTCCATGTGGCCTGGAGAAACGCTCCCACCCGCAAGGGGGTGACCTGGGTGGATGACCAGGGGGAGCGCACGATCACCGTGCTGGGGGAGAGGATCATGCCCTGTGCCCACGATCCCCTGCCCTGGGAGCAGCTTGAGAGCTCGGATGGGGTGTTCGTCACGGCCACCGATGGGGCCGGCCTGCGCCAGGCCAGACGATGCCGCCTGCTGGCCGCCACCCCCAGGGTGCGCTGGCCGGTGCTGCTGGAGAGCGGCGTGAGGCTCAATGCGCTTGTGGGCAGTGCCCTGGATCCGGCGGAGGCCCTCCCCGCCGATCTCAGCTCCCTTCCGGCCCAGCACACCATCAGCACGGAAGCGGCCGCAGGGAGCACGGCCCTCCCTGGCCCGCATCGGTTTGTCGCTCCCCAGCTCACCGCCCCCGTGGTGGATGCCTACGGGGCAGGAGATTCCTTCGCGGCCGGGGTCACCGCCGGCCTGGCCGCCGGTTGGCCGCTGGCGCAGGCCATCAGCCTGGGAAGCCACTGCGGTGCCGCCTGCCTGGGAGGCTTCGGCCCCTACGCCAGCCAGATGCGGGGTCGCTAGGCACGCCCTGCGGGATCTGCGGCGAGCAGGCGTTGACCGCCGGGAAAGAGCCAACCCAAGGCATCGGGCCGCAGCCCCACGTGGCCCCGTTGCCCGCGGGAGTGGAGCACCTCCAAGGGAAGGCGCAGACGCAGGCGCCGCTCCCCCCACTGAACCAGATAGGCCCAGTCGTGTCCCAGGAATTCCCGCCCCTGCACCCAGGCTTCCCCCTCGGGATCGGGTTGGAAGGTGAGGCCCTCGGGGGGAATCAGCACATCCCAACCCTCGCCAGCGGAAGGGCGGGGATCGGGCAGGCCCTCAAGGAGGCGCATGGGACCCACATCCGTCTGCACCAGGCTGCCCTCCTGGTGAGCCGCCAGGGTGTTGGCCTGCAGCACAAATCGCCCCACAAAGGCCGTCGCCGGATGGTTCAGCAGATCGGGAGGTGCCCCGCACTGGTGCAGCACCCCGCTCTGCATCACAGCCACCCGATCGCAGATGGCCATGGCCTCCTCCGGATCGTGGGTGATGAGCAAACCGGAGGCCCCACAGCGGTTCAACACCTCCGGCAGCTCACTACGCAACCGCAAACGCACCTCCACATCCAGATTGGAAAAGGGCTCATCGAGCAGCACCAGGGAGGGTCCCGGAGCAAGGGCCCGCACCAGGGCGAGCCGTTGGCGCTGCCCCCCCGACAACTCATGGGGATAGCGACGCTCCAGACCCCCCAGGCCCATCAAGGTGAGCAACCAGGCCACCCGATCCCGCACCTGGGCCGAGGCGGGCTGCCCCCTGCGGGGAGGGGTGAGGCCAAAGCAGGCGTTCTGCCAGGCATCAAGGTGGGGGAAGAGGGCATAGTCCTGAAACACCATCCCCACCCCCCGGGATTCGGGCTGCACCCAACGATGGGCACCAGCCACCTCCTGGCCGTCGAGGCAGATGGTGCCCCGCGCTGGGGTTTCAAACCCAGCGATCAGACGCAGGAGGGTGGTTTTACCGCAGCCGGAAGGACCGAGCAGACCCACGAGCTCACCTTGACCGAGCTCCAGGGAGAGACCCTGCAGGGTCCACCCCTCAGGTGCCATCCCGGGATAGCGGTGCCAGAGGTCCTGCACGGTCAACCGAGGGCCCGACGATGCGGAAAGGGCTGGCAAACGGCGCCATAAGCTCGCTTCCATCATCCTGCAACGGCGGAGGCCCATCCGTGACGTCCGATCCAGTGGCTGTGAACACCGCGGGCGCCCCCGCCCCCGTCGGGCCCTACAACCAGGCCGTGAAGGCCGGCGGCTGGCTGTATTGCTCGGGGCAGATTGCCCTGGATCCCCACACCGGCGCCCTGGTGGGCGCGGGGGAGGTGACCGCCGAAACCAGGCAAGTGCTCAGCAATCTGCAGGCCGTGCTCCAGGCGGCGGGAGCGGGGCCGGCCCAGGTGGTTCGCACCACTGTTTATCTGGTGGATCTGGCGGATTTCGCCACGGTCAACAGCCTCTATGCGGAGATGTTCGGTTCGGGGGTGGCTCCCGCCCGCGCCTGTGTGCAGGTGTCGGCCCTGCCGAAGGGAGCACGGGTGGAAATCGATGCGGTGGCCTTCCTGGGCTAGCGCGGCAGGGGCAGGGAAATCAGCCGAAAGGTGAGATTCAATCGCTCCTCCCGCACCCGCTGCCTGGAGGGGAGGGCATGGTGCCAATGGGTCTGGGTGGGGGGATGCATCACCAGCAGGTCGCCGTGATGGAGCTCGATGGCGAAGGCCTCGCCCCCTAGCCTTCCCGGCCGAGGGCGAAACCGCAGCGTGCGCGTGGCCCCCAGGCTGAGGGAGGCGATGGGATGGTTGGGGGCCAATTCAGGTTCATCGTCCGCATGCCAGCCCATACGGTCCTGCCCATGGCGGTAGCGGTTGAGCAGGAGGCTGTTGAACGGAACGCCGAGGTGGGTCTCCAGATGGCGGCGCAGGCTCAGCAGGGGTTCTCTCCAGGGGAGGGGAGTTTCCAGCAAGCCGCTATATCGGTATTGGCAACCCGGATCACCGATCCAGCAGGTGAGGCGCGGTACGGGGTGGCTGCGTCCATACACCCGCACCACGGGTTGGCGCCAGGGGAAGCCCTCCTGCAGCTCCTGCAAAAGATCAGGGAAGGCCAACGCTCCCGGGGAAGCGCCAGGGCCCGGTGAGAGGCCCTGCAGCCAGCCTGGCCAATGATGCAGAAGCAGACCAGGCTGGCGCGTTTGCAGCACCGTCAGGCGATCAGGGTGAAATCGGTGCTGGTGAGGGTGGTCAGCGGATTTCCCCCATTGCGGAGCACGGCGATCTGGGTGAACCCACCCGCCAGGTTGCCGTTGGCATCCTGCCAAAGGTTGCCGGAGGCGGTGTCGTACACCAGACGGGTGCTGGCGGTTTCGACAGCCGTAAAGCCGGTACCCCCAGCGAAGTTGCCCACCAGGAGCTGGTTGGGGGCCACGGCGATGGTCCTGGCTAAGCCGGTGTAGGTGCTACGGCTGAGAGCCAGCCGATCGGTGCCCCGCACAAAGTCGGTGATCACATCGGTGCCTGCGACCCCAGGGGTGTTACTGGCACCCCCAGCGGCATTAAGCACAAACGTGTCCCGATCCAACCCACCGGTGAGCACGTCGGCTCCGGCTCCCCCACTCAAGGAATCATTGCCGGCACCGCCATCGAGGGAATCATTTCCAGCAAGGCCCTGCAGGGTGTCCGCTGCACCCAGGCCTCGGATGGTGTCGTTCAGGGCTCCACCGGTGAGGGTGTTGGCAGTGTTGTCCCCCACCAGGGTCACGCCTATCGGGGCCACGGTGAACGCCGGGGCGGTGTAAGCGCCATGCACATTGCCGCTGAGATCGGTGACAGCACCGCTGGCCAGGATCAGGCGGTAGCTGGTGTTGCCGGCCAGGCCGGCCGTGGGATCCACCGTGAGGGTGCCGCCGGTGATGGTCACCCTGGGGCTGGTGTTAGCGAAGGTTTCCACCAGGGCACCCGCCGCCGTGCGCAATTCGATGGACCCCAGGCCCCGCTTGATGGCCTCCGAGAAGGTGATGGTGAGGTTGGCGTTCGGATCCACATTGGTGGCACTGGCCGCAGGAGCCTGGGACACCACCGTGGGCGCGAGGACATCAGTGGGCGTGAAGAAGATCGACTGGGAGAAGTGAACACCGGTGTTGCGCTGGAAGATGTCGGTGAGGCTTGCTTCCTTGTAGAAGTCGAAATCCTTGGTGCGATCGAGGTAATAGAACCGATCGGCCTCCTGGAGCTTGTCGAAGGTCTGGTGGAGGATCACCCAGAAGGTTTGGCCCACCACGCCACCGTTGATGTGTTTCTCGCTGAGGCCGCCCACCCAGCCATCCAGCCGATCAATCCCTTTCACGGTGTTGCCGTTCACCAGGGTGATCTCGGGGTTGGCACGGCGGAAGGAAAGGATCTCGGCCGGTTGCAGCACCAGATCGGGATAGGCCTGGCGGAGCTTGCCAGTATCTATTGCGCTGAGGCCATTGCGGGCCTGGAAGTCTTCCCAGGAGGTGTAGGGGGTGAGGGGAAGGCCGGTGCGCTCCACCGCCTCCCTCACGTAGGGGTCGGTGGAGGTGGTCAGCTGCATCCGCAGTTGGTTGAGGCTTCCCAGCCCCAGATCCCGCCCCCGCTGCACGTTGAAGGAGAAAAGGTCGGCAGGGTTGCGCACCAGGTCGTTGCGCAGGGCGTTCACCACCTGAGTGTCGATCCTCTCGGACGACTGGTTGGCGATGCCCCGCAGGATGGTGGCCGCTCCATGCTCGCTGTAACCCGGTTGGGGCACGTAACCAGGGGGGAGGGGCGCCGTGAACTGGCCTTTGTTGGTGGGATTGAGGAACACGTCAAACAGACGCACCTCCTGGCTGGATCCGGCTGGGGTGATCAAGCGAACGAGCTCAGGCACCCCGGAATGGCCAAAGCGGAAGGCGTTGGCGGCGAATTCATGGGAGATGCCCACATCCGCATTGGGGTTGTAGCCCGACCAGCCGTGTTGGCCGCTCCCCTTCATGCCACCGAGGAGGGCATCGGTGTAGTCGGTGAACAGAATGCGTTGGTATTCGGTTTCGTTGACGATCTTGGCGGCCTGATAGAGCTCCTCCGCCGTGCCGGTGAACCCGGAGGCCAGCAGGCTCTCCACATGGAAATTGTGGTTGCGGGCCCACACCGTATGGATGCCCGTCAGGGTGATGTTTTCGTTGGCGCGCCCATCGCCAGCCACGATGTGATCGAGGGGGCTGATGAAAGGATTCAGGTCGAGCAGCAGGGGTTGGTCGCTGCCCATGAAATTCCTGAAGAGACCAGGCACCATGGCCTCGTTGATCACCCCGGTTGCGCTGACTAGCCCGGGGTAGTAGGCACGGAAGGTGGTGTTGAGGCCGTTGCTGTTGAAGCGGGTGTTGTTGGCCCAGTGGTCGAGGATCAGCTTGCGCAGGGTGGGAAGCAGACGCATCGAAGGATTGGAGGGATCCACGGCCCCGGAGGCCAAACGGGCCCCGACTGATCCGTTGCCCGTGGTCTCCCGCAGGAAGGTGCCCACCAGTTCGATGGATCCGTAGGCCTGGTTCTGATCAACGAATTGGGCGGTCTTATTGCGGTGCAGGGGAATGCCGCTGGCATCAAATCCCGTCACCGTGGCCCGGGTGAGGTCGGCAGGGTTGTCGGTGGCCCGGTTCACCCCAGGACCACCGATCTCCAGGGTGCCACTGCCCCCCTTCTCCACAAAATCGAAGCCATGGTCGACGTATTGGCCGAAGGCCACCCAGAGGTGGTTCACGGCCTGCTTGGGGGTTGTGGCCTGCTGGACGCCTATAACGTTGCTGATCGCCCGGGGGTCCAGGCCCCGGAAGAGGGGATTCACCTCGAGGTTTTGGACCGTGCTGGTCCCCGAGACGGGATCGGTGACCCGGACCTGCCCGCCATAACGGGCGGCCGTGACGCGCCGGAAGGTGGTGTTGGCCATCCCCCACGTGGGGTTGAGCAGGTTGTTGCCTTGGCCGCTGAGGGTCCGGATGCCGGTCAC
>JBEIGX010000080.1:0-10002 GCA_040381675.1 Aphanothece sp.
AGTGCCATTTGAAGCAGCTCGATGCGATAGCACCGATGGCACCCCCTGGCAACAATGTTTCCTACCGTTACCATCCGGCCAACGTTTTCAGGGTGTATGGCTTCCGTTGGTCCTGAACTGGAATGGGCTGCCCGTTTGAGCGTCCAGCTCCAAACCCTCTCTGAATTGGCGGAAAGCCTCACCTTCAAAGTGTTGGAACTGGAGGAGCGCCTGAGTGCGCAGGACCACCAGCTCACCTCGCTCCAAATGGCTTCTGACGAGTTCAGCGATGGCGTCACACGCGCCATGGAAGAACGCATGCTGGAAACGGAGGATCGGTTGGTTCGGATCGAGGGCCTCCTGCAAGGGGGAGGGCAACGGAATTCCCCATCCCGATCTCTGCGGGCCCTGCCCAAGCGTGCTCCCATCGATCCAGACGACGCCTACGGGATCGCCGAAGACTCCGAATTTCTGGATGAAACCCACGGGGAGCCAGCGGAAATCGCGGGCGAAGAAGAGGACACGTTCATGGAAGATCCCCCGTTTCTGGAGGATCTCCACGATGAATCGCTAGCCAGCTGAGGCCTGCTCAACCCTCAGCCAGCTCGGCCGGTGCTGAGCATGACGGCAGCGACATAAAGCACAAAGGCCGTCAGCCCAAATCCCCCTGCCGTGACCAATCCCTGCCAGATCTTTCTTGCCAGCGGCGAAGGGGCACCGGCCAACCAGGCTGGGGGAGCCATGGTGGGTAACCCAGCCCCGGAAGGCGTCCAGCCGGTGCCGTGGCCAGCGGGAGCCCGGCGGGCGGTGATGTCACGCCAGTAGGCGTTGTAGCGGGGAGCTTGCTGATTGAAAGGAATCACTCCATGGGCCTGGCCCGCCAACACACGGGAGCGCTGATGGGGAACCTGGTCGCCACCGAAGGCCTCGCGGTATTCAGCCGAGTCGAGCAGATGATCCACGAGCCCAGGCAGGCCCTTTTGAGCAATCAGAATCGAAAGGGAAATCCGTTCCTGATCGCCATGAACAGGACGGCCAAGAACACGACCAACGATCTGGTCCACCATGCGATAGTTGCTATTGCAGCGATAGAAATCGTTGCGGAATTTCTCAGACAGAAGTAATCCACGCACGAAGTCTTTCACCGTGATCTGACCACTCCTCAGCTGGGATTCCAGGACGGGATCACGATCCACCTTGAAGGCATGAAAGAAGATCTGGCGGTAGGCCTGAGCAATCGTGGCGTCCGTAGCGGCCTTGTTGCGAACCAGATCAAACGGGGAATGGCGGGGGCTTTCATCTCCTCCCACAGGGAAAGACTTGACCCGCGCGTTTTGCGTGATCGGTGCAATCTTGAGGAGGGGAGGAGCCATGGCAGGGAAAAAGGGCCCCGCACACTAGGGTTGGTTCGCGCCTGGGATCCAGGATTGGTAGAAATGCTTAGGTTCCTTTACAAATAAAACAGGCGCTCGCCCTCACTCCTGCAGCCAAGCCTCAGGAATATCCCCACTGTGGTCCTGGATACGGTCGAATTCAAAGGCTCCGGCCAGGGCTCCCCAGAGCTGTTCATGCGTGTCGGGATGGTGTCCCCGATCGATGGTGCACATCCGTTCGGCGGACAGCTGCAACTGACTCACCAGATAGGCGGGCTGCCCCTTGCGCTCCACAAAACAGCGACAGCCAGGTTCCACCTCCCCCACAAACCCCTCGCCCTGTTCACGCACCCAGTAATCACACCCCGGCAGCAGCTGGAGATCCTCCTCCTGGAGGGAGGCCCGCAGGGAAGCCTCCGCCGTCGCACCCCAGAAACGCTTCTCGTCCTGCAATGCCAGGTTGTGGATGATCAGCTGGCCATCCACCTCTTGCAGACGCAACACCCGGATGCGGTAAGGCGTGGAAGGGGTGATGGCATAGGCCTGCTCCAGCAGCAAGGACCCCCGGGAGAGGTGGGGGATAGGGCGTGTGGTGACCAGGATGTGGGCAAAGAGGGGGGGATTCTCAAAGGCCTGGTTCTGATTGCTGAAGCTGCCGCAGAGTTGGCGCAACAGGCGGGCATAGGCGGAAGCGGCCATGGAGGGCTACACACCGTGGAGGCGAAGACGAAACTCTCCCACCTCGCGTGCTGTGGCTGCATCCTTCTGGGCGAAGGGGTGGTCCGCCAGTTGGGCGAGGATGCGCTCCAACCGCTCCGTCCGATCGAGGGCCTGGGCTTCCGGTTGGCTGGATTGGAGGCGCCAGGCAGCATCAAACGCCATCGCAAAGCTGTCGGCGTTGCCGTATTGCCGGTCTGAATCGAAAGCGATGGCTGGGGGACGGGACATGGCGCAACTCGATAGGGAGATTATGGCCTGGCTGTGAGTGCCTTGGTCAGGGTGGGAACAAGAAGGAGCGCCCCCTGCCTGCTGAGGTGGTCTTTATTAAAATAGAAAACAAATACAGGATGATTGCTTTCTCGCATCTTTGCTTCAAGGGGGGAGTAAAGATCTAGAAACATGAATTTGCCGTTTGCCGCGCCAGCGCCCTGGAGCATGCTTGCAAAGGCGTCATTTTTTTCCCGAATATTGACAGAGAAATCAGTCGGGCAAAGATTGTTTGTTTTTGACCAATGACCCAAACAGGCTTCTGGATCGGCCGTGAGCGCAGGAATTCCAGAGGTCAGGATCAACAACCTATTTTTCTTGCTCAGCAAATCGGCCAGATCATTGAGCTCACGTTGATAGATTCTTCTTGCTTCCCCAAAGGTGAGCGACCGACCCTTCAAACGGAATCCCGACAAGTCGTTTGCATCACCAATCCAGTACCCAGGACTCGAAGAGACGACCAGGGTGGCATCATTCCGACCCTGTTTCAGAAAATAATCAAGATAGCCACGAAAGCTTCGCATACAATAGCCAGCCACCATTTCGCGCGCGTACTCCAGCGAAAGCGTTGCTGGGCATCCCGGCACCGCATAAGAGTTCATAGGCAAACCACTCATCTGTTTAATTTGTACTGCGGCGGGCATTAACTGCTCATTAAAAGAGTTTCCATACCAGAAAATCCGAGCAGACGCCCTCTCTGGTCGCCCGCCGATCAAGGCCAGCGCACAGTTCTCAAAAATCTTCTCGTCCGGAATCACCTCTCCGTGCGAACTCGATACACATCGATCACGATTCCAATATATGGTTTCAGTATAAACATACCCTCCCCTTTTCACTCCACCCAGATAGGCCCCATCAGAAAACTCACGGATCAGAAGATTGATGCCAACTCCAATCAGAACCAAAAAGCCACTGGCAACAATGCTTATCGTTTTCCCTGAGAACTTGTTGTATGGGCCAAAGGATCGTTCTCTAAAGGGTGTTTCTACCCATCGATAAGACCCTGCCGCCAGGAGCACCATCAAGCCAACCTGGAAGGGGGAGGACCACCAATGAATGCCGATCGTCCAGCGGCTGATGCAAAGTACGGTCCAGTGCCAAAGGTAGAGTGAATAAGAAATCCAACCAACATAGACAACATTTTTCAGAGTCAAGAACCGATAGGTGACCGTTCCTTTCTTGAGGCAAGCCATCAAAATGACCGCAAGCACAACAATTGCAACGGTGCCCCCCCTTCCTGCTACTGGCCGAAACATCACAGCCACCATTGCCGCTATCACCAGGAGGGGGGGAAGCCGATCCAAGACATGCTCAATCCTTTCCCGCTTCTGAAAACCAATGAAGAGCAAGCAGCCTGCCGCCAGCTCCCAAAAACGGCAAGGCATCAGGAAGTAGGCTGATACCTGATTCTCTGGATAGAGAGAAAGGAAGCTTGCCAGGGAAGCCAGAGTTAATGTCCCCACCCAGAGCAAAAGGTGCCGTGCTCCTTTTGCTGTCTGCTGTGCAAACCCTGAAAACCAGACCAGAAGTGGAAACAAAAGATAAAACTGCTCCTCGACACCAAGCGACCAAGTGTGGAGAAAAGGGTTGAGTTCTGTGGAAGGGGAGAAATAGTCGGCTTTCTCTTTGTAGAACTGAATATTTGAGAAGGCCAACAACGATCTCCATCCCATGTTCAGATGCTGTTCAGGGGTGGGAATAAAGAGACAAATCAGCACACTAGTGATCAGAACGAACACCACCAGTGCCGGCACAATACGCCTCATGCGTCGTTCATAAAACGCCGTGATGAAATCCAGGAGATCTTTGGACTCCCTCTCCGCCAGCGACGCAGTGATCACATATCCAGAGATCACAAAGAAAATATCAACGCCTAAATACCCGCTTGGCAGCAGATTTTCATTGAAGTGGTTGATGATGACGGCAACCACCGCAAACGCCCTGAGACCATCAATCTCCGGGCGGTAGTGGCTGGTAGACAAGTTCCTTGGCATATGCCTGCAAGCAAGCAACGGCTGGTGAAAGCACTACAGCACTCATGCAGCGCTGATGATGAGTTGCTAATGCCAGGACCCAGATTTGAACTGGGGACACGGCGATTTTCAGTCGCCTGCTCTACCAACTGAGCTATCCCGGCTTGTCGCTCTCGCGACTTTCGGATCTTAGATCACCGTTGCGTGCCCGACGGTCTGCAGGGGTGCGGGCCAGACAGATCAACCCCTGCACACGCCAACCGGCCCCTTGCAAAGCCATGGCGGCATTCAAGGCGGTGGCGCCAGTGGTGAGGATGTCATCCACCAGAAACACCGGCTGCTGTCTGCCTTCCTTCGGATGGGGCCTGCGGACACAGGTGAACGCACCCCGTTGATTCTCCTGGCGCATGGCGCGATGGAGGTGGTGTTGGCCGAGCACGGGTCGGGACCGTTCCAGGAGTGCTGCGCTCCGGAAGCCCCATTCCCTTCTCCCCAGGCTGCAGATCAGGGAAGGCAGGGGATTGGCCTGCTGTTTCCAACTGGGCACCGGCACCATCAGGGGGGAGAGGTGGGGCGGCAAGGCTGGAAGCTCCACGGCTTTGAGCAGGGCAGCAAGGCTGTCGGGATGGGGACGTTGACGCAGCCCCAACAGCATGCGGCGATAGGCCCCTTGGTAGGGGCCAGCGGCCCACCAGGGCAGGGGACTGGTGCCTGCCACTCCTCCCTGGGGCAGCGAGAGGTCTTCGGCGCAGGCGGGGCAGAACCTGGCCTCCAGACCAGGGGCAGGCAACGGGTGACGGCAGAGGGGACAAGGCTTGCTAACAAACCAGGTCAAGAGCGACGGCCAGGGGCCCATCCGAAGGGGGAGGTGGGACACGGAGTGGCCAGAACCAGGGACCGATTAAGTCTTCCCAGGGATGGACCGCAGCATGGCCACGAGGGTGCGGTGGGCATCCTCGCTGTCGGTCAGAGGATGGTCAAAGGGCACCTCCACGGAGGCCCCATCCACCTCCAAGGTCATGGACTGGGGGGCCACCGCCATCATGCGGGCCGATGCGGCGCTGGACAGACCCGCGAAGTGGTGGGCAAACGCCAGAACGGCAGAAGCATGGTCGTCGTTCATGTGACGACAGATCCGATCGCTCACGGCTGGGGTCAATGGATCGGCGCTCATGGCAAAAGCAGGCAGTGGATCAATTCTGCCGGGTCTCAAGCGGGAGCGAACCGCTGCCAGAGCAGAAGGGCGAGGCGCAGCCCACTCCAGCCCACGTAACCCGCCAGCACCACAAACAGGGCCATGGCCAAAAACGAGCGAATACGGTCGGTCATGGGACTGGCGTGGGGCTGATCGCCTCCATCTTGCCTTGGGCCAGGAGGGCCATCCCGCGGGCCGCCGACAGGTTGGGCCGGTTGAGGATGGGAAGACCCAACACCCGTTGCCGCAGCCGTCGCCACTGGGCGTTGCGGGCGCCTCCCCCCAGGGTGATGATGCGCCGGATGGGAGGGGCACCCAACTCCTGGAGGCGTTGCCAACCCTGCTGTTCGATGGCGGTGATGCCCTCCAGCAGGGCCTGTAGAAACCTGGCATCGCTCACGGGTCGGGGCTCCAGGATGGGTTCGAGCTGGGGATCATCCACAGGGAAACGCTCCCCCCGGCCCAACAGCGGACGCAGCTGGAGGCCCGTGCCGACCGCAGGATCCATCTGGCGGCTCAACTCCTCCAGCATGGAGGAGCTGAAATACCGGCTCAGCAGGGCCGCCCCGGTGTTGGAGGCCCCTCCCACAAGCCAGCGGCCATTCACCCGATGACAGCTCAATCCCGCCCCCTGGATCGGCTCGGGAACAAACTGCTTCAGCACGAGGGTGGACCCCAGAACGGTGATGCCCTCCTCAAGGGCAGGATCCGCAGCCAGAACGGCTGCATTGGCATCGGTGGTGCCGGCCACCACCTGACAGTCGGGAGGCAACCCCAGGGCTGCGGCCACCTCAGGAGCCACGGGCCCGAGCACGAAACCACTGGGAACGATCTCCGGTAACGCTGCAGACCATGGGGCCTGGGCCAGGGAACCCAACCAGGCCTGACGGACCAGATCCCATCCCAAGCGAAGGTTGTTACCTTCCTCCCCCCAGCGCCAGCAGCCCAACAACCAGCCCATCAGCCAATCGGCCTGATGGCGGATCAGGACGGGGCCGGGGATGGCGAGGCCACGGGCCTGGTCCAGCAGAGTGAGGGCTCGAGCCAGGCTGCCACTGGCCTGGGCTGCCGGGTGGGCTCCTGCCCCCCCCAGGAGTCGTCCGACCTCTGGGAGCTGGCCCACACAAGCCTGGTGGTAAGGAAGGGCCTGATCAAGGCCATCCGGCAAGAGGCTTCCATCCTCACGGCAGATGAGCAGAGTGCCCGAGGTGCCCGCCAGGGCAACGGCCCTAATCTGCTGCTTCAAGGTCGAGGGAACCTGGAGAAGGAGCTGAATCAAGCCCTCTCTCCAGGCCTCAGGTTGCTCAAACGGTCCGGGGTAAGGGGTGGCTTGCTCGTGGAGGGTGCCCCCTGCCCGATTCACGAGCGCAAGGCGCACCCCACTGGTGCCGAAATCAACCCCGAGGGCCAGTGCGGGCAAGATCGGCCGTGGCTTGCTTGAGGGTTTGGGCAATGGCAGTCACCTCTTCCCAGGGAAGATTCAGATCGCTGCGCCCGAAATGACCGTAGGCCGCCACATCCCGGTAAAAGCGGCCGCCGCGCTGCTGGGGCAAGGAGCGCAAGCCAAAGGTTTCGATGATGGCCCCGGGGCGCAGGTCGAAGTGCTCCTGCACAAGGGCGGTGAGATCACTGTTGCTGAGGCTGCTGGTGCCAAAGCTCTCCACCAGGATGCTCACGGGCTTGGCCACACCGATGGCATAGCTCAGCTGCACTTCGGCCTTGCGGGCCAGGCCAGCGGCAACGATGGCTTTGGCCACGTAGCGGGCTGCGTAGGCAGCGGAGCGATCCACTTTGGTGGGGTCTTTGCCGGAGAACGCGCCACCACCGTGACGGGCATAGCCGCCGTAGGTGTCGACGATGATCTTGCGGCCCGTCAACCCGGCGTCCCCCTGGGGACCGCCCACCACAAATTTGCCCGTGGGGTTCACCAGGAAGCGGGTGTTGGCGCGGTCCGGCTTGAGGCTGAGATCTGCGGTGGCCGGCTCCACCACATGGGTCCAGAGGTCGGCCGCAATCCGCTCGCGCAGGGCTTTTTCGTCACTGATGCCATCAATCTCCGCTTCGTGCTGGGTGGAGATGAGGAGGGTATCGATGGCCACGGGACGATCGTCCTCATAGACCACGCTCACCTGGGTTTTGCCGTCGGGGAGCAGGTAGGGGAGCTTGCCGTTGTGGCGGACCTCCGCCAGGCCCCTAGCGAGACGGTGGGCCAAGCTGATGGGCAAGGGCATCAGCTCGGGCGTTTCATCGCAGGCAAAGCCGAACATGATGCCCTGGTCCCCCGCGCCAACCTTGTCGAGGGGGTCGCCAGCATGGTCATCAGCCTCATCAACCCCCTGGGCAATGTCGGGTGACTGCTGATCGAGGGCAATCAAAACGGCACAGCTTCTGGCATCGAATCCCCCGGCTCTGTAGCCCCGATAGCCGATGCCATCGATCACCTCCCGAACAAGGTGATTGAAATCCACCTTGGCGGAGGTGGTGACTTCACCAGTGATGAGGCACAGGCCGGTGTTGACGACGGTTTCACAGGCCACCCTGCTGGCCGGATCCTGGCTGAGCAGGGCATCCAATACCGCATCGCTGATCTGATCACAGATCTTGTCGGGATGGCCTTCCGTCACGGATTCAGAGGTGAAGACGTAACGGCTCATGGGGATCGGTCAGAAGGTGACCAATCTTATGTTTCGGCCCCCACGCTTCAGGTCTCCATGGACACGCCCTGATCCGGAACGATGGCCAGTTCCTGCCAGTGGTCGAACAGGGGATACCCGGCCTCCAGCTGCACCGGCTGATGCCACCCTCCCCGATACCCCAGCATCACGGCCACACCGGCGGCACGGGCCATGCCCAGGTCGCTGTTGGCATCTCCGATCAGGGCACAGTGGCTCGGGGCGATCCCCAAGGTGTCGCAGAGAAGATGAATGGCCTGGGGATCGGGTTTGCGGGGGAGATGGTCAGCGCTCCAGATGGACGACATCTGAGAGGAGAGTCCGTGCTGGTCGAGGAAGCGCTGGATGCCAGAACAATCGTCGTTGCTGATCACGGCACACTCCACGGCCCCGCGCTGCAACGTGTCCAGAAAATCCACCAGACCATCCGTCGTCTCCGAAGCCTGCAGCTCGGGAGGGTGGTCGAGGTCGGCCAAGCGAAAAGTTTCCTCGGCCAGGGCCAAGGATTCGGGCCAACCATGGCCGGCCAGGGTGAGGGCAACCGCAGTGCTGATCAGGTTGTGATCCCGGGCCGCCACGGCCGTGATGCCCGCCGGGTCCAAACTGAGGCCTGAACCATGCAGGCCATACACCCTCCGCAAGAGCTCTTCAAGCGGCTCTTTCGTCCGATCCCCCACGAGGGAAAGGCAATGGCGGAGGCGTGAAGTGGCCAGAGCGAGAAGTTTGGGTTCGCTTTGGCTCATGGTCCCGTCCTTGTCAAAGAGTACGGCCCGAATCTCTGCCGGTTGGCCCGCAAACAGGAGCGGTTCACCGCGCAGAAAGAGATGGGCCATACACTTGGGGGGGATCAGTCGGCCGTGGGAAGGATGGGTTCTCCGTCTTCCGCTTGCTCCAAGAGCATTTGCTTGTAACGAGCGGCCATTTCTTCCGCCTTGTCGAACACTTTTTGAGGATCGGTGAGCATATCGCCGGGTTCCGGTTCGAGAGCTTTGGTGGAGAGAGAGATTCGGCCACGCTCCGCGTCCAGGTCGATGATCATGACCTTCATCTGGTCATTCACATTGAGCACGGTATGGGGTGTTTCGATATGTTCGTGGCTGATTTCCGAGATGTGCAGCAGACCACTGACGCCGCCGATATCGATGAAAGCGCCATAGGGCTTGATGCCACGAACGGTGCCGAGAACAACCTCGCCAACCTCCAGGCGATTCATCTTGCGCTCCACCAAAGCCCTTCTGTGACTGAGGACAAGACGATTCCTTTCCTCATCCACCTCCAGGAATTTGAGGGGGAGGAAATCGGCCACCAACTCTTCCTTCGCCTTGCGAGTGCTGATGTGGCTGCCAGGGATGAAGCCCCTCAGGCCTTCCACCCGGACCAGAGCACCGCCGCGGTTGGTGGCAAAAACTTCGCTGTAGATCGTGGCGTCTTCTTTTTGCAACTGACGCACGCGCTCCCAGGCGCGTTGATATTCGATGCGCCGGATCGAAAGGGTGAGCTGACCATCTTCATTCTCCTCGCTGAGAATGAAGAACTCCCTCACCTCCCCAGGTTCCAATACGTCAGAGAGATGCTCCACCCTGTTGATGGACACCTCTTGCAGGGGCATGAAGGCCGCCGTCTTGGCGCCGATATCAATCATCGCCCCCTTGGATTCAAGGGCAAATACGGTACCGTTGACAACATCTCCAGGCTTGAAGTTGTAGTCGTACTTGGAGAGTAAGGATGCAAACTCATCCAGGGTGAACCCAACGCCGTCCACCTCCCGTGATCCCGCACCACGACTGCTGGAGCTATCTGCCGCAGGAATCTCTGCGGGTAGA
>JBEIGX010000081.1:0-9884 GCA_040381675.1 Aphanothece sp.
CGTGGATCGCTGGAAGCAACCGCCGCGAACGCCTCGATCAGCAGATCCACCCCCTTCTTGGGATGGATGCGGCTAAGGAACAGCAGGATGCGCTGGCCATGCAGGTGGGGGAAGCGCTGAAGGAAAGCCTGGCGCTGGCGCTCGGCATCGGCGGGCGGCGCTGAGGTGCCATAGCCCACAACCACCTCGTTGGCTCGGTACAGCCAGAACGACTGGCGGGCCATCAGCCGCTCCTGCTCGGTGGTGAACAGCACGGCCTTGGCATCGCGCAGCACCCTGTAGTCGGCCCAGGGCCAGTAGGCCCACTTCTTGAGGTGCTTGAGCGGATAGGTGCGCTTGAACCAGGGATCGAGCATCCCGTGGGTGTACACGAAGTAGGGGATGCCGCTGCCGTGCAGGGCGCGCCAAGTTGCATAGGCGTGGTACTGCCAGGTGCCGTGGATGATCACCGCATCATGCTGCTGGGCCAACGCGCGGATGCGGGCTGGCAAGCCGCGGCGATAGCCGTAGCATCCGGCCACTGGGCCCAGACCAATGGCCTGGAAGGGCTGATCCTGCAGCCAGGGGGCATCAGGAGGGTCGAAGCTGGCCACGGTGGTGATAGCTCCCAGGGCCGCCAGGTGGGGAGTGATCTGGCGTACGCCTTCCATCGGGCCGCCGCCGCTGGGGTTGAGGGAGCGAATCAATCGAAGCAACTTCAATGTAGCCTCTGAGAAATCAGATGCCTGGGGAGCTGCCTTGCAGGGTATGCCAACACATTGCAGGGTGCAGGCTCTGCACCAACAGGAAGAGGATACAATTGATAGCCAGGTCTGGCAAAAATCATCGCCACAATCAAATCTCCTTCATGGCGATAAAATGAATAGCCTTCGGGGAAGAGACTTGCAATCTCTGCAAAGTTTCCACCCCCATTCCACTCAAAGAAAACAGGTGGGCGATGCCTGGCGATCACTTGGCGCAGACCAAGAAGAACAGACAATTCGTGCCCTTCCACATCAATTTTGATCCAATCGATTCGCTTGATGTGCCTGATCGCCTCAATATGATCGCCGCAGCACACCTCCACCATCACCGAGCGGGAGCCAACCGCCTTTTCCAGAGAAGCTGTGCCTAGATTTGCATGATCAGGGATGGACAATGACAAGCAATCTTCTCGATCAGAAAGACCTTTCTGAATTGGATGGATCAGCAACGAGGAATTTGCGGCAGCTTTATGCCTCAGCAAGCCGATTGCTGCGGGATTGGGCTCAAAGGAGAACACCCCAGCACCATACAAGGCATAAAAGAGAGAATGATGCCCCACGTTGGCGCCCACATCAATCACCCAGGCGTCCTTGCCACAAAGATCAGCGAATAAGTCCAACTCCTCTATGCAGTAGGCACCAAAATAGCGAGCCGACCAATCAATGAAGTTTCCAGTATTGCCCACATACACGCCACCAAAAAAGGGCTGACGAAATGCATGCCCCAGTGTACGATCGGGGTTTTCAACAAAACGGGCAAAGCGATCTCGAATACCGAAGCGAATCCATCGTCTCCTGCCCAGACAGCGTGCCAGCGGTTTCAAAAATGTCAGCTCAGCCATGTTTAGTTTTCTCAACCACAAACAAAAAGGTGCGGCTCCAGGGCAAGCCAAAGGAACTGCGGCCGGTTTCCACCGTGCTGGCTACTGCCAGCACAGCTCTCACCCCACGCCAAGCCAGGGCCCGCAGCCAGCCTTTGAGCCCCGGTGAGGCGCCGATGTTTTCGTAGGCGCCCAGCCAGCGCAGGCCGCTGCTGCGACAGAACACCTCGATGCTCTCAGGCACCGGGCACCAGAGGTGGGTGAGATCGCCCCAATACACTGAACCGGCAAACGGTGAAAGCCCATTCGGAACATGGCCGATCAGGCGGCCGCCGGGCCTGAGCACCCTGCGGATCTGGGCAAACCACTGAGCGCAGGTGTCGTGCGAGAGGTGCTCAAACACGTCGAAGCAAACCACTAGATCCAGAGAGGCATCCTGCAGCTCGGCCAGAGCCTGGCCGCCTTCGCCCTGGCGAACGGCCTTGCATCCATGGCCTTGGGCTAGCTGCACCTGCGAAGGGCTGAGTTCCACACCGTTGCACTCGGCAAACCCGAGGCGCTGCAGGGCCTCCACCAACTCCCCTTGGCCGGCTCCAAGATCCAGAGCCTTTTGGCGGCTGCAGCCGAGATGGGGGCCGATCAGGCGCTGCAACCGCACAATTGAGGCCTGGCGCACTGCTGGATCCTTGCCCTTGGCCTGCAGGCTGGCATAGTCGGCAATGATTAGATTACTGAAGGAATGCATAGCTGGTCAAGGGTTGGGTAAATGAGTTGTCGTAGTTGCAATCAAAAGTACATCATGTGCATAATTTGCAATTAAGGGGCCAGATGCGGAGCGGAAGACTCTTTTCTCGAAACTAAGAGCTGCTTTTAGCAAAAGCTTCCAGCCAGGTACATTTCTTGCCATCAAGGCTTCGATAAGGCCAGATAGAATGTCCTTAATTGGCTGCACAAAATTCCTGTAGATCTTCAACTGCTCGGCTTGCTGGAAGTCAAGCGAGGAAGAACTTACTTTGATGGATCGGACAGCCATTTGGGGGCAACTCAAATAAGAAATATCAGTAAATCCAGCTTTGGCGAGAAGGGTGGCCAGCCCCTCCCTGCTAGTCTTCAAAGGATGGCCAATATCCAGAAACGAAAGATCAAGGAGACGAATTTCTTTATTAGCATAAATCATGTCTCGTACCATATCCCTGTAAGCACTTGATTCTAACAACAGCGGCAAACCACTCACAAGATGACCATAGGGCAATAGGAGCGAATTGAGACGGGAAAGAAGGTCTAAAGGTTTGTAGAGGTGTTCAATGAAATGGTGAGAAAAGATTATGTCATATTCATGTTGCAACCGATGTAGCTCTTCAAAAACATTTCCAACTATGAGACTGGTATCAGTAGATGAAAGGATTGATCGGTCGCAACTCGAGGTCCAGTCCAAAGCGTGTATTTCAGCGTTAGGCCACAGCGCTCGGAGTAGAACGAGCTCAAGCCCGCCCCCAACCCCAAGAACGAGCATCTTCTTGCAAGGATGCATGGCTAATTTGCGCCTTAATGCCTCAAGCTTCCAGATAAATGACGGCTCGAGTTGTAAGGCATGGGCTAAATCTCTATTCTCATTGCAGAAAATGTGGCATTGTTGAGTTGCCTCTTCAAGGCCAAAATATGATTCAGTGTAGCTTGATGAATCGCTTGCCCCTTCGAGGTGATTAGGAACAAGTACTCCCGCTCTTAATTCATGCAGTAAGCGCTGATTAAATCGTTTGACTGGCCCTCCGAACGGGTATCTTTGCCAGTATGCTTCCTCATCAGAAGGAACTACAATAGAAATTTCCATGAGCGTTTCGACGGAATTCATCGTAGGATTTACAGGGGTCAAACTCCTCATGCAGCAACAGATTCCAGCCTAAGCTCCAGTGGAGTGGATCGGATTCAAAAACTTTCCACTGATTGCGGTACCAGGCGGGGTCAAGGCAGCCAGTGGCAGATAGGAATTCAAGTTGCTGTAGGCAGAGTGGCCGCAGCCTTCCCGGCATCCAGGCTGCCATCGGCAAGGCGAAGCATTGCCTGGGGCGATTCAGGTTGCCGGATGGGAATAGGACTGTGCAGGCCTGGCTCAACAGCGCCTTACCAGGGCGCTGGAAGTGCTGGGGCATGCGCAGGGCAATCTCCACGAGCTGGTGATCCATAAAGGATACCCGCAGCTCTAAGCCGCAGGCCATGCTCATTGCATCGGAATCGAGCAGCAACATCGGCTCGATATAGCCCAAGACTTCCGCCCAGCTGGTCATCCCTCAAGCCTGGGTGATTATTGGCGCAGGAAGGTGCGGGCCCAGCGGCCATCGCAGGTCGGTAGGGGCGATCCAGTCGGGTCTGGACTAAAGTGGGTATCAACGAATTGAATCATGGGAGCGGCTCTTATTGAGGCATATCACCAGGCCTATTTTAAACCCTATATATGTAATCTATCAGGCGCTGGGAAATGGGCTTCGAGTGCGGTGGTGTTCGAAGATCAGAACCTGGCTGATGGTCTGGCGGACTAGCGCATCCCTGCATGGCAGGGCACTTCGCTCGGAGTCGAACAGCACCCCCTCGGGCTGCCAGCTCAGGTAGAGCGGCTTGATGCCGAGCCGGTCGCGCGGGGTACGCCGCGTAGGCAAACATGCCTCGCAGTGCAAGCATGATGACTGGGCCCCTCTGGGCCAGGCCCTCCACTAGGGATTCGCTGTCGCTATGGAGGCGGCCGATCAGGCTGCAAATCGGGCCTACTCCTGCAACGCCAGTGCCTTCAAGTAGTGGCTCTCCAGCTGATCGAGCCAGGGATCCAGCTCAAACCGGCGGGCTTGGGCAAAGCCCAATTCCCGAACCCGCTCTTGCTCTGCGGGGCTGCGAGTGAGCACCTTCTTTAGCTGCTGGGCCCCTTGTCGGGCCCAGGCCTCCAGAGGCTCAGGTGGGGGGGGGGCCGGCGGGATGGTGGTGACGGCCACACCACCCACCTCCGTCATCGGAGGCCGATTGGTGGTGACCACCGGGCAACCGCAGGCCAAGGCCTCCAGAATCGGCCAACCAAAGCCTTCCTCATGGGAAGGAAACAGCAGAGCCGCCGCACAGTTGTAGAGCCCCACCACGAGATCGTTGCTTGCACCATTAAGCACATGCAGCCAAGGGCGCAACTGCGGACGCCGCTTCAACCAGGCCTCGGTTGCAGCATCGAGAGATCCAACGAGCACCAGATGCTGAGGGAAATTAAGCTGGTGTAAACACTCCCAAATGGCCAGCACTCCCAGCCGGTTTTTGTACCAGTTGCTGCCGATGTGAAAGAGAAAAGGATGCCCATCCAACAGGGGCAATACCTGCCCCACTGCCGCCTCCGCCTGCTCCCTGGGAAGTACCGCGAAGCGGGGAGGCAGCGGGTTGTAAAGCACAGACGAGAGCAGAGGACGCTGGGGCAGGTGCCGCTCCAGAGCTGACTGGGTGGCTGCGGAGACTGAAAGAAAGTATCGCCCTCGCTGGAAACCCTGCAGAATCCAGCGCTGATAACAGCGACCGCTGGGGCTGACGCGATGAAAGGGCTGCAGCCCTAAGGCCGATTCCAGTGCCAATAGATCGTGGCAATGCACCACATGCGCTCGGCCGCCCAACCAGGGCAACCAGGGCCCTAGGGCTTGGTCGGCCAACACGCATAGGCTTGCTCTAGGCAACAGGCGTGCTTGCAGCCAGAGCCAGGGAGGAAAGATCAGAAATTGATCGATATAGCCCAGCCATTTCGCTGCAGGATGGGAGCGTGAAAGCAGCCTCCCCAGGAGCACAGGCGCGGTGAGTTCATGCACCCTATGGCCTCGGCGCCGCAAGCCTGAGGCGATCTGATCGGCAAAGGCCCGCATGCTGGGGCCCTCCACAGTTGGATAGTGGCGCAGCAGCAGGATCTGCATGCTCAGCGCAGTTCCCCAATGGCAGAGGCCAAGGCCTGGGCAGCAGCCTCAATGCTGTAGTGCTTGAGCCCCTCAGCTGCCCAGTCAAAACTGCGTGGATAGAGCACCAGTTCCGTGATGGCCTGGGCCAGATGCGAGGCCACACTCACGGGGATCATACAGTTGTGCTCCAAGCTACCAAAGTCGGCAGCACAGCCCACGGCTTCAGACACCACAACAGGCTCAGCCGACCTGCAGCGCCTCATTCGCCACCAATCCCCAGGTTTCCCCAACGCGCCGAGAGGGCAGCACAATCGAACTTGAAGGTGGGCGGCGTGAGATTGGAGGGACTCCTGCACTTCCCCACTGCTGCCCACATACAGCAGGCTCAACCGTTGCTTGATGGTTGGGTAGAGATGGGGGGTGGCATGCAACAGCAAGGCCGGATTTTTTTTAGCAATCAACTTGCCGAAGAAGGCCACCAGCAGCTGTTCGGCGGGTAGGCCGAGTTGGTGCCGCAGAGCTTGACGACGGCTCTCAAGCTCATGGAGAGAAAGTGGGGTAACTCGATCAGGCGTGCAGTAGCGTGCATCAAGAAGCTGGCGTGGCCGAAGACCATGGCGCAGCTAGTGCTTCCGGTTCAACCGGCCGATGAGAAACGCCCGAGAGACACCCACATAGAGTAAGCGGCAGCCACGTGAACCGAGACGGGGCACAACTCCTGGAGCAGTGCATAAACAGGAGTGCGGTATTGAACAGGATGGGTTGCAACAATCAACAACAGTTGCGTACGAGAAGCCATATGTCAAAGAGAGGCCAGGATCTGGCGGCAGATGTCTTCATTCCCGGCACCAATCTCTCGCACATGCTGTGATCCGGTTATGCAAATTTTGTGGCGCAGCTCAGGATTACTTAAGAGTTTGTTGCACTGCAAGATGCAGTCCTCTACAGAATCCCAGAACACGGCTTCCCAGCCATCTTCATAAAGCAATTGGTGTTCAGAGGTTCGCTCCGCGCAGAACAGACCGCCACAAGCTGGCGTCTCAAAGGAGCGTGTTGTCACAAGGTCTCGGTTCTGATGGGACAGAAAGCCAAGAGACACAGCCGCGTCGCGCAGTGCTTGGGAATAAGCAGTGCCTGTGCAGCCAGGACCTTCAAAGATCGTCTGCAGCAGAGGCCAGAGAGAGCTGCGCTGCCACCTATTCCCAATCAGGCGCAAGGGAAGCCCCGCCCGAATGAGTGCTGCCAAGAATTGGTCGCGAGACTCTCCTGGGATCAAGGTGCCAGTGAAGGAAACAACAGGATCAGGTGCTTGCTGTGCCGTAAAATGATTATGAAGATGCACGTTCTCGTCGTAGGAGCGATGCACGGTTAGCACGCGTCGTGAACCCAAAGCGAGCGCCTCGAGGGCCGTTTCTTGGCGGACAAACACGCATAGCGAATAACGAGACATGGAAGCCTTCAGACTCTGGAATCTTCTTCCATCGCGAGTGCCTAACGGATCGTCGATGTTGTAGAGAATAATCGGGCAATCAAAGTTAGAAGAGATCCACTGCAAAACGCTAGGACCATAGATTTCGCCACTGTCTACCCAAATCAAATCCGCAGAGAGACCACTTATACCCACAACAGCCTTGAGAGCCTGCAACAGCCGCCGCTGCAAAAATCTATAGCCTGTGTGGTAATCGAAAAAAGCCTGCCATCGGCGGCGCAGTCCAATCAATCTCTCTGGATCTACCACTGTTACCTCACAGCCTAAACGCCTGAGTGCATCGGCGCGATGGCGGGAGGTGGAGGCAGGAGAGTTGGAGCCGAGGTAGAGAATCGTGAAAGGCGAAGCCTTCATTCAGGCTACTCTCACTCGGGCTAGAAGCCAGCGAATCAAGGCAAATAACAAGACAGGTTCAATAAAGCCACGCAGGGGGAATGCGAGAATTGCAGTCACCGATTCCGCATTGGAGAAGGTGAACCAGCCAATCAACTGGGTGACTGCCACCACAGAAATAAGCGGTGAAGCAAATGAAACACCCACCTTCACCAAGGCGTGGGCATCCACCAGCGGAAATACAAAAAGCAAACCCAAAAGAAGAATCAACAAATAGCCGAATCCAAATCCACCCATGCCAGTGCCAAAGAAATGGCCCGACCGGAAACCGCCCAAGGCATACTGGGATCCAGAAGCCAATTCGTAGAGCTTATCGCCAAAGCTGAAGCTGGTGACCTCCTGCTTGGTTTCCTTTGGCACTCCTAGCAACGTAAGAACCGGTCCTGGCAGGGTGGCCAACAGACGCCACCACTGAAAAGCGGCCATCTCATCACGTTGTGATGGAGAAAGCCGAGCAGCATTTTCCAAGGAGTTATCTGGGAATTTGGCATTAGCAAAACGCGCCAGAAAAAGATTACTCACATAACTCTCACTCCAATCTGACGTCAACTCCACCTCAGCGGTTGCGAGGCGATAGCGCGTGACGGCCTGCCGATCCTGAAATTGAGTAATGGTCTGATCGAGCAGCTCGGTGGGAGAAACATCACCTCGTTGCCCACGCACCATGACCATCGCCGTAGCCAGATCGGTGGCCGGGGGGAGAAGGACCACAATCGCCAGCCCAACAGCCAATACTGCACCAAGACGAAGCCTGATCTGGCCGTAGAGCCATTGAAGCCCTAGGCCCAGGAATAGACAGGCGACTGGCGCCACAATGGGAGCCCTAGCATTACGCCCCAGCGACACCAGCACAATCAGAGCCATGAACATGAAGAACATCACCAGAGGCTTCCGGGATGGCGGCGAAGAGGAGGCGGGCACCTCGCTCCAAGAAGCCTGCAAAAGAAAAGCAGCGGGGATAATAGAAAAAAACTGGTATCCCTGAATGAATTTCCCGAGCACCGTACTCGCTTCAGCTAAGCCGGAAAACCAGCTTCCACTAGCCAAAGCAAAAACGCCAAACAAGCCCATGACCACCACTTCAGGTGTGCGCAAGGGCTGAAACAGCTTCAGCTGAAGCAGGGCCCGCTGAAGAGCAGCCCGAAGCTGACGGAGCCATGGGGCCTGCCGATAGATGGTGTGAGCAAGCAGGCAAACCAAGCTCGCAAGCACTCCGTGGCCAAATGTGGCAACAGGAACCAAAAGGTTGAAGGTGATGCTGTTCCCCTCGATGGCCGTAAACAGCAATGGTCCCAGCTGGAGAGTGACGCCAAAGCCAAGGACTACAAGCGTTGAGAGCGGGTAGCGATAAAGCCGCTTCGGCCGGAAAGCATCGAAAAAAACGAGAAAAGCACCACTGGCGGCAAGAAAAGCAGATAGCCAATCTGCAGGCGTTTGTGCCAACACCCCCTGCCAGGCCAGACCAAGCCAAGGGAGAAAAAGCAACACACGCCGTGTGCGCTGGATGCGTCTCCATCCGAGAGTGGTGGGAACCCCGCTTCGTAGGCTGGGAAAAGCCTGGGGAGAAATAGAGGTGGATGTGGCTTCCATTGGCTGCTGCCTATGCGATCTGCTGCAGGAAGGATGCCCAGGCATCCCCATAGGCATCCCATCCCCCTAGATGCTGAACCCGTGCCAACGCAGCTTGCCCCATCACCTCGCAAAGCTCAGGCTGATCCGCCAGTTGCTGCAGGCGGTCTGCAATCAGCTCAGGAGAGCGGATCGGCACAATAAAACCCTCCACCCCATCGCTGATCAGCTCGGAGCCCCCGGTGTTGGTGGTCGCGATCACGGGACAACCACAGGCCATCGCCTCACCGATCACCATGGCCAACCCTTCCTCAATGCTGGGAAGAACAAAAACAGAAGCTTCGCTGTAGTGGCGACGAAGCTGGGCATTAGGCACAGAACCCAAAACGATTATACGTGATTGATCCACCCGAGCCAGCATCGCCACGGCTTCAGGAGACAAGCTGCCAACCAGGATCAGCTGCTTCCCAGGGTGGCGTAGACGATCGAAAGAGGCGAGGAGATCGATGAAGCCTTTGCGTGGCCCCGCCGCACCTACAAACAGAATACGAAACTCATCTCCATTGGTGTTGGGGCCGCCCTCCGGATAAAAACGTTCCAAGCGTGATCCGTAGGGGATCTTGAGAAGCTTTGCCGCTGGAACCCCTTGGCTCACAAAGCTGTCGTAGCAGAACTGGCTGGGTATGGAGATCCAGTTGGCCTGCTCATATTCGGCTTCTTCTTTGGCAATGGAGCGTGGGTCGATGCCACACCAGCGGGTGCCGTAACGCTGGTATTCCTCCGTGAGCAGCTGTTCCTGCACGCGGATATGGGAGGAACCACGATCACAGACGTGGATGCCGCCTAGCTGCTGAATCTTGCGGCCGGAATAAAGGCCAGAGCCGGAAAGGGCGATCAGGATGGTTGGATCCCTCAGCTGGCTGGCAACATAGCGATCGAGTGTTTCATGGGCCCACCAGGC
>JBEIGX010000082.1:0-9481 GCA_040381675.1 Aphanothece sp.
GGTCGGGAGTCGGCGCTCCCGCCTCGGAAGAGGGAGGAAAGGCGGGCGTGGCGTAACGGCTTGCGACGACCTGGCGCTCCTGCGGGCCTGGCACAGGCGGGAGACGGGGAAACACCCATACATTTGAGCAGCCCATCGCCCAGACCCGAGGCTCCCCTGGTGCTGGCCCCCCCGACCTTTGCTGGGTTGCTCGACGAGGCAGCCACCATCGCCCGCCGCGCGGAGCAGGCGGGAGGCTGGGCTGTGGACGAGGAGCCCGTTCTCAGCTTGGCGGTGCCCCTCCATCCCGACCGGGCCCATTCGCTGGATCCCCTGGTGTTGCTCCCTGCCCTTGGAGCCACCGATCCCTTTCGCTTCCTCTGGGATGGCACTCCCGGGCTCTGCCTGGCCGCGAGTGGTCGCTGCAACAGCCTGCAGCTCAGTGGCCCCCGGCGCTTTGAGCTGGCCCAGAAGTTCTGCAGCCTGAGCCTGCAGCGGTTGGCCACCTCCGCCGAACTCCTGCCCCCCCTGGCCCGGCCCCGGATCCTGCTGGCGTTCTCCTTTTTTGACGCTCCCCTGGAGCAGAGCAGCCATCCCCCGGGGGTGGAGGCCGTGTTGCCCCGCTGGCAGCTCAGCCGCCAGGGGCGTCACTGCTGGCTGCGGCTCCAGCGCTCCCTCGGGGGAGCGGTGACCCCCCGCAGCGTGGCGGAGGAGCTCTGGGAGATGGCCCGCCACCTGGAGCACCTGGCGTCCCTGGAGGCCCCCCTGAGCGGTTCGTTCGGGTCCGTGGCGGCTCGCCCCAACGGCGTTGTGGAGTGCTCCCCCTGGCGGGATAGCTATCGGGGGGCCCTCGAGCGGGGGCTGGCCCTGGTGGAGGGCGGAGAGTTGCGCAAACTGGTGCTGGCCACCCGCCAGCGGGTGGAGCTGGCCCAGCCCCTCGACGCCCGGATGTTGCTGGCCCATCTGCGCCGCAGCCAGCGGGGTAGCTGCCGCTTCCTCTGGCAACCCACGGCGGATGGGGCCCTGCTGGGCGCCTCTCCTGAACGGCTGCTCACCGTGCGCCAGGGGCTTCTGCGCAGCGATGCCCTGGCCGGCACCCGCCCCAGTGGCGCCGAGGCCTCCGACCTGCTCCGCTCCGAGAAGGATCGTCGTGAGCACGAGCTGGTGGTGGAGACCATCAGCCATGGCCTGCGCCAGGTCGGGCTGGTCCCCCATCGCCCCCGCCACCCCCGCCTGGCCCGGCACGGCGGACTGGTGCATCTGCACACCCCCATCACGGCCCTGCTGCGGCACCAGACGCCCCTGGCCCTGGCCGAGGCCCTCCATCCCACGCCAGCAGTGGCGGGCCTTCCCCGGCGGGAGGCCATGGCCTGGCTACGGAGCCTGGAACCCTTTGAGCGGGGCCACTACGCCGCCCCCATTGGCTGGATCGATAGCCAGGGCGACAGCGAGTTGCGGGTGGCCATCCGCAGCGGGCAGCTGCGCGGCTCCAGCCTCGATCTCACCGCTGGCGCCGGCCTGGTGCGGGGGTCGGTGCCGGAGCGGGAGGAGCAGGAAGTGGCCCTCAAGCTGAAGGTGCTGCTTGATCAGTTGCTGCCCACCGGCCCAGTAGCCAGCAGCCGGGCGATCGTCTGATCCGCCAGGGGGAGACCCCCGAGCCGCTCCACTTCCCGCACGCCCGTGGGGCTGGTGACGTTGATCTCACTCAAACGGCCATCGATCACGTCGATCCCGACAAAAAACAAGCCTTCCGCTCGCAGCACCGGCGCCAGCTCCTGGCAGATCGCCCGTTCCGCTTCCGTGAGCTCCGCCGGCTCCGGTGCCCCCCCCACGGCCAGATTGCTGCGAAATTCGCCCCCGGTGGGCACCCGGTTCACCGCCCCCAGGGGCTCCCCGTCCACCAGGAGGATGCGCTTGTCGCCCGCGCTCACGCCCGGCAGAAACGCCTGGGCCATCACCGGCAGAGCTTCCATCTGGGTCACCAGCTCCAGGAGGGCGCGCAGCCCCGGGGTGGCGGTGGAGGCGAACACCACGCCCTGCCCCGCCCGGCCGGCGAGGGGTTTGAGCACCACCTCGCCCTGCTGACGGGCAAAGTCCGCCAGGGTGTCCACCCGGCTGCTCACCACCGTGGGGGCCATCAGGTGGCCGAACCGGAGGGAGCTGAGCTTCTCATTCCAGGCCCGCAGGGACGCCGGCCGATTGATGACCCGCACGCCCCGGCGTTCCGCCAGCTCCAGCAGGTGGGTGGCGTACAGATAGGCCTCATCCACCGGTGGATCCTTCCGCATCCACACCACGGGAAACTGATCCAGGGGCATCCTCTGGGAGGTGCCGGGGCGAACCCAGGGATCGGGCACCACCCAGCGGCCCGCCGAGGCTTCCATGGGGGCCAACGCCAGGGGACAGGCCCGCACCCAGGCCCCATAGCCGCCATCCGGGTGGGGTTCGGCGGAGAGATCGGCCAATGTGCAGCACCAGGCCTGTCCCCCGGCCCGCTGGAGGGCCTGCATCAGGGCCACGCTGGTGTCCTTGGCCGGATTCAGACGGGACAGCGGATCGATCACGAAGAGCTGGCGGGTCGAAGCCAGCGGGGGGATGGCGTCCTGGCTCACCCCTGCCGTCCCAGAAGGGCATCGAGCTGGCCGCGGCGCTCGAGGGCATGCAGGTCGTCGCAGCCGCCGATGCCCTGGTCGTCGATGAAGATCTGGGGCAGGCTGCTGCGGCCATCAGCCCGCTGGGTCATCTGGCGGCGGGCCGCGTCATCGCCGTCGATGCCGTATTCGGTGTAGGCCACCCCTTTGCGGTCGAGCAGGTTCTTGGCCCGGATGCAAAAGGGGCAGAATCGCCAGGTGTAGATCTCCACCTTGGCTGCGGGATGGGCAGCCGCAGAGGCTTCCAGAGCCATGGGGCATCGATCCGAGTCAACCTCGATCCTAGGCACGGTCCTGATACGGTCGGGGAAAGGAACCTTGGCGCGTCATGCTCGATCTGACCGATTTCAAACGGGACCTCTCCGAACTCAGCGACCGCCTGGGCCAAGCCCAGGACTGTCTTTGACGTCCCTGCCCTGAAAGCAAGGCAGCAGGATCTGGAGCAGTTGGCGAGCCAGCCGGGCTTCTGGGACGACCAGGCCCAGGCCCAGCGCCAGATGCGCCAATTGGATGAGGTGAAGGCCCAGCTCGAGCAGCTGGGCCGCTGGGCCGCCCTGGTGGACGACGCCAAGGCCACCCAGGAGCTCTATGAGCTGGAACCGGACGAAGAGCTCCTGGGGGAGGGCTACCAGGGGCTCCAACGTCTGCGGGCCGACCTCGACCGCTGGGAACTGGAGCGTCTGCTGAGCGGCATCTACGACAAGGACGGGGCGGTGCTGACCATCAGCGCCGGTGCCGGCGGCACCGATGCTCAGGATTGGGCCCTGATGCTCATGCGCATGTACACCCGCTGGGCGGAGGATCACGGCATGAAGGTGAGCGTGGATGAGATCAGCGAGGGGGAGGAAGCGGGAATCAAGAGCTGCACGATCGAGATCGAAGGTCGCTATGCCTACGGCTACTTGCGCAATGAGAAGGGCACCCACCGCCTTGTGCGCATCTCTCCCTTCAATGCCAACGACAAACGCCAGACGAGCTTCGCCGGGGTGGAGGTGATGCCCAAGCTGGAGGAGCAGCCCGATCTGGAGATTCCGGACAAGGATCTGGAGATCACCACGTCTCGCTCGGGCGGCGCCGGCGGCCAGAACGTGAACAAGGTGGAAACGGCCGTGCGGATCCTGCATGTGCCCACGGGGCTGGCGGTGCGCTGCACCCAGGAGCGCTCCCAGCTGCAGAACAAGGAAAAGGCCATGGCCCTGCTGAAGGCCAAACTGATGGTGATCGCCCAGGAGCAGCGGGCAGCGGAGATTGCCGACATCCGCGGCGACATCGTGGAGGCAGCCTGGGGCAACCAGATCCGCAACTATGTGTTTCACCCCTATCAGATGGTGAAAGATCTCCGCACGAGCGAAGAAACCACCGACGTGCAAGGGGTGATGGATGGGGATCTGGATCCCTTCATCCAAAGCCTGCTGCGCCAGGGGGTGGAAGTGGGCACGGCGGCCTAGCCCCAGGCCCCTCCTGCCTCCCTCTACTGGATCACCCCATGGCACCCGAACCCTCCCCTCAAACCACGGAACAGCCGGAAGAGTCCGCTGGCTTTGTCAAGCTGGCCATGCGCAACATGGTGCGCAAGGGACGCCAGAGCCTGCTCCACTTCGGCCTGACGGCGGTGGGCCTCAGTGCTTTTCTGCTTCTGATCGCCTGGCTGGGGCGGCCCCACACCCCCCTCTAACCATGGCCGACCTGGCGTTCGACCTCGCCTTCCTGGTGGATCCGGAGGTGGAACCGGGCGGGGCCTGGTCCAGCGCCGATCCCCTGATCGTGGGGGAGGGGGCGGAAGCCGCCTGGAGCGCCTTCCTGCGCAGCTGGCTGGAGCTGTTGGCGGCCGAGCTTCCGGGCCATCTTCGGGCCCCCGCTTACTCCCTGGGCCTGAGCCTGGTGGACGACGCCTCCATCGCGGACCTCAACAGCACCTGGCGTCAGAAGGAGGGGCCGACCGACGTGCTGGCCTTCGCGGCCCAGGAAGGCGCCCCACCCCTCCCCCCTCACCTGGCAGCCAGCTGCTCCGCTCCTCTGGAGCTCGGCGACATCGTGATCTCCCTGGAGACGGCCGCTCGCCAGGCCCAGGAGGCGGGGCACGGCCTCCATCAGGAATTGCTCTTCCTGGCCAGCCATGGCCTGCTTCACCTGCTGGGCTGGGACCATCCGGACGAGCCCTCCCTGGAGGCCATGCTCAGCCGCCAGAGCGATTTGCTTTCCCACACGGCCCACCTGTTCCGTGGGTCGGATGAGCATTGCAGAGGGGAATCTCCGAGGTAAGGTGCCGCCATCTCCATCTTCGGTGAGGAGTGGTTTTACCCGTTCCTGATCACCAGCCCACCCAACTTCGCGAAGTGGGTGTAGATCTCCACCAGCGAGGGCGCCGCCTCAGAGTTGGAGCCTGGAAAATTGCCGGAGATCTCCCCTCCAGCTTCCGCTACGCGGCCCAGGGTCTGGCCTACGGCTTTGCCAGCCAGCGCAATTTCCGCATCCATGTGGGCATGGGGCTGGTGGTGTTCTGCCTGGGCCTTTGGCTCCAGCTCAGCCTCGATCGTCTGGCGGTACTGGTGCTCACCGTGGCCGCCGTGCTGGTGCTGGAACTGCTGAACACCGCCACGGAAGCGGTGGTCGACCTGGCCATCGGTCGCAAATTCCACCCCCTGGCGCGGATTGCCAAGGACTGCGCAGCCGCTGCTGTGCTGGTGGCGGCCATCTCTTCCCTGCTGATTGCCCTGCTCCTCCTTGTGCCTCCCCTGCTCCAGCGCCTGGGCCTCCTGCCTGCTTGAGTGAGCACCATGCTTCTGGTGATCGACAACTACGACAGCTTCACCTTCAACCTGGTGCAATACCTGGGTGAGCTGGCCGATGCCCATCCCCTTGCAGCCGATGTGCGCGTGGAGCGCAACGATGCCCTCTCCCTGGCGGAGATCCGCCGGCTGGCTCCCCAGGCCGTCCTGATCTCCCCGGGCCCCGGGGATCCGGATCAGGCCGGGGTGTGCCTGGAGGTATTGCGGGAGCTGGGGCCCGACCTTCCGATCCTGGGTGTGTGCCTCGGCCATCAGTGCCTCGGGCAGGTGTTCGGCGGCCAGGTGGTGCGGGCCCGCGAATTGATGCATGGCAAAACCTCCGCCGTGCACCACAGCGGCGTGGGGGTGTTTGAGGGCCTGCCGGAGCCCCTCACCGCCACCCGCTACCACAGCCTGATCGTTGATAGGCCCTCCCTCCCGGAGGCCCTGGAGGTGACGGCCTGGCTGGAGGACGGCACCATCATGGGCCTCCGCCATCGTCAGTGGCCCCATCTCCAGGGGGTGCAATTTCACCCAGAAAGCGTGCTCACCGAGAGCGGACATGCCCTGCTGGCCAATTTTCTGAGCCAGGCGGAGCGCTTTCCTGCCCGCTAACGCTGCTAGCTTCGCGCCCAGCCGTTCCGCGGCCCTCTTACCTGACGCTTTTCCTCCCGTGCCTGTGCGCTCCAGCCTGGTCACCAGTCCCCTGCTCGCCCTGGCCCTGCTGAGCCTGTCACCAGGTCTTCCCCCGGCCCAGGCCGCCGACGGAGGCGTGAAGATCACCAGCTATGGCCACAGCGCCCTGCTGATCGAGGGAGGTGGGGCCCGGGTGCTGCTCAATCCCTTTCGCGCCGTGGGCTGTGCCGCCGGACTGGCGGAGCCCCGGGTGGGTACGGACGTGATTCTGGCTAGCAGCCGTTTGAAGGATGAGGGGGCCGCCGTGGCCAGCGGCCGACTGCTCAGCAGCCCCGGTTCCTACAAGGTGGCTGGCCTGCAGATCGAGGGGGTTGGCGTGCCCCACGACCGGGTGGACGGCCGGCGTTTTGGCCAGTCCACCGTTTGGCGCTGGCGGCAGGGTGGGCTCGACTTCGCCCATCTCGGCGGCACGGCAGGCGCCATCAGCCCGGCCGACAGGGTGCTCCTCGGCCGGCCCGATGTGCTGGTGATCGGCGTAGGGGGCGGGGCCAAGGTGTACACCGGTGAGGAGGCCGCCGCGGTGGTGCGGGAATTGAACCCCCGGCGGGTGATTCCCGTGCAATACCTGCGTGGCGGAAAGGCCCCTGCGAACTGCGACCAGGGGGGGCTGCAGCCTTTCCTCGAAGCTCTCGGCAGCCCCACCGTTCGCCAGGCCGGAACCAGCCTGAGCCTCACCCCGCCCCTGGGGGAGAGCACGGTGGTGGAGGTGCTGCGCTGACGGACCTCTCGGTTGCCATTGTTGGGGCCGGGAGTGCGGGCCTGCTGCTGGCGGCCCTGCTGCACCGGCAGGGCCACCGGGTGACGGTGTTTGAAAAGGCTGATGGGGTGCGCACCGATGGCTGCGGCATTCTTCTGGTGAAGAGCGGGGTGGAGGCCATCGCCGCCAGTGCCATCCCCGGTCTGTTGGATCGCCTCCTGGCCGAGGGGTTGCCCGTGAGCCGGTTCGTGGTGCGCAACCTGCGGGGAGATCTGATCGAAAGCGCCCCCGCGGAGCGGGAGGCCGGGGAGCTCCCCTCCCTGTTGATCCATCGGCGGTTCATTCTGGAGGCGCTGGCCGATGTCCTGCCCCCGGAGGTGCTCGTGCCCGGCGCCGAACTCCTCAGCTGGCAGCAGACCCCCCAGCAGGAGCCTGCCGTGGAAGCCACCTTTGCCGATGGGCGCCGGTGGACGGGCGATCTGCTCGTGGGGGCAGACGGGCTCTTCTCTAAAGCGGCGCCCCTGGTGGCTCCCGAGCGGCGCCTCAACTACCTGGGAGATCGGGTCTGGAGGGGGGTGGTGCCCGATGGAACCTTCTGCCGGGATGGGGAGTTTTTTGTCTATGCCAGGGGTCGGGGGGTGTATGCCAACGTCTTCGATCTCGGTGTGGACCGCCAGGGCCAGCCCCTCACCCATTGGGGTTTTTTCCAGGAGGAGCCCCTGCCCGCCGAACGGGAGGAGCAGCGGCGGCTCCTGAGCGAACCGGTTCCCGAGGACGCGCTGGCCAAGGTGCCGGCGGATCTGGCGGAGCTGATTCGCCGCACCCCTCCGGAGGCCCAGGTGGCCAGCTGGTCGTTCGACATCGATCCGCTCCCCCGTCTGCGGCAGGGCCGGGTGGTGTTGATCGGTGATGCGGCCCATGCCATGAGCTCCTCCCAGGCCCGGGGGATGACGGCGGGACTGGAGGATGCGGTGGAACTGGTCCGCGACCTGGCCCCCCAGCGCAGCGTGGAGGAGTCGCTCCAGATCTGGGAACGGAAGCGCCTGCCGGTGGTGCACGGCTACCAGGAACGCAGCCGGGCGGTCAGCGCCCGCACCGGCCGCCGCCGTCCCCCCCAGGTGGCCGCCCCCCATGAGCCGGCGGCTCCCTAATTCCCTTCCAACTCAGCGGCCGGTGGCAACCCTTTGGTAGGCCTGCCAGAACTGTTCCATCTGGCCGCGGGTGCCGATGCTCACCCGCAGCGATCCATCGATCAGGGGCTTGCCCGCCATGGATCGCACCAGAATGCCCGCTTCCCTTAGGTTCTGCTCCACCTCCGCCACCGGCGAATCGGGCCAGATCAGGAGGTAGTTGCCCCCATCCACGTGGTGCCGCACCCCCGCTTGCGCCAGTTCGCTGGCCAGCCAGTCGCGGGCTTCCAGCACCGCTTCAACATAGGTGTCCACGTAGGCCTGGTCCGCCAGAGCCGCGAAGGCGGCGGTCACGGCAAAGCTGTTCACGTCATAGGGACCGGTGACCCGGCTGATCCGATCCACCACCTCGGCGCAACCCAGGGCAAACCCGATGCGCAGGCCGGCCAGCCCTGCGGTTTTTGAGAGCGACCGGAGCACCAGCAGATTGGGCAGGGAATGGAACGCATCGCCCGTTCCCTGCGTTTCCGCCCGTTCCGCCAGGAGGGGGAGCACGCTGTCGCCGCTGAAGGCCTCGTAGAGCTCATCCACCACCACAAGGGTTTCCGGGGCTGCGGCGGCCAGCTCGAGAATCCGGGCGGGAGCCAGCCGGGTGCCTGTGGGGTTGTTGGGATTGCAGATCAGCAGCAGCCGCGGTGGGCCCTGGGGCCGGTGCCCTGGAGGCCCCAGGGCCGTGCGGATCTCCTCCAGAGGGAAGGAAAAACAAGGCTGGTGATAGGGGATGGCCTCGATCTCCATACCCTGCATGCGGGCGCAGGGGGCGTAGTAGCCAAAGGTGGGCGATGTGGTGAGCAGCCGCTCCCCTGCACTTCCATAGGCATGGAACACGGCGTGGAGGGCCCCATCCACGCCGTTGAAGAGGCCCACCTGATCGGGCCTGAGGCGGCTTCGGGCGCCCCCTAGGGCCGCCACCACCGCCTCCCGCAGGCCGTCGTACTCCGGGTAGACGGCGTATTGATCCGGGGGGATGGCCCGGATCGCTTCCACCACCTTGGGGCTCGGCCCCAGGGTGTTCTCGTTGAAATCCAGCCGCAGCAAACCCCTGCGGCCCTCCAACGGGGCGCTGTAGGCCTGCAGGCGCTCCACATCGGGGCGGGCAGGGGGAGAGGGGGAATCTGTGAACGGGGCAACGGCCATGAAACTGGAGCCTGGCGCCTGCTTGCAGGGTAGGCCTGATGGGTCGCGCGTTGACCTGACCACGAGCCCTTGCCAACAGGCCACCCGGAAACCGAGCATGGTTAAGGCTTTCTTTCTTTTCCTTCACACCATGCCAACCGAGCGCACCTTCCTTGCCATCAAGCCCGACGGTGTACAACGAGGTCTGGTGGGGGAAATCCTCGGGCGCTTTGAGCGCAAGGGCTTCAAGCTGGTTGGTCTCAAACAGCTCACCCCGAGCCGGGAGCTGGCTGAGAACCATTACGCCGTGCACCGCGAGCGTCCCTTTTTTGCAGGGCTTGTGGATTTCATCACCAGTGGCCCTGTGGTGGCCATGGTGTGGGA
>JBEIGX010000083.1:0-9347 GCA_040381675.1 Aphanothece sp.
CTGGTGGCTACGAGCACCCTCTGGCTGGTGCGAGGCTGGCACCGCAGCCCGCCGCTCTATGAGCGGGAAAATCTGGCGGAACGGTTCCGGCGTCAATTGCAAAAGCTGGGCCTGGATGTGGGGCGTTTCCTGGAGGGCCGCACCCTGGGCGATCTCAGCCCCGACGAGGTGTATGTGTTGGCGCGGGTGGTTCCGGGTTTTGGCAGCAGCCAACGGCATGACGCCTACAAAGGCGTGGTGCGGGAAGCCCTGGCGGAGGGGTATGTGAACGTGGCCAGCAGCCTTGAGGTGTTGCGGCAGATGCGCCAGGAGCTGGGCATCACCGACGACGAGCACCGCCTGCTGCTTGACGAACTCGGGGTTGAGGATCCGGCCCTGCTGGATCCCGACAAAAAGCGCAGCCTGGAGGATCAGGTGCGCCTGAGCGGCTATCGGCGCTCCCTGGAACGCGTGTTGCGGCTGCAGGGCAGGAGCGCTGACGCCATTGGATCCCTGCGCCAGCGATACGCGATCACCCCGGGGGAGGAGTCTCAGGTGCGGGATGCCCTGTTGCCCGCCGAGGGGGCCTCTCACCGGGCCGAAAGGCTGCTGGAGCGGCTCCATGAGCTCCGTGCCACCATCCGCTGCCTGCACCATCCCTCCCTTGCGGGCCAGCCCCAGCTGGTGTCCCTGCTCGACGATCACCTGCGGCAGCGGGAAGAGATGGGGGTGCGGGGGGTCCTGGAATGCCTGGCCACCTTGGGGGCGGAGCCGGCCAGCCGCCAGCTGGCCGGGAGGCTCCAGGCCCTCTCTCCCCAGGTGTTGCCGGAACTGCTCGCGGCCGAAGCCTGGACCGATCGGCTGCCGGCGGACGTCTTCATCGTCCTGAGCGCCACGGGGGAAGCGCCTTCCACGACACCTGCACGGGGCCCAGAAAATCCATGGCCGCACCTGGAGCGTCTGATCCAAGATCCCATTCCCACCGTGGCGGCGACGGCGGCAACCCTGGGCGTCGCCCTCGATCCTGCCCGCGGCACCCTGCTGGCCGAGGCCCTGGAGAAAGGGATGGCACCCACCTGGGTGCGTCAGACCGCCGAACGCCTGCGCGCCCTCAAAGGGGAGCTGGCGCTCTCGGCCCTGCCCGAGCTGGAGAAACGGGTGGTGCTGGCCACCAGCGACTTCTTTCGCCGCACCTGGGCCGACACCCTCGATGCCCTGGCCGAACAGGCTGAAATCCGCTGTTACGAAGCTGGAGATCTGATCACAGAAGCCGGTGACACCTGCAGGGAGCTCTTGCTGCTGATGGAGGGCGCTGCCCAGGTGAACCGCCATGACGGCGATCGCATCTGGAAAGAACAGATGCGGCCTGGCCAAGTCCTCGACGAGCTGGAGGTGCTCACCCACAGCGCCTCAGAGAGCACGATCGTTGCGGAAACCGCAGGCACCCGGGTGCTGGCGGTGCCCGTGGATTCCTTTGACGCCACCCTTGAGCGCGATCCCGACTTCGCCCGCCGGGTGCTTGAGCTGGAAACCCGTCAGCTGCAGCGGCTCACCCGGGGGGCTGCAGGGCCGGGGTGGACGTGAGCGGCTCCAGCCCCAGGGAGCGCTCCAGGCCGGAGAGCACCACATCCGCCACCACCTTCACCCGCCAGCGGCAGGCCTGGGTTTCGCTGCAGGCAAGCGTGCCCTTCTCCCAATACTTGTTGCTGCCTGCCCCACCGCCGCAGAGGGCGAAATGGTCGCAGCTGTGGCGGCATTCCTCCACGCCGGCGGCCATCTCAGCGGCGATCTGCTGGAAGGCGGGGGTGTTCAGGGCGGATTCCAGGCTGTCGCGCCCCACCTGGCCCAGCACGAAATCGCCATAGCGCTCCGTGCGCACCCCCAGCAGCTCCGGATCAAAGGTGGAGAAGCGGCCCTCCACATCCACGCTGAGGATCACGTAGGGCCGGTTCATGTCGGTGTGATCCATGCGGGCATTGCCCACCACCTGGCCGCAAAGGGCTTCGAATTCCCGCAGCCGCAGGGCGCCGGGGTGGGTGGCACACAGCTCCCAGAAGCGCTCCAGAAACGCGCGCCAGCGCGCCTCCAGGCCCGGTTGATCGAGGCTGGAGAGGCGATTGGCCCCTTCGGTCTCCTCCATGTTGAAGCCCACATCCCGGATGCCGTGATCCACAAAGAAGTGAAAGAGCCCATCGGGATCATCGAGGGAGGCGGCGGTGAGCACCGTGATCACCTCAAAGGGGATGCCATGGCGCTGCAACTGGGCGATGCCCCGCATGGTGGCGGCATGGCTGCCCAGGCCGGTGCGGGTGCGACGGTGGGCGTCATGGAGCGCGGCCGGCCCATCCAGGCTCACCCCCACCTGGATGCCATGGCGCAGGAAACACTCACACCAGCGCCCATCGATCACCGTGGCATTCGTTTGAATGGCCTGGGCGATCTGCAGATCGGAGCGGCCATGGCGCTCCAGGGCGGCGGCGATGCGGCGGCTGGCCTCGTCGTAGAAGGCGGGCGGCACCATCAGGGGCTCGCCTGCATGCCACAGGAGGGTGAAGGAATCCTCCACGAAGGGGCTGGCCAGCACCGTGTCGAGGATGGGATCCAGCAGGGCCGGCTCCAGGCGCCGCCGGTCGTGGCGATCCGGCAGATAGCAGTAATCGCAATCGAGGTTGCAGTAGGGGGTGGCCTGCACCACCAACAGGGACAGGGGGCCGATCGCGGGCGCGCTCACCAGTTGAGGAAGCTGGGAGCGTTGCGGAAGTTGACCCAACCGGGCCGATAGTTGGCCCAAACCGGCGCAGGTCGCCCGTAGTACGGGCTGCCATAGACCCGGTTGGACCAGCCCCGGTTGACCCAGCCCCGGTTATTGCCGTTCCCCCAGGCCCCCGCCGCCACCCAGGGCTCCCCTTGCAACGCTGCTCGCTCAGCAGCATCCAGGGGGGTGGAGCGGGAACGGACCGCCTCCGAGAGTCGCTGGAGGCGCCGTTCCATGGCTTCCGCCGCCGAGAGGGACCCCTCAGCGGGGGTTGCCTGGGCCCCAGGAGGCGGCGTGGGCGCCGGGCCCGCCTGGGGTGCTGTTGCGCTGGCGGCAGCCTCCGTGGCGGGGGGCACCACGAGGGACAGGGAGGGGAGGGCCAGCAGGAAGGCCAGCAGGCCGGCGGAACGGGACTGGGGCATGGGGTCAGGGTCTAGGGACGGACGGGAGCTGCAGGGGCAGCGGCCGAAGGGGTTGGGGCGGGGCGGGTGGCCCCGGGGGCCAATCGCTCATGGGTGAGCAACACGGCTTCGAAATAGGCGCGCACCATATCGCTGGGCAGCTGCACGATGCCCTGGGGGCCGAACCAGCGGTTCACGGAGGCCACCGAGGTGGGCTCGTCGTCGAGGTAGCCCTGGAGCAGGCCCACGATGGCCAGATTGGCGAGGTTGCGGAAGGTGGAGTTGTTCTCCGGCACGATGCAGCCCACCGCATAGCGGCCATAGGCCTCCCGGGGCACCAGCTCATAAACCTGGGTGTCCTTGAAGCTCTTGGCATAGGGCGACAGGGCACCCGCCAGGAGGATGGAATCGCCGGCCATCGCATCCAGGCGCCCGCTGATCACCGCAGCCACACCAGTTTCCAGATCCTTCTGGGGAAGGCGCACGGCTCCTGGCTGCAGGCTGCGGATGGTGGCCTCCCCCAGAGAACCCGGGATCACGCCGATGCGCTTGCCCACTAGGGCCTCGGGGGAGGCCTTCATGCCGCCCTTGGTGAGCAGACGAATGCCCGAGAGGCTGAAGGGCACGCTGTAGTCCACCACCATCTCCTGCTGCCAGGTGAAGGGGATGCCACAGGCGAAGTCCACTTCGCCCTGGCTGACCAGCTTGTAGAGAGCATCCTTGTTTTCCACCGGGCGGAACTCCAGCCGCACCGGCTTCTGGAGATAGTTCGAGACCTCCCTGGCGATGCGCTCGGCCACATCCACCGACGCCCCCACCAGCTGCTGCTTCCCATCCACATAGGCGTAGGGGATGAGGTTGGTGCGGGTGCCGATGGTGATCACCCCCGTGCGGGCGGCCCGCTCCACCACGGTTTCCGCCCGGGCGGCCGGAGCGAGCACGGCACCGGCCACGCCGAGAGCCGCCAGGGAGGACAGGAGGGGAAGGGCCGCCGCGATCTGGCGAAGCTTCATGGGCTGGGGCAAGCGAATCGGAATGGCTATCAGGATCATGACCATTCCTTCAGCCAGCGTCAGCCCCAAGGGCGGCGGGTCATGGAAGTTCTTCACCTGCAGACCTGGACAGGCCCAAACGGGTGAACTGGGAGCGGAAGAAAGGCGCCAGGGGGGCAGGATTGGTCCGACTGAAATGGGGCGAGGTGTCCACATACAGAATCTTGCCGCCCAAGGTGGGGTAGCAGAAGTTGCCTTCGCACAACTCAGGAAGGGGATCCAGATACACGATTCCCCCCTTGTCCTGGCTGAAGGGCTTCAGGAGTTGGGTATGGCGGGCACGCAAGGCCAGAGCCTCCTGTTTGGGGATGCGGCATCCCCGGCCGCGGGTGAGCAGAAAACTGCGACGGAAATCCTCCTCGCCACAGGTGCGGGGAATGTCATCCACCAGAACCAGGGTGGCACCGCGGGCTGGCACATCCGCCGCCAGGAGGGTGAGCTGCTGCTGCAGACTCCGCTGCGCTTCTGGATCAGGGGAAAAACCGCGGCTGAATACGACCACATCCTTGCTGTTCAGGCCATCCATCAGCTGGCGATACTCCTTGCTCTGACCCCAGAAACTTGCCGCTGCACGGGTTTCTGGAGTGTGGAAGGGATGGGGCATGGCGTTGGTGAGATAGCGGAGATCCGCAAACCCAAGCTGGGGGGCAACGGCCTGGAGGCTGGGCACCAAGTTGCTCGCATGGCTATCCCCAAGCACAAAGAGATGGGGACCCGTGCTGGTGCGCTCAAGACAGGAGCGCCATTGACTGCGATCACGCTTGATACTCATTAATTCGCAGGACATTTCGTCTTGAACATATTTGAAGTCCTCACTCTTGAATTTTCCGAGATACATCTGATCAGAAAACTGCCTGAGCGTCAGCAGCAGAATTGCCCCGGCCATCAGAGCGGCAATGCCACGCAGTTGTTCTCCCGCGGGAGCAGACCTGCTAGTCAGAGCGGAGGCGATCCCGATAGTCCTCCAGCGTGCCGGCATTGATCCAGCCAGTGGCGATGGTTTTGCCGTGCTCCTGGCTCACCCGGCCGCGGTGAATGTGGGACAGACCAGCAGGAAAGATCAGCAGCTTGCCCTTTTCGGCCTCCACATGCTGCTCCTGCCAATGAAATTCCGTGCCGCCGGCCGGCAGGGAGTTGCAATAGAGAATCCAGGCCAGCACGCGGCGGTGGGGTTCGGTGGCGTCCGGCTCAAGGCTCCAATCGCAATGCCAGCGGTAAAAACCCTCGCCTGGGGCATAGCGCTGCAGGTTGAACAGGGGAGAGACGAACAGGGAGCGCTCCGGACAGCACTCCAGAAACAGGGGCCGATCCGCCAGCCAGCGCTTCAGGCCCGCCGACACCCCGCGCAGGATGGCCTCCGCCAGGCCATGGGCCTCCGCATCCGAACGGTCCATCGCCACAAGGCTGATATCGGTGGATACCTTGTCGGGCTGGCCGTCGGCGGTTCCGCCAAAGGCGACCCCGGGTCGTTGCAGATCGCTGCGCCGATCAAAAAAGGCCATCACCGCATCGGCAAGGACGAGGTAGCCGTCGTGATGCACTGCGCTGATCAGGTCCATAGGCATATGAGGTCAGAAAGAACGGCCATACGCCATGTACTTGCGGGACTCTCGCAGTCGCCTCTCCACATCTTCAAGTTTATCACATTTCACCCAAATCCGATTGAGGGTGTAACCCTCTACGGAGAGAATCTTCCTCGACAATGGATCATAACTGATATCCAAGTAGCCAGCCTCCCGAAGAAGGGAATTCACCTCGTGAGTATGGCCCTCAGTAATCAAAGCCAGCATCGATTCCTTCCGGAGGGTGGCCTTGGATCCCAACAACACATCTCGCTCAAAGCCTTCCACATCAATTTTGATAAGCACAGGCGACAGATTCGCGCACTCTGAATCCAGCGTTTCCACATTCACATAGGTGACCTGGCCTTCATAACCTTCTTCTACAAAGGAGTTAGTGCAGTCGCGATCCGCGGAGAAAGGGAGGCGTCTCCCTGTTGCCGCTTTTTCGGGACTTGCCAGGGCTACATTCCGCGACCGAACAATATCAGTCAATTTGTTGAGAGCAATGGTCTCGACCAGTCGCTTGAAAGTCTGTGGCACTGGTTCAAAGCTGAGACAGCGAGCATTGGCCGACCCTGCAGCCAGAAGGGTGTAAGAGCCAACATTGGCGCCAATGTCGACAAAAAGATCAGCAGGACGAAGAAGATGAAGAGCGAAAGCCATATCTTTGAACTCCATCAAGCCGAGATAATAATTTCCCGTCAACCCGGAATCCCCCTTTTCAACCGGGAGGATCAGGCCATCAATCCAAGGCAACATCACTCTTGTCTTACCGAGGGCAAAGAGGATCTGCAACTTTGCAAAACGCAGATAAGGGGAGAGCAGATTATTTGACCAAAGAGGATGCTGCCGAAAATGCCGATGCGAATATGCCAGGAATTGCCTGAATTTGGCCAATCGAATCATAGGCTTATATTTTTTAATAATTACAGACTTTTAATTTTAACACCACTCATGCGCCTGACCAGTGGATCGGGGGCCGCCTGAGACTGGAGGAGTGCAGCAAGGCCCTTCTGTGGGCAGACTAAAGAGGCAACGTCCGTGGAGACGCCCCCCATGGCCCTGGATCTGAACGACCCGGAGCTCGAGTTCGCCGACCTTGTCACCGCCTACCAGAGCTGGGTGATGGCTGTGATCAACGATGAAAAGCTGGGTGGCGAGAAGCTGCTCACCGACGACATTGCCGAAGACGCTTTCAACGCGATGCGCTTCTTGCCAGACGTGGTGACCAGCGCCATCGAAACCACCCTGGCCCGGGTCTACGACGTGGATGAGGAGGAACTCAACGCCCTCCTCTATCCCGAGGGCTGAGGCGCCATGGCCCCACCCCCACGCCCCCCCCGCTGGCGGGTGGTGCCCGGGCTCCTGGGCCGGCTTGGCCTGGGGGCCCTGGCTGCCTTGATAGGCGCGGGCCTCACCGGTTGCGGGAAGGAGACGCTGCCCCCGCAGGCCCAAGGCCAAGCCCTGCAGGGCACGGTGGTGATGGCGATGGGGATCTCCAGCGACGAGACGATCGATGGCGAGCTCTCAGAAGCGCTCAAGGGCCGTCTAGCGATCACGCTGCGGGAATTTCGCCTGATGCACCCGCGTGCCCACGTGCAGCTCCAACTCTTCCCGGAAGACCAGCTCCTGGAGGAAACCCGGTTCCGGACCGCGGCTGGAGTGGGCCCCGATCTGCTGTTCGTAAGCAACTCCACCGCCACCGACCTCCTGCGGGCAGGGCTGACCCGAACGGTGCGCATGCCGGCCACCTTGCTCGCGCGGATGGATCCCGCGGAAGCCCGCCGGTTTCAGGACCCGAACGGAGAGCTGACCAGCGTGCCGGTGCTGTTGATGCCCCAGCTGGCCTGTTTCGACCGGCGTCGGCTGGCCCAGTCGCCCGCGACCTTGGACGAGCTGTTGCAACAATCCAACCAGGGCCTGCGGGTGGGGTTGCCCCTGGACGGCTTCAATCTGGCCTGGACCTTCGGCAGCCTGGGGGTGGTGGAGAGCGTGGAGGAGCTCTTTGCTGGTCAGCCCGCCACCGAAGAGCACCGGCGGGCCCTCGGCCGCTGGCTGAGCTGGTTGCAACAGGCGGATCTGGTGCAGGACGTGAATTTCCAGCTCTCCCAGAGCCAGCTGATTCAAGATCTGAGCAAGGGCCAGTTGGACTGGACCAGCTGCCGCAGCACCCACCTGGCCCGGCTGAAAAACGATCTGGGCCGCCATCTGGGGATTGCCACCCTGCCCCGAGGGCCGGGTGGTTCCCCCAGCCCCTTGAGCCGGCAGCGGGTGCTGGCCTTCGGCCGCAACTCAAGCCCACCCCAGAAGCAGGTAGCGGAGGCCCTGGCCCGCTTTCTGCTCACCCCCCTCACCCAGCGCAACCTGGCGCTGCAAAGGCAGGAGGTGTTGCCCGTGCTGAATGGCCAGAGGATACCGACCAATCGCAAGGGAACCCTCCACCTCCTGGCCCTCGCCCAGAACCAGATGCGCGGGGAGACGGGCACGGGCCGAACCCTCTTTCAAAAGGGCGATCACAACGGCATGGCCATGGGCCAGGTGCTCAGTCGCTACCTCTACGGCGATCTCGACACCGATGGGGCCATTGATGAGCTGGTGGGGGCCATCCAGAGCGGGAGGGGGTCCCGATGAACGAGTTGCTCGAAACCATCGCCGGCTGGCAGGGCTATCTGAGCCGGGGAGCCGTGCTGCTGCAACTCCTCCTCGTGCCGCTGGTGCTGTTTGGGCTGCAGGGGCTGGCCGGGCGCGCGGAGCTGAACGCCCTCCTGGGGAATCGGGCCAGGCGCAAAGGACTGGGGCTGCTGCTGCTGGGCGCGCTCACCACCGTGCTGGCGGTGACGGGGAAGCCCTTTCTCCTGCTCGGGATGCTCACCGGCCTGATCGGTGGCTGGTATGCCCTGGAAAGGGCGCCCCAGCTGCTGGACTCCCAGCTGGATCCCCACACCCTGCAGGTGATCAGCGTCCGCCTGCTGCGCCCCCTCTATCTCCTTGGGGCCCTCATGCTGCTGGTGGGGCTGGTGGACAACCCCACGGTGCTCGGGTTGATCCCCATCGGCGACTGGGTGGGCAGCAACGTGAATCTGGGCACCCTGCTGCGCTCCCTGCTGGTGTTGTATGTGCTCGTGATGGCCATGGAGCCCCCCACCCAGGCCGTGGCCTGGCTGGCCCAGCGCTTTCTGGGCATCAGCGACGGCAGCCGGCGGGCAATGGCCGTCATCCTCCACTACGCCGTTGTGGCGGGGGGAATGCTGTGGATCCTCGATCGGCTGGGAGTCAACCGCACGGCCCTGGTGGCCGTAGCCGGGGGCCTCTCGGTGGGGGTGGGGTTTGGCATCAAGGAGGTGGTGTCCAACTTCATCAGTGGCCTGTGGTTGTTGATTGAGGGGTCGGTGCGCCCCGGCGATGTGCTGATCGTGGATGGGGAGGCGTGCCAGGTGCGTCGTTTGGGGCCCCGGGCTGCCACCCTGTGGCGCGATCGCGACAATGCGGAGCTGCTGATCCCGAACCAGACCTTCTTCACCTCCTCCACCGTCACCTACACCCACACCGATTCCCTGCGCCGCTGCCAGGTGGCGGTGGGGGCCGCCTACCACCATCC
>JBEIGX010000084.1:0-9276 GCA_040381675.1 Aphanothece sp.
CAACAGCTGATGCGGCTGTTGCTCGACACCCAGGTGATGCTCTGGTGGCTCCTCGATGATCCACGGCTGGGCCCAACAACACGCGAGTTGTTGGCCGCCAGCCCATGCCTGGTGTCGGTCGCCAGCCTCTGGGAGGTGGCCTGGTGGGGCGCCAGTGGAGGGGCCACGGCGGAGAGACGATCGGCGGAGCGGGCCCGCAGGGTTTGCTCGAGGCGGGCGGCGTATTGCCAGTGCGCTGCTCGCTGCGGATTAAGCGCTCCGCAGCCAAAGCATTGGCCGCCCTCCCCAAAGCCGATCGCGTGCGGGTGGTGGATTCGATCGACAGGCTCTGCGACACGCCTGCCGCTGGCTCTGCTCTCAAGGGGGAATTCGAGGGTTTAAGGCGTTTGCGCGTCGGTCCTTACCGCGTGGTCTATGAATGGCAGCAACGTGAACTGGTGATTCTGGTGGTGCGCACCGGTCATCGCCGCGAGGTGTACCGCTAAACGTTCAGGCCCTGGTCAACTGGCTAGATGCCCGCCGGGCCCTTCAGGGGGTGGGCTCAGCCGCCAGCGGTTCCAGCACCACCATCACCGGGCGCACGGTGCCCTGGGGGGTGGGGCTCTGGCGTTCGGCCCAGCGTTCGAGGGCCTGACGGGAGGGTGCGGACGGGTTCACGGGAGTTTCGGCCACCCCATCGGCCTGCACGGCCATGGGGTATTCCTCCGGCTTCTCGAGGTGGGGGGCCGGCACGCGCACCACTTCGGCGGGCATCACGTTGTTATTGCCCTGGATCAGGGCCTCCATGGTGGGCCGCCAGTGGAGGGGCACGGCGGAGAGGCGATCGGTGGAGCGGGCCCGCAGGGTTTGCTCGATGCGGGCGGCGGGCACCATGGGTTTTTCCTGGAGGCTGGCCAGGGTGAGGGCCCCACCGAGCAGAACGGAGCCGGGCAAAGGTTGCTGGCGGGCCGGCGAAAGTGACGGTGCCGGTGCGAAGGCCGTGATGGCGGTGGCGGTGGGCATGGGCTCGGGCTCGGGAGGGAACCCGGCGTCAGCGGCCAAGGCGCGCCCGGGAGGCCAGGGGGCCTGGGCCAGGCTGGTGAGCAGGGGCTGGGGCGGCGGCAGCGAGGCGGCGGTGGCCCCGGAGGCGGTTGGAGCTGCCGAGAGGACCAGAGGTGCTGGGGCGGTGGACGCCCAGGGCAGGGCATCGGCCAGGAGGAGGGGAACCCAGGCGGCGGCGGCGATGCCTCCCAGCCAGAGGAGGGCCCAGGGGCCGGAGGGCCGGGTGGGGGAGGAGGGGGGCGCCATGGTCAGTTGTTGTTGTTGGTGTCCTGGATGATGCGCCAGAGGGCCAGGATGTTCACCAGGCCGGTGATGGGTTGCGACACGGCGTTGAGGGCATCGCTGCCGGAGGCGAGCACGCTGCGGTTCACGATCACGCTGTCGCCCTCCCGCAGGGGGGGGTTGCGGGGGCCGCTCACGCCCTGCTTGTAGTCGAGGGCGTAGCGGCGCAGGGTGGCGCTGCCATCACGGTTGATGCGCACCAGCTCCACGTTGTTGCGGTTGGCCCGCATGGCGGTGGGGCCTCCGGCGGAAAGGATGGCCTGGATCAGGGGGGTGCCGGTCCGGAGCTCCAGGCGGCCGGGGGTTTTCACCTCTCCCACCACGTTCACGTTGATGGTTTCCGGGGAGAGATTGGCGGCGGCCAGCTCGAGCACCTCATCGGCGGGTGGCGCCGGCGCGCGGCCGATCACGATGGTGTCGCCATCAAAAAGGAAGGGGTTCTGGCGCTTGTCGCCCTTTTGAAGGAGGGCCGCCAGGTTGAGCTGGGTTTCCCGCAGCTGGCTGCGGTCGCCCGGAAGCCGGCGCTGGAGGCGCACATCACTGAGGTTGGCGTTGAGGGTGATGCCGCCGGCCTTCTGAATGGCCGACACCACGGTGGGCAGGCCGGGGATGGTTTTCTCCTTCCCTTCCACGGCGGAGCCTTCCCCCCCGGGGCTGAGGAGATAGAGGCCGGGGGCTTCCACCTGGCCGACAACAGACACCTGCAGGGGCCGGGGCTGGGCCACCCGCAGGTTGATCTCCGGTTGGCGCAGGTAGCGGCGGTAGAGGCTGGTGAGCCAGCGGTTGGCCTGGTTCACGGTGAGGCCATCGAGCACCACCGAGCCCACCATGGGCAGGCTGGTGCTGCCGTCGTTGAGCAACTCGAAGGTGCCGCCGAGGTTGGCGTAGGTGGCCGAGAGGAAGGAGATCTCCAGCCGGTCGCCGGAGCCGAGGATGTAGGCGTCGAGGTCGGTGAGGTCGTTGGCGGTGGAATTGGCCTCGCCCTTGACGCCCGAGCCAGTGGTGGCCGGCGCCGGGGGCTGGGATTGCACGGCCTGGGCCGCCTGGAGGGGGCTGAGGAGCTGGCTGCAAAGAAGCAAGGGAGCCAGGCAGCCCCCCCATCGGGAAACACCCATTGTTGAGAACAGAACGGCCTGGCTGTTGCAGATTCTATGGGCCTTTCCCGGGGTTCCACCCTGCTGTGGATCGGTGTGCTTGGCGGATCAGGGTGGGTTGTGGAGAGCTTGAGGGCGTCATAGGTTTGGAAGAGCGACTTTCGGAGGCCTCAGAGCAGTGCTCAGGCCCCTTGCGTCGCATTCCCTCTGGAAGTATGCGCATGTGCTGCAGTGCCTTGGAAGCTGGCACTGGGCCGGCCCCCGCACCGGGATGGGCGGGTTACGTTTAGATCCTGGTTTGGCTCGAAATTAGATCAATGAGCCCTGATTGCCTTTCCTCCGCACCATCAACTCTTTGAACGGCTCCTTGAACGTCACCAACGCCATCGGCCTTGCCCCCAGACCCCCTTCCCAGGGCTTGGAGCAAGACGAGATCCAGCTCGGCGAGCTGGTGCAGGCCCTGCGGCGGCGGAAGCGCCTGGGGCTGAGTGTGTTTGGCGCCACCCTGCTGGCAGGGGCCCTGCTCACGGCCTGGCAGCGGGCCCACCACCCGGTGTTTCAGGGCAGCTTCAAGCTGCTGGTGAGCGATCCGATCAATGCGGAGGAGCGCCAGCGGGAGGGCGGGGATCTGGGAGCGGGGCTGGAGAGCCTGGCCCTGCCAGGGGGGCGCTCCACCACCAACACGGCCACCCTGATCCAGGTGCTCTCCAGCCCCCTGTTGCTGACCCCCATCGAGCGCAGCCTGGGGCTGCCTGAGGGAGTGCTCGCTCCCACCATCTCCACCCCCAAGGTTGTGTCCGGCATGGGCATGGGCAGCCCCGGGGTGTTGGAGGTGGTGCTGCAGTGGGACGACCCGGCCCAGGGCAAGATCATCCTGGAGAAGATCAGCAAGGACTACCTGGCCTATTCCCTGCGGCAGCGGCAGGAGAAGCTCACCCAGGGTCTGGCGTTTCTGGATCAGCAGGCTCCCGAGCTGCAGGCCCGGGTGATGGCCCTGCAGAACCAGCTGGCTGATTTCCGCCAGACCACGGGCTTTGTGGAGCCCATGGAGCAGGCGGCGGCGATCAAGGAGCAGCAGCTGGCCCTGAGCACCCAACGGAAGGAATTGGAGCAGCAACAGGCCCGCTTGGAGGGCCTGGCGGCGGCGGTGCGGCGGGGCAAGCTGAGCAGCCTGCCGTTCCAGGGGGGTGGCGCGAGTGCGCTGGGGGGCGGATCAGGTGGCCAGATCGCCGCCAGTGGCCTGGCGGGGGGGGCCTTTTCAGCCCTCCTGCAGGATCTCACCCAGGTGGAGAAGCAGCTGGCGGAAGCGCAGGCCACCTACACCGAGGAGGCGCCCCAAGTGGTGGAGCTGCGCGCTAAGCGCGACAAGCTGCGCCCCCTGCTGCAGCGCCGGGAGCTGGATGCGATCCAATCCAGCCTGAGTGAAAACCGCTCCCAGCTGGCGGAGATTCGGCAGCAGCAGGAGCAGCTGTCGCGCCGGTTTCAGGGCAATCCGGCCCAGATGAAGCAATATGAGGCCCTGCAGCAGCAGCTGGGGGTCGCCCGCGACAACCTCACCTCCTATATCAAGGCGCGGGAGAGTTTCCGCCTGCAGGTGGCCCAGCGCACGGTGCCCTGGAAGGTGATGGCTCCGCCTCGATTCAGGCGGCGGCCCGTGAAGCCGAGCGTGCCCCGCAACTTAATGGCGTCCGCCCTGCTGGGGGCCCTGGCGGGGGTGGGCCTGTCCCTGCTGCGCGATCGGCTGGATCATGTGTTCCATACCCCCAAGGAGCTGAAGGAAGGGCTGGCGGTGCCCCTGCTGGGGGTGGTGCCCCACCTCCCCGGGAGGGAGGGCATCACCGTGGGCCAGGCTCTGGCGGCCCTGGAGGGGGGCGAGCGCTTTGCGATCAAGGAATCCCTGCGCAACCTGTTCGCTAATTTCCGCCTGCTGCGGGCCGATAAGCCTGTGCGGCTGGTGGCGGTGACCTCCTCCACCCAGGGGGAGGGGAAGAGCACCACCACGGCGTTGTTTGCCGAAACCCTGGCCCAGATGGGCCAGCGGGTGCTGCTGGTGGATGCGGACATGCGCCGCCCCATGCTGCACCGCTATCTGGGGGCCGACAACACGGAGGGGCTCTCGAGCCTGCTCACCGATCCCCAGCTTGGGGTGGGCAGCCTCGTGCGGGAGCTGCCCTCAGGCCTGGATCTGCTCACGGCCGGGCCTGTGCCGCCTGATCCCACCCAGCTTCTGAGCTCGGAGCGCTGCGGGGTGGTGGTGGAGATGATCCGCCAGCTGCCGGGCTACGACCTGGTGATCTTCGATACCCCGCCGGCCTTTATTTTGAGCGATCCGGTGTTGCTGGCGGAGCACCTGGATGGGCTGATCTTCCTGGTGGGGCTGTCGCGGGTGAACCGGGATCTGCCGGCCCAGGCGTTGCAGCGGGTGCGGGATACGGGGGTGGATGTGCTGGGGGTGCTGGCCAACCAGCCCGTGCGGCGAGGATCGGGCGGCCGGGGCTATGGCGGCTACGGCTACGGCTACGGCTACGGCTACGGGTATGGCTATGGGGAGAAAGCCGGCTATGGCGCTTATGCGGAGGCAGCCGAGCAGCGGGAAGCTGCCGATCAGGCCACCGAGCAAGGTGCTGATCAGGCCGAAAAGCCCGTTCGCAGCCGCAATGGCAAGGGCCCTAACAAACGTTTCGCCACCCTGAAAGCCAGCTCCCAGCGGTTGATGCATTGGCTGGATGAGCGGGAGTGAGCGCCTCACCCTGTGAAAACCGGCCGCTGGACTTTCAGAGTGTTTCAGAGCGCCCCGGGCTTGATTCGGTCACTGCTGCCCGGCGCGGAGACGGCTGCCAAAGACCTGGGCCTGGATCCAGACGAACCGGGCAATCGCCTCTACCGCTTTGAGTCTGCTCTGGTCCCGCGAACGCACAGGTTCCGCGGACATCGGTAGCCCGGACTTCCCGGTGGTGCTGCTGGAGGTGCAAATGCCCCCAGACCAGGGTTTTCACTCCATCCCCAGGCGAAGAACTGGGTGATGCGGGTGAACCAGCCCCACAACCGACTCCCTCTGAGCTGCAGTAGCCCCTGCCCAATCGACCCTGATCTCCTAACGCCAACCGGCTCCCTCACTTTTCGAAGCCATCGATGACCGCCGACGAAGCCCGCCAGCGCGCCTACTACCAGGCCACGGCGGCCAGCTATCACGAGCGCCATGTGGGCGAGAAGGATGAGCACGGCCTGGCGCTGGAGCTTCTGGTGATGCTGGGTCGCCATCACGGCGTGGCCGGATCATTCCTGGATGTGGGCGCGGGCACCGGCAGGGGGATGAAAGCGCTGGCCATGGCCTTCCTGCAGGCGCGGGTGCAGCGGGTGTGCTGCATCACATTCGCCACTGGCCCCAAGCTGTGGCAGAGATGACGCGGGTGGCTCGTTATGGCGTGCTGATTTCTGACACCAACAACATTGGCCAGGGCAGCCCCCTGGCCAGGAAGCTGAAGAAGAGGATCAAAAAACTGGGTCTCTGGAATGCATGGGTGTGGTTGCAGACCAGGGGAAAGATGAGTACGTGGAGTGAGGGCGATGGGGTGTACTTCAGCTTCTGCGCTTTTGACACCCTTCCAGTGCTGCGCCGAAAGTTTGGCCAGGTGCACATCATGAATACCCAAGGCAGCGGAGAGGCAGATCAGCTGAGCTCAGTGAGCCATGTGGCAATCGTGGCTCGCAGGCAAACAGAGTGACTGCGCTGAAACCCTCGCGCCTTCATAATCTGCGCCTCCTGTGGCAGATCCTCAGCCCCCGTCGCCGGCGCCAACTGCTTTGGCTGCAGGTGTTGAGCTTGGCATCTGCCCTTGGGGAGGTGGCCAACCTGGGGGCCTTGCTGCCCTTTCTGCAGCTCCTCGCCAACCCCACTGAGAGCCTTCAGACCCTCGGGCCCCTGGCGGCGCCCCTCAGGGCTGTGCCCGAGCGAAACCTGTTGCTGGGCCTGGGTCTGGCCTTCATGGCCGTGGTGGCCCTGAGCAGTGCCCTGCGGGTGCTGACGATCCGGGTCCAGCTGCGCCTGGCAGCCCTGATGGGGGCCGATCTGGGAGATCGGGTGTTTGCTGCTGTGCTGCACAGGCCCTTTCCCTGGCATCTGCAGCACAACAGCAGCAGCGTGCTGGGCCTCCTCACCAAAGATGTCGACCAGGTGTTTTCGAGCATCCTGGCGCTGTTGCAGGTGGTGGTGAACCTCACCATCGTGGTGCTGCTTGGAGCCTCCCTGATCGCCCTGTCCCCGGGGGTGATGGCGGTGGTGAGCGCCCTGCTGGCCGGGTTTTATGTGTTGGTGTTTCGTTTCACCCGGGGTGCCCTTCGGGCCGATGGGGAGCGGTACACCATCAACTATCAGAGCAGCTTGCAGGTGGCCCAGGAAAGCCTGGGGGGCATCCGGGATGTGCTGCTGGATCGCAGCCAGGCCTTTTTTCTGGAGGCCTACGGCAGCTGCAATCGGGCCTCTCGCCTCGCTGCTGCGGCCATCAACACCAAGACTCAGGTGCCCCGCTATCTCATTGAGGGTTTCGCCGTGCTGCTGATTGTGGGGCTCTCCCTGGTGATGGCGGCCTCCGGCAAGGGCATTGAGCAGCAACTGCCTCTTTTGGGCACCTTGGCGCTGGGGGCCTATCGCCTGCTCCAGCCCCTGCAGCAATGTTTCGGTGCGCTCAGCAGCGTTCAGGCCAACCAGGCCTCGCTACAGCGGCTCCAACCCTTTCTGGAGCCGCCGGCGCCCCCCGAGCGACACCTGGCCGCCCCCAGCCCGCTGCCTCCGCTGCAGGCCGGCACCCCCGTGCTGGAGCTGGCGCGTGTGAGCTTTCGCTACAGCGGCACGGGCCCATTGGTGCTCCAGGATCTCGAGTTGGCGATCCGCCCGGGGGAGCGGCTGGCCTTTGTGGGCAGCACGGGCAGCGGCAAGAGCACCACGAGCGATCTGATCCTGGGGCTGCTGGCCCCCAGCCAAGGGAAGGTGTTTGTGCATGGGGCGGATCTCCATGGCACGCCGGGGCTGGTGGCGGCCTGGCAGCGGAGGGTGGCCCATGTGCCCCAGCAGATCTATCTGAGTGATGCCAGCTTCACGGCCAATATCGCTTTTGCTGTACCGGAGACGCAAATTGATTTCCGGCGGGTGCGGCAAGCGGCGGAGCAGGCCCGCATCGCCACGTTGATCGAGGACAGCCCGGAGGGCTATGGCACGGTGGTGGGGGAGCGGGGTGTGCGGCTGAGTGGTGGCCAACGCCAACGCATTGGCATCGCCCGGGCGCTCTATCGCCAGGCCGAGCTCTTGGTGCTGGATGAGGCCACCAGCGCCCTCGACAACCGCACCGAAGCGGAGGTGATGGAGGCAATCGAGGCGCTCGATCGGCAGCTCACGGTGATCCTGATCGCCCACCGACTTTCCACCGTGCGCAATTGCGACCGGATCGTGGTGCTCGAAAAGGGACGCATCACCGGCATTGGCCCCTATGAGGAGCTAGTCACCAGCCACGCCGGCTTTCGGTCCATGGCCCTTACGGCACCAGCTACAACCACCCCATCTTGATTGCACAGATGAAAGCCGTGATCCTCGCCGGTGGCCTCGGCACCCGGATCAGCGAGGAAACCCACCTCAAGCCCAAGCCAATGATCGAGATCGGCGGCAAGCCGATCCTTTGGCACATTTTAAAATTATATAGCCATTATGGCATTAACGATTTTATCATTTGCTGTGGTTACAAGGGCTATGTGATTAAGGAGTATTTTGCGAACTACTTCCTGCACATGAGCGATGTCACGTTTCACATGAAGTTGAACAAGATGGAGGTGCACCACCAAAAAGCCGAGCCATGGCAGGTCACGCTCGTTGACACCGGCGAAGCAACGATGACTGGAGGGCGGCTGAAGCGCGTGCAGCCCTATGTGGGCGATAAAACGTTCTGCTTCACCTATGGCGATGGTGTTGCCAATGTTGATATCGGCGCCTTGATCGCCTTCCACCACCAGCAGAACCGCTTGGCCACCTTGACGGCCGTTCAACCGCCGGGGCGTTACGGGGCCCTCCAACTGGCATCCGAAGGGTTTGTTCATGGCTTTCAGGAGAAGCCCGAGGGGGATGGGGGCTGGATCAATGGGGGCTTTTTCGTCCTCGAGCCCAAGGTGTTCGATCTGATTGAGGGCGATCACACCACTTGGGAACAGGAGCCCCTCAGGGCCCTTGCCAAGGATGGTCAGCTGAGTGCCTATCACCACAAGGGGTTCTGGCAGCCGATGGACACCCTGCGCGACAAGGTTCGCCTGGAAGAGCTGTGGGCGAGCGGCAAGGCTCCCTGGAAACGCTGGTGAATCCTGATCCTTCCTTCTGGCGAGGGCGGCGCGTTCTGCTCACGGGCCACACCGGCTTCAAGGGCAGCTGGCTGGCCCTCTGGCTGCTGGAGCTCGGCGCCAAGGTCACTGGAATGGCTCTTGCGCCGGAAACCAATCCCAGCTTGTTTGCCCAGCTAGAGCTGGATCAACGGCTCGATCACCGCCTCGGCGACATCCGCGATGCCGCCCTGCTCAGTGAGCTGGTGGCCGAAACCCGCCCTGAAGTGGTGCTGCACCTGGCCGCCCAGCCCTTGGTGCGCCGAAGCTACGCCGAGCCCACGGCCACCTGGGCCACCAATGTGATGGGCACCATCCACCTGCTGGAGGCCCTGCGCCGCCTGGAGGAGCCCTGCACAGCGGTGCTGATCACCACCGACAAGGTGTATCGAAACACTGAGTGGCTCTATGGCTACCGCGAAAACGACCCTCTCGGCGGCCACGACCCCTACAGCAGCAGCAAGGCGGCGGCGGAACTGGCGATCGCTAGCTGGCGCGCCAG
>JBEIGX010000085.1:0-9265 GCA_040381675.1 Aphanothece sp.
GATCCCACTTTTTCGTGCACTTGGAAGCCAATCAGGCCCTCCAAGCACACCATCCCCACGTTCATATCGCCACAAGCAACCGACGCCTTGCCAGGAAAAGATTCGTCAGCGCTGGAAGCACGTTGACCTTGCAGCGGTTTTGCGCCATCCTCGCAGTCGGGTCTTCACAAAGCCGAACTGCTGCTTGATCACCCGAAAGGGATGCTCGCCCTTACCGACGCATGGTTGGCACCTCGATCAAGGCCTCTTCCATGGACGGATCACTGAGGGGAGTACCCACTGCTGCAACAGGTGGATACACAGCATCGTGGCCAGCGGATATGGAAGTTGCCCACCCTTCTTGCTGGTCTTGGGGTAGTGCGGCTCGATCAGACTGATGAGCGGGTCCCAAGGCACGACTATCTCCAACCGTGACCATAGGGAAGTTCCAGGACAGGATGCAAGGCAATCACGCCAAGGCAACCGTGAGCGAAGTACCCACGCGAAGGGCAGTCAGAACTGACTGTTAATCAGCCCTTGCCTCAACCCTGACTCACCCCTTCGATCCGGTCCTCGATCTCCTGATAAATCTCCTGCAACTGGGCAATGTTTTCATCGGAGGTTTCCCAATACCCCCGGCCATTCACTTCCAGCAGGGTGCCCACGATGCGGCGGAAGCTGTGGGGGTTGAGCTCCATCAGCCGCTTCCTCATCTCCGGGTCGTTGATGAAGGTGTCGTTGGCTTCTTCGTAGACGAAGTTATCGACCTGGCCGCTGGTGGCACTCCAGCCGAGGGTGAAGTTGAGCCTCTTGGCCACCTCCCGCACACCCTCGTAGCCGGAATTCAGCATGCCTTCATACCATTTGGGATTGAGCAGCTTGGTGCGGGAATCGAGGCGAATCGTTTCGCTGAGCGAACGCACCTGGGCGTTGGCCGTGGTGGTGTCGGCGATATAGCTCGCCGGGGCCTTACCGTCGTCGCGCAGGTTGGCGATGAGCTTGGTGGGGTCGCTGTCGAAGTAGTGGCTCACATCGGTGAGGGAGATCTCGGCGGAATCCAGGTTCTGGAAGGTGACATCCGCCGTTTTCATCGCCGCCTCAAACACCTCCCGCTTCTGATTCATCTCGCCCGGATTGTCGGCATTGAAAGCGAAGGTTTTGCGCTTGAGATACATCTCCTGCAGCTCGCCCTCCTCCTCCCAGGTGCTGTTCTCCACCGCCAGGTTCACATTGGAGCTGTAGCTGCCGCTGGCATTGGAAAACACCCTCGTGGCCGCATCCCGAACACTGATGCCCTGCTCAACGGCCTGCTCCTGAGCATGTTTACGCACAAAATTGTGCTCCAGAGGCTCGTCGGCCTCGGCCGCCATTTTCACCCCCTGGTCAATCAGGCCCATCTGGTTGATGAACAGGTCACGGAACACGCCTGAGCAGTTCACCACCACGTCCACCCGGGGCCGGCCCAGCTCAGCCAGGGGGATGAGCTCCAGCTTGTTCACCCTGCCGAGGGAATCGGGCATGGGCCGCACACCGATGAACCAGAGGATCTGGGCCAGGGATTCGCCGTAGGTCTTGATGTTGTCCGTTCCCCAGAGCACGCAGGCGATCGTTTCCGGCCAGGCGCCCTGCTCCGCCTTCTGGCGCTCCAGGAGGCGATCCACCACCACCTTCGCCGCAGCGATCGCCGCCCGGGTGGGGATGGCCTGGGGGTCGAGGGCATGGATGTTCTTACCGCTGGGCAGCACGCCCGGATTGCGGATCGGATCTCCGCCGGGGCCAGGCAACACGTATTCCCCATCCAGGGCCCGTAGCAGGCTGGCCATCTCCTGATCCGCGCAGATCTGCTCCAGGCAGAAGCGCAGATAGGCAAATTGCTTGTCGAGGCCCTCCTGATCAATCTGGCCAAAGCCAGCCGAGCGGCAGGCGGCCAGCCAGGGGCTGGGGAAACGGAGGCCGAAACGCTCCAGCCAGCTGAACAACCAGCCAAAGTTCTGCCGCAGGGTTACCCGCCCATCGGCGCCGGTCACCTGGCGCACCATGGCGCCCACAGCCTGGCGGGAGGTTTCCGTGATCTTGCGGTTGAGATCCACATCGGCCAGCACGCCGGTGTCGTTCCCCCGGTAGACGTCCTCAATGGTGCGGCCTAGGGCCTCGGCCAACAGTCCGGGAAGGGAGCGGATGCCCTCCTCCTCCCGCTCCAGGGCCGCGATGTTCACCAGGGTGGCGATGGCTTCTTCGGCCGTGGGGGGCTTGCCGATGGTGTGGAGGCCGCAGGGCAAAAGGCGGCTCTCGATCTCCATCAACTGCCGATACACGGCGCCTACCACTCCGTCGCGGGCATCCAGATCGAGCTCGGAAGCATCCGCCTCCGGAAAGCTCACGTCCTTGTCGAGGTTGCACTGGCGTGCGGTTTCCACAATCGCATTCACGATCTGCACCCCCCGGCTGCTCTCCCGGAGCTGCTGGTAGCTGCCCACCAGCTCCCCAAGCTCCTTGAGGCCCTTGTAAAGGCCCGCATTCTCCGCCGGTGGGGTGAGATAGCTGATGGTTTCCGCATAGCCGCGGCGCTTGGCGATCGTGGCTTCGCTCGGGTTATTGGCGGCGTAGTAGTAGAGATTGGGCAGGGCGCCGATGAGGGAATCGGGGTAGCAGCTTTCGCTCATGCCCATCTGCTTGCCGGGCATGAACTCCAAGGAGCCGTGGGTGCCGAAGTGCAGCACCGCATCGGCACCCCACACCTTCTCCAGATAGGTGTAGTAGGCGGCAAACCCATGGTGGGGACTGGCGCTGCGGGAATAGAGCAAACGCATGGGATCCCCTTCGTAGCCGAAGGTGGGCTGGACTCCCACGAACACGTTGCCAAAGTGGCGGCCGTAGATCAGCAGGTGCGTGCCGTCGCTGTTGAGGGTGCCGGGGGGCTTGCCCCAGTTCTCCTCCAGCCGCTGGGAGTAGGGGGTGAGGCGCTCGTACTCCTCCACGGTCATGCGGTGGGCAATGGCCAGTTCCGGGGAGCCTTCCAGTGCCTCTGGATCCTTGAGAACGGCCTCCATCAGCTCTTTGCTGGTGCGGGGCACTCCCGCCACGTCATAGCCCTTGGCGCTCATCTCCTCCAGCACCCGGTGGATGGAGCCGAACACATCCAGATAGGCCGCCGTGCCCACGTTGCCCTTGTCCGGCGGGAAGCTGAACACCGTGATGGCGAGCTTCTTTTCCGGGCGGGGCTTCAGCCGCAGGGAGGCCCAGCGGATGGAGCGCTCGGCGATGGCCTCCACCCGGTCCTGGAGGGTATGGGCCTTGCCCGTGGCATCATCCCGGCCGCTGAGCACGATGGGCTCGATGGCTCCATCCAGCTCGGGAATGGCGATCTGCAGGGCCACCTGCACCGGGTGCAGCCCCAGATCGCTCTCTTCCCATTCCTGGGTGGTTTGGAACACCAGGGGCAGGGCCACCATGTAAGGCCTGTTCAGGCGCTTCAGGGCACTGATGGCCTTGGGGTGGTCCTGGCGGGCGGGCCCCCCCACCAGGGCGAAGCCCGTGAGGCTCACCACCCCATCCACCAGGGGCACCTCCAGGTTGAGGGGATCGTAGAAAAACTGGTTGACGGGCCTGCTGAAATCCAGTCCCCCGCAGAACACGGGAATCACCGTCGCGCCCCGATATTCCAACTCCTGAATCACTGCGACGTAATGGGCCTCATCGCCCGTCACGATGTGGCTGCGCTGGAGCACCAGACCGATCACCGGGCCCTTGCGGGCCTTCTCGCTGAGATCGGGGCGGCTGGCACTCCAGTTGAGGTATTCCTTGAGGTCTTCAAACATCCCCGGCGCCAGGGGATGCCAGATGCCAAGATCGGGGAACACCACGGGATCGGACACCTGCAGCTCGGGTCTCCCTTCGCTGCTGGGCGGGAACACATATTTATCGGCCAGCATCAAAAGGAAATTGCGCAGGTTGTCCGGCGTGCCGCCCAGCCAGTACTGGAAGCTGAGCATGAAGGAGCGGGCATCCTGGGCCTTCTCCACCGGCAGGTATTTGAGAACGGTGGGCAGGGTGTTGAGAAGCTTGAGCATGGCGTCCTGGAAGCCCGCCGAGCCGCCCTTCTCCTTTCGCTTCTTCATGAAGCTGGCAATGGCGCTCTTGCTCTGGCCCAGCTGAGCCATGGAGAAAGTCCCCAGCTTGTTGAGCCGCATCACCTCCGGCATGGAGGGAAACACAACGGCGGCCTTGAGTCGGTCGCGGTGGGGCGCCACGGCATCCACAACCTTCTGAGCCAGATCCTCGATGAAGATCAGAGAAGCGATGAACACATCAGCCTGGGCCACATCGGCGCAGAAATCCGCGTAGTTCTGGGGATCGCGCAGCTCCTCGATCAGATAGCCGGAGAGCTCGATCGCCAGGGCCGGGTTGCCCTCGTTGATGCTCTGGGCAGCGGTGGTGAGGGCGTTCTGATACTGGGGCTCCAGCACCACATACACCGCCCGCATCAGGGGGCGGCCGTTCATGGACTCAGGGCTGACCCGACGGTTGGCGGAACGGACCTGGGTGAACATGCGCGGACTTGAGTTGAGCAATGTTAAGGAGCCTAAGCAGGGCACGCCTCCCGTGTGCTCTCCGACGCAGAGGCGTTACACAAGGTGGGCTGGGTTCACCGGCGGCACAACAGTTCACCGGACTCAGCTCGGTCGACGGATCCCTGACGGTTCAGAAGCACCAGCACGCGTTGAACCCCGCCCCATAGGCTCGGCGTGCACGCTCCGCACCCATGACCTCCCCTTCCATTCCCCCAACGGCCCCCATCCCCGTGGTGGTGGCCGGCGCCCTCGGAAAGATGGGCGCTGAGGTGGTGAAGGCCGTGCAGGCAGCTCCGGACTGCACCTTGGTGGGGGCCATCGATACCACCCCCGGCGCTGAGGGAAGGGATGTAGGCCTGGAGCTGGGGCTGGGGGAGTTGGAGGTGGCTCTCACCGCCGATTTCGAAGGCACCCTCTGCCAGGCCAGCCAGGCCGTGCGCCAGAGCGGTCCCGGAGGGGGGGCCGTGCTCGTGGATTTCACCCACCCCTCGGTGGTGTTTGAGCACACCCGGGGGGCGATCGCCTATGGGGTGCATCCGGTGATCGGCACCACCGGCCTCAGCCCCCAGCAGTTGGCGGATCTGGCCGTCTTCGCCGAGAAGGCCGCCATGGGCGGGGCTGTGATTCCCAATTTTTCCGTGGGCATGGTGCTCCTCCAGCAAGCCGCCGCCGCCGCCGCCCGCTTCTACGACTTCTGTGAACTCACCGAGCTGCACCACAACCGCAAGGCTGACGCTCCCAGCGGCACCTGCTTGAAGACCGCCGAACTGATCGAGGAACTCGGCAAGACCTTCAACGCCCCCCAGGTGGAGGAGCACGAAACCCTCCAGGGGTGCCGGGGCGGCCAACGGGAGAGCGGTCTGCGGCTCCATTCGGTGCGCCTGCCGGGGCTGGTGGCCCACCAGGAAGTGATGTTCGGCGCAGCGGGCGAGACCTACACCCTCCGCCACGACACCATCGAGCGCGCGGCCTACATGCCGGGGGTGCTCCTCACCATCCGCCGGGTACGGGCCCTGGAAGGGCTGGTGTACGGCCTGGAGCGGCTGCTCTGAGCTGGTCCAGCAGGCCCCCAGAGGTTGTCCGTATTGTCTCGGAACCGACGCAGCCACGCGATCGCGCCCCCATGCTGATCCCGGTCACCTCCAACGAACAGACCCGCCTCATTCCGGCGGTGGCCACCGGCCCCCAGTTCAATGCCTGCAGCGGCGATCCCACCAAGCTGCTGCAGCGGGTGTTGATCTCCCTAATTGGCGGCGTGCTGTTGCTGCTCGTCAGCCAGACCCTGGCCTTCAACAGCCGCTTTTCCTCCATATGGCTAGTCGCCGGTTTCATCACGATCCTCTACATCCTTTGGGGACCGATCGTGGAAGCGGGCCGCCGCAACGCCACCCTGCGCCGCTATCCGGCAGCGGCGATTTTCGAGGGCCAGATCGCCCGTCTCTTCACCCGGGAGGTGGTGGAAGAACGGCGGGAGCAGTCCGACCGAAGCGGCCGGCTGGAGATGGTGGAAGATCGGCGCACCTGGCTCTGCCTGGAGCTGGAGGACGAGGAGGGCTACCTGGGCCAGCTGCGCTTTCCCATGGAAAAGAAACACCAGACCATTCGCCAGGGGATGGTGGTGCGCTGCCTGGTGCTGAGCGAGCGCAAGGATTTCAGCCGGATCGGCGCCCTCAGCGATGGCTGGCTCCCCCAGCTGAAGCTCTGGGTGGGCGACTACCCCTATCTGCTGCGCCCTGCCTTTGAGGAGCTCTGCCTGATGCGACTGGGAGGGCGGTGAACCGTCCGGCGTGCCCCACCCTCAGCCCTGCAACATTGCGTTACAATTCGCTCAACACATCGCAAAGGACACCATGACCCAGTCTGCAGCTCCCATCCGCGGCGCCCAAGTCACCACCGAAGACGGCGGCCGTCTGAACGCTTTTGCCACCGAGCCCCGCATGGAAGTGGTGAGCTCCGAGAATGGCTGGGGCTTCCACGAGCGCGCTGAAAAGCTCAATGGACGCATGGCCATGCTCGGTTTCATCGCCCTGCTCGCCACCGAATTCGCCCTGGGCGGCGAAGCCTTCACCCGCGGCCTGCTCGGCATCGGCTGATCTCTCCGACTCTCCGGCGGAATCCACGGATCTCCGATCAGCCGCAGCACAATGTGCTGCGGCTTTTTCTTTGCCCACCTCTCCCTTCCTCCGGTGAAGCCTGCCCCCTTCCTTGCCCAGGCTCCCCGGTCCTGTGTCGCCCTGGTGCGAGGGGCCGGGCCCACGGGAGTTCTCGCCGCCCTGGCCCTTCACCATGCCGGCTGGAGTGTCACCCTGGTGGATCCCTCCAGCCGCTCCCAGCTCCTGGAGCGCTCCAGGGCCTACGCCTTCACCCATTCCTCCCGGCGTCTGCTACAGCGCCTTGGGCTCTGGAGTTCCATCGCTCCCATCCTGCAGCCCTTTCATCACCTGGATCTGGAGGATCTGGCAGCTCGCCAGAGCAGCCACTTCGGTCCGGCAGACCTCGGGGGGGATCCAGATCCTGGCCAGGCCGTGGGCTGGATCGGGGAACACATCCTTTTGATGGAGGTGTTGCTTCAGCAGCTGGAGGAGCGGCCCGGCCTCCAACTGCTCCTGGGCACGCCAGCCGCTGACGCCAGGGCATCCGACGCCGAACGACAGGCGGATTGGATCATCGCCGCCGACGGCGCCCGCTCGCCCACTCGCAACCAGCTGGGCATCGGCGTTTGGCATCACACCTATCAACAACAGTGCCTCACGGTGCAGGTGCGGCTTCGGGGAGCCCCTGCCACCATGGCCTGGGAGCGGCTCAGACCTGAAGGCCCCTTTGCCCTCCTTCCCATGGGCGGGGATCGGTTTCAGGTGGTCTGGAGCGCCCCAGCCTGGCGCTGCCGCCAGCTGGAACAGCTCTCTCCTGCGGCTTTTCTCGATGCCCTGGCCCCGGTGCTGCCCCCTGGGGTGGATGTGGAACGGCTGGAGGAGCCGCCCAAGGCCTTTCCCGTGGGCCTGCTCCTGGCCCACCACATGCATCGAAACCGGACCATTCTCCTTGGCGAAACGGCCCACCGCTGCCATCCGGTAGGCGGGCAGGGGCTCAACCTCTGCTGGCGCGATGTGGCCACCCTGCACCGCCTGGCCCAGAAGGTTCATGCAGGCCGGCTGGCTCCTGCCCAGCTTGGCGCCAGCTACGCACGCCGTCGCTGGGCCGATGTGGGCCTCACCCTGCTGATCACCGACAGCCTGGTGCGCCTTTTCTCCAACCGCCATCCCCTGCTCGTGCCGGTCCGCGGCCTGGCGCTCCGCGAGCTGGATCGGTTCCCCCTGCTGCGGAGAGGCTTGTTGTCCGCCATGAGCCATGGACCTTGCCAGCTGCTCCGGCCGGCGCCAACGTGACCCCATGGTGATCAGCAACTGCCGCCAGCCCCCTCCCTCAGCTGAATTGATGGCCTTCCTCCGCCATCAGATCGGCCTCAGCGAGGGTGCGATGGAGCTTGGCCTGCGGCAGTCATCCCTGGAACAGGCCCCCCTGCCGGCCGTGCTCTGGCGCTATGGGCTGATCACCCTCGAACAGCTCGATCGGGTGCTGGCCTGGCAGGACACCCACTGATCGCCCTCAATACACAATCAGGGATTCGGCCGGCACATCTGCGGGCAGTTTGCTCCGACCATCGAGAGCACTCAGCTCCACCACAAAGCTGAACCCCGCCAGCCGGCCTCCCGCCATCTGCACCAGTTGGCCGCAGGCCGCTGCGGTGCCGCCGGTGGCCAGCAGATCATCCACCACCAACACCTTCGGTTCCCCTTCGAAGCCATCGGCATGGATCTCCAGCCGATCGCTGCCGTATTCGAGGGTGTAATCAACGCCAAGCACCTCCCCCGGCAACTTTCCGGGCTTGCGCACGGGGGCAAAGGGAAGACGCAGGGCCGTGGCCAGGGCCGTTCCCACGATGAAGCCCCTCGATTCGATGCCCACGATCAGGTCGGGTTGGAGCCGCTCGCACTGCAGCCCCAGAAGGCGGATGGTCTCCTGCCATCCCCTGGGATCCCGCATCAGGGGAGTGAGGTCGCGGAAGAGGATGCCCGGTTTGGGGAAATCCGGAATCTCCCGCACCCACTGGCGAAGATCGAGAGAAGGATCAGAAGCATCCATGCAGCGAGGGGAGGGTGACGAAAGGGGTCAAACGCTGGCATCATCGCAGCCATGGTGAACATTTCTGCTCCAGCGCTGGCCGAACCGTCTCCAGCTGCCAACACCGGCCCCGCGGAGGCCCCATGGCAATCCCTTCCCCGGCAGGGCCTGGAGAGATTGGATCTGCTCCTCCTCTGCGTGGAGGCCCTGGATCTGAACGGGGGGGAAACCCTGCTGTGGATGGGACACCAGCTGGGCTATGCGTCTCTGTTCCCCAACCGTGTTGCTCTGTGGAAGCTGCGTTCCCATAACCCCCTGCGGCGGGCTTGTCGGCGCGGCACCCCGGAAGGGGCAGAAACGGAAGCCCTGATCCAGATGCTCTGCGCCATGGCGGATCGGGTCTACCCGATGGTGCGTGGCCTGCTCTCCAGCCGGGAGCCCGCGGATGTCAACCGCCAGCATTGGCAGCTCTTTGAAGAGCGGTTGCGGGATTTGCTCAAAGAGCGGATGAACATTCGCCGCAGCAGCGTGCAGAGCCTGATGGACCCCCAGGCAGGGGCTGAACAACGGCGGAGCCTGATCCAAACCCTGGC
>JBEIGX010000086.1:0-9113 GCA_040381675.1 Aphanothece sp.
AGCTCCTGATAGGCGGCGAGGTAGTCGGGTCGGCAATCGGGATAGCCGGAGTAGTCGACCGCGTTCACTCCCAGCACCACCCGTTCGGCGCCCCGGGCTTCCGCCAGGCTGAGGGCCAGGGCGATGAACACCGTGTTGCGCCCTGGCACGTAAGTGGAGGGGATCACCCCGGGGATCACCCCTTCATCGGGGAGGGGTTCGGAGGAATCGGTGAGCGACGATCCTCCCCAGGCCGCCAGATTCACGGCCACCTGCAGGTGTTCGCTCAGCCCGAAGTGGCGGGCCAGCTTCTCCGCGGCTTCCAGCTCCCGGCGATGGCGCTGGCCGTAGTTGCACGACAGACCGATCACCCGATAGCCGGCTTCGATGGCCAGGGCCGTGGCGGTGGCCGAATCCAATCCACCGGAAAGCAGGGCGACAGCCGTGGGCTGGTGGGGGGTGGCCGTGCAGGAACTGGGGCTGGAGCGCACCCCATGGCAGATCGCTCCTTTCACCCTACAGACAGAATGCCGCCGATCCACAGGACCCTCCGTCGATGGCTCCCGTTCCCCCGACGACTCCCGCTCCCATCCGGCCTGGTCGAGGGCTGGCGAGATGGGTGCCCCTGGCCCTGTCGGGCCTGTTGAGCTCTGGGGCGCTTCCGGCCCCCGCGGCCCAGCCCCCCGATCTGACCCCCTATCCGCCGGCGGCTGCGGGGGAACGGCGCTGGGTCATCTCCGTGCCCACCACCCCGGCTGCCGCGGAGGATCTGCGGGTGGAGCTGGTGGTGGGTCGCACCCTGCTGGTGGACTGCAACCGCCACCTCCTCCAGGGCACGGTGGCGGAAGAGAGTGTACCGGGGTGGGGTTATCCCCTCTACCGGGTGAAGGGGGGCGGCCCTGTGGTGTCCACCCGCATGGCCTGCCCCGACCAAGCTCGGCGAAAGGAGTTCGTGCGGCTGGCGGGCTCGCCCACCCTGGTGCCCGTGAATGCACGGCTGCCGATCGTGGTGGTGGCGCCGGCGGATCTGGAGGTGCGCTGGCGCCTCTGGCGGGCCGAGCCCCGCCAGAGGCCGGCGCGACCGTTCTAGGGCCCGGCACCGCCCCTCCCCTTCCTCTCCCTGGGAAGGGTTTCACCATCTTTTTGTTGTGAAGCCCTGCTGCAGGCTGCTGCAAACCGCCTCTCTGCCTGCGCTTCCGCCAGATCGGCCCGCCGCTTCTGTGCCCTTTCCTCGCCTGCTGCCGCAGCGTCTGACCCGCTCTGGGGTGGCCATTGCCGTGGGCCTGGCCCTGGTGGTGCTCAGCACCGGTTGCCAGCGGGGCGACGACCCTCCGGTGAGCCTGCAATTGGCGATCTCCACCGGGCAGGGCAGCGATGGGGTGGCCCGCGCCAATCTCAAGCGCCTGGCCACCCAGATCGCCAACGAATACATGCGCAACCACCCGCGGGTGTTGCTGCATCTGCGGTTTCTGCCGGAGGGGGATCTGGTGGAGAGCGTGCGGGCCCGAGCCCGGCTGGGAGCCGGCCCCGATCTGCTGATCAGCCGGGTGGCGCCGGTGGAGATCCTGGAGCGGGAGGGCTATCTCAAGCCGATCGACATCAGTCCCCAGCAGCTGGATCCCCTGCAGCTCAAGTTTCTCTCGAAGTTTCGCGATGGCAGCGCCTACGACGCCCTGCCGTTCCTCCTTCAGCCCACGGTGGCCTGCTACGACCGGCGCCGGCTGCCCCAGGCGCCCACCCGGCTCGACGAGCTGCCCGCCCGTGCCGCTGAGGGGGTGCGGGTGGGATTGCCCCTGCAGATGTTTGAGCTGCTCTGGACCGCCAGCGATTTCGATGCCGACGAGGCTCTGCTCAAGCTGTTCCGCACCCGGGTGGCGACTAAATCCCTTTAGCAGGGCCTCTCCCCAACGGAGCGCGACCGGGTGGAGGAGTGGTTGGCTTGGCTGGCCCGGGCCAACATCGAACCCAACGTGATCTTCGTGGAAACGGCCGATGAAATGGTGGAGCGGATGGAACGGGGCCAGCTCGACTGGATCAGCTGCAGCAGCACCGCCATCGAGCGCCTCAAGCGCAGGCTCGGGCCTCACCTGGGGGTGTCCGTGCTTCCCACGGGGAGCGACGGCAAGCCGGCCCGGCCCCTGGCTCGCCTCCAGCTGCTGAGCTTCGGCCGGGACTCCACCCCCGCCCAGCGGCAGGTGGCCACCAGCTTTGCCCTTTTCGTGCTCAACGACTTCAGCCAGACCAACCTGATCAGCAAGGCCTTCGGCAACATGCCCGTGAATCAGAACGTGGTGGTGCCCGTGAAGGATTCCCCGGCCCTGGCCGTGATGCAGGCCAGCCTGGATCACTCCACCGTGCCCACCTTCCGCGAGGGGGTGGGCTTCCGCCGGGCGATCGGGCTTCGTGGCGGATCCCAGGATCCCCTGGTGCAGCTGATCAAGCAGGCGGTGTATGGCGAACAGTCTGCCGAGACGGTGACGACAGAGATCGAATCGCTGGCCCAGGAAGCCTTCCTGCAGGATCTGTCCAAGGGCCAGCGCAAGTCCGTTCCATCCCAGGGGGGTGACCTGTGAATCAGCTCCTCTATGTGCTGGTGGGCTGGCTCGGGTTGATCACCCGTGCCGCCGTGCTCTGGCAGCTGCTGGCGGCCATCGCCCTGCTGCTGGCCTACCGGGGCTGGCGTCTGCGCCATCCGGCTCCCGCCACCAGCTGGAGTCCGGTGTTTGCCAAGCTTGTGCTGGCGGTTCTGCTCTGGCTTCTCAGCGTGCTATTTCCCGCTCTGGGGCTGCCCGGTGGCCTGGTAGGGCTCTTTGGCCAGTTGGTGCTGATCTGGACCAGCCTCTCCGCTCTGCGCCTGGGGCTGCGCCGCGTCCTGCCGGCGGAGGACGTGGAGAACTATTGGCTCAAGGCGGTAGCGCCGTTGTTTGTGGTGCTGGCCTTGGTGGGCCTGGTGCATCGCCTCGATGGCCTCACCATCTTGAGCGAGGTGCCCGTGCTCAACCTCTTCAACGAGCCCATCTCCTTCGGCAACCTGCTCCTGCTGATGGGCCTGCCCTACTTCCTGGTGGTGCTCTCCGATCTGCCGGTGGCCCTGATCGGCGGTGTGGCGGGCCGGCTGGCAGGGCTGGGGGAAGGCAACCGCAAGGCTTTTGAACTCATTCTCCGCTATCTCCTCATCGGCCTGGGGGTGGTGTGGCTGGCGGATCAGATCGGCCTCAACGGCACGGCAATCGCCGCCATCGCCGGCGGCCTCTCCGTTGGTCTGGGCTTCGGCATCAAGGAGGTGTTCTCCAACTTCGTGAGTGGCCTCTGGCTGCTCTTTGAGGGTTCCCTCCAGCCCGGGGAGGTGGTGCTCTACGACGGTGATGTGTGCAAGGTGCGCAAGCTGGGGTTACGGGCCGCCACCTTGCAGCGCAAGTCCGACAACGCCGAGCTGGTGGTGCCGAACCAGACTTTTTTCACCGCCACCACCACCACTTACACCGGCTCGGATGATCTGCGCTGCGGTTGTCTCAAGGTGCGCGCCGACTACCGGCACGATCCCGACCAGGTGATGGCCCTGCTGGTGGACATCGCCCGAGCTAATCCCCTGGTGCTGGCTGATCCGGCCCCGTCGTCGAGCATCGCCAACCTGGGGGAGTACGCCATCGAATATGCCCTGGATTTCTGGATGGCCGATCCCATGAAGAACGGCAAGATCTCCGGTGAACTCCGCCGGGCCATCCTGCTGCGCTTCAAGGAGGAGGGCATCGAGATCCCGAGGCCCCCCTACGTGGCCTCCGCGCAGGCGTAGCCCTTCGCCTTCAGCGCACGCCGAGCCATTTGTGGCTCTGCAGACTCAGTCGCCAGGCGGGATGGCTTTGCACATAGGCGATGGCCAGCGCCAGGCCCCGCGGGTTATCCCAGGCGGGCTGCAGCAGCACGTGGGGCGCGCCGCAGGCGGCAGCCATGGTTTCGGCGAAGGCCAGATCCCCTTCCTCGCCCACCACCACCTTGAGCTCATCGCAGCGGGCCAGTAGATCCGGCCGGGGCGGACGGTGGGGCTTGGGGGAGAGGGTGATCCAGTCGAAACGGCCACTGAGGGGGTGCACGCCACTGGTTTCCAGATGCAGGGGGGCCACCTCTCCGAGGGCGCCGCAGAGGGGGCCGAGATCGTGCTGCAGGGGTTCGCCGCCGGTGATCACCACGAAGGCTGCCCCCTGATCGGCGGCCCTGCGGGCCTCAACGGCCAGATCCTCCACGCTCAGCTGGGGATGGGTAGCTTCCGGCCAGGAGTGTTTGGTGTCGCACCAGGGGCAGCCCACATCACAGCCCGCCAGGCGCAGGAAGAAGGCACTGCGGCCGCTGTGCAGCCCTTCCCCCTGGAGCGAATGGAAGGTTTCCACCACCGGCAGGGTAGGGGGGGCCTGGAGGGTGGGGGTCAAAGGAGAAGCCATCCTGCCTGCAGCCTATGGCCCCCACTTAGGGCTTGGCGGCGGGGAGGGGTGGGGTTGCCGCGGCAGGGGCCAGCCACTGCTGATACTGGGCCCTCACCAGGTTTTCTGTTGCGCTGGGCCAGGTGGCGGTGGAGCGATAGAGCTGATAGATTGAGGTGTTCTGGCCTGCCACCAGGTTGCGATAGGTGTTCAGGGCGCTTTGCAGTTTGAGCATGGCCTGCACCACTGTGGTGCCCTCATCGGTGTGCAGACCAGCCTCATAGCTGGCGATGGCGGCTTGCAGCGAACGGCGGGAGGCAGCCACATCGGTGCGGGCCGCATCCACCAGGATCTTGGAGGCCACAAAGCCGGCGTAGGCATCGGCCACCTCCCTGGTGATGGTGAGACGCAGCAAGTCACCCTGCGACTGGGTTTGGCGTGCTTTGGCATCGGAGGCGTTGGCCTTGGCCTGGCGAATGCCACCATCCAAAAGCTTCCAGTCGAACGTGAGGCCCACAAAGGTTTCGTAGCCGGTGGTGCGCGTCAGGCTGCCGGGGAGGTTGTCGGTGAAGGATCCGCCCTGTTCCGTCAGGTTGTTGCGCTGCAGCTGGCCGGAGAGAGACAGATCGGGCAACACCTTCAGCCGGATGGCCCGGGAGTCGCTCATCAGGGCTTTGACCTCCAGGGCATTGGTGCGCAATTCCTCGCGCCGCTCCAGGGCCTGCTGAATGGAGTTACCCCTGCTGAGGGGCCAGATGGGAATCACGCCCGGCTTATCGGACGGCAGGGCCAGCTGGCCGGGCTCCAGGTTGAGCAGTCTGGCGAGGGTGTCCATGGCCTGAATGCTCTCCTTGTGAGCGTTGATTCGGCCGATCAGCAGGGAAACGGTCTGGGCTTCCAGCCGGCTGATTTCCCCAGCCGGACGTTGACTCTTATGGGCGCCGATATAAATGGAAATGGATTGATTGAATAGGTCGATCAGATCTTTTTCACGCTCCAGATTCTCCTGCAGCGTGGTGTAGGCCGTTTGAATGGCCAGAATCAATTCCCGTGTGGTGTAGGTCAGCCGATTGCGCAGTGCCATGATCCGGGATCCCTGGGCCGTCTGCCTGCTGGTGCGGCTGGGATCAAAGAACGACCAAGACAAATCCGCATAGGGATTGGATTTGAATCCATTTTCAAACTTCAACACCTCCGTTTCTTCACTGCCCGGGGTCTTGGTTTTCAGGCTGCTGCTGCTCGTGGAGTAGCCCAGCACGCCCGGGGTGGAGGTCTTGAAGCTCAGGGTGGGCACCCATTCGCGTTGGATGGCCACCCCATTCCATTCGGAGGCCTGGATGTCGGCGATTGTGGCTGCCAATTCAGGGCTGGTGGCCAGGCCCCTGGTCAGGGCGTCTGCCAGGCTGATGCGCTCGGCAGCCTTCTGAAGGCCATCACGGTTGTCGCGGTATTGCTCATAGAGGAAATAAAGGCGGGAGTCTTTGCTGATCGTGGAGAGCATGTTGCGCATGTCCGTGGGCAACGGCGGTGCCTTCTCCCAGGTCTGGCTGTGGGCCGGCACGCTGGTGATCAGCTCGGTGCTCAGCAAAAGCGAGACCAGGCCTTGAGTTGCTTGCTTCTTTGCCACCTGCCTGAATCGATCCAGATGCACGCCAGACGGTTTAAAAACGCGCATAATTTACAGGCAATAACCCGCAATCTGTCTGAGTTGTGATCAAGTTCAGATGGCGACGGCCACCCCGGGAGACTCCGGGTTGGCGGCACCGTTGGACTGGGTCTGGGCCAGGCGCTGTTGGGCCGCCTCGATCAGGCCGCGGAAGAGGGGGTGGGGTTTGCCGGGCCGGGAGAGAAACTCCGGGTGAAATTGGCAGGCGGCGAAGAAGGGATGGTGGGGGAGCTCGATTAGTTCCACCAGTCGGCCATCTGGAGAGGTGCCACCGATCGCATAGCCCGAGTCCACGAACAGGTTCCGGTAGGCGTTGTTGAATTCGTAGCGATGGCGATGGCGTTCGTAGACCACCTCTTCGTCGTAGAGCCTCTGGGCCAGGGTGCCCGGGGCCAGGCGGCAGGGGTAGACCCCCAGGCGCATGGTGCCCCCCAGATCCACCACATCCTGTTGTTCGGGCAGCAGGGCAATCACGGGGTGGGGGGAATCGGGATCGAGCTCGACGCTGGTGGCGCCGACCAGGCCCGCCTGGTTGCGGGCCCACTCGATCACCGCACATTGCATCCCCAGGCAAAGGCCCAGGAACGGCACCCGCTGCTCCCGCGCCCACCGGATGGCGGCCACCTTCCCATCCACGCCCCGGTGGCCGAAGCCACCCGGCACCACCACCGCATCCATGCCCTCCAGCAGCGCCGCCGCGCCCTGGCATTCGATCTGCTCGGCGCAGATCCAACGGAGATCCAGGGAGGCATCCTGCTCCAGGCAGGCGTGGCGCAGGGCCTCCACCACCGAGAGGTAGGCGTCGTTGAGCTGCACATACTTGCCCACCAAGGCCACCTTCACCGCCGGGCCCGGGTGGCGCAGCTTGCGCACCAGTTCTTCCCAGCGGGCCATATCACTCTCGTGGTGGGGCAGGTCGAGCACATCCAGCACCTGGCGGCAGAGACCCTCCTGCTCGAGGGCCAGGGGCACGGCATAGATGCTGTCGGCATCGAGGGCGGGGATCACGGCCCGGGTGGGCACGCCGCAGAAGCCCCCGATCTTGGCCTTGAGGTCGTCGCTGAAGGGCCGGTCGCTGCGGCACACCAGCACATCGGGCTGGATGCCGATGGAGCGCAGTTCCTTCACCGAGTGTTGGGTGGGCTTGGTTTTCAGCTCTCCCGAGGTGCCGATGTACGGCAGCAGGGTGACGTGCACATAGGCCACGTCATGGCGGCCCACATCCAGCCGGAACTCCCGGATGGCCTCCAGGAAGGGCAGCGACTCGATGTCGCCCACGGTGCCGCCGATCTCCGTGATCACCACATCGGCGCCGCTGTTGGCCGCCACCCGATGGATGCGCTCCCGGATCTCCCCGGTGATATGGGGGATCACCTGCACGGTGCCCCCCTCGTAATCCCCCCGGCGCTCCTTGTTGATCACCGCCTGATAGATCGACCCGGTGGTGACGCTGTTGAGGCGCGACATGGCCGTGTCGGTGAAGCGCTCGTAGTGCCCCAGGTCCAGGTCGGTCTCGGCGCCGTCCTGGGTGACGAACACCTCCCCATGCTGGTAGGGGCTCATGGTGCCCGGATCCACGTTGAGGTAGGGATCGAGCTTCAGGATCGATACGTTGTAGCCCCGGCTCTTGAGCAGGCGCCCCAGGCTGGCGGCCACGATCCCCTTGCCGATGCTGGAGACCACCCCGCCGGTCACGAAGACGAACTTCGTGCACAGGCTGCGGGCGGGGGCGGTCATGGCAACCAGGACTGACTTTCCAATCTACCGGGGGCCGAGGCGAGCCCGCCAATCGGGGTCAGTCGAGGCTGCCAAGAAACTCCCGCATGCGCTGGTGTTGGCAGGGCTGCCGGAGTTTCACCAGGGCCTGGGCTTCGATCTGGCGCACCCGCTCCCGGGAGATCTGCAGGTGGGTGCCGATCTCGGTGAGGGTGCGGGGCTGGTCATCGTTCAACCCAAACCGTTCGCGGAGCACCTGGGCTTCGCGCTCCGTCAGCTCTCCCAGCAGGTGTTCCATCGCTTCATGGAAGTGCTGGCGCATCAGGCAGCGCTCCGGTGAGTGGTGCACGTCCTCCAGCAGGTCCCCCAGCTCCGTGTCCAGATCGTTGCCCATGCGCCGCTCGAGCGACACGGTCTGGCTCTGCTGCTCGAGGGTTTGGCGCAGCACTGCCTCGCTCAGATCCACGGCGGCGGCCAGTTCGGACAGGCGGGCCGTGCGCCCCAGGCGCTGGGCCAGCTCCTGCTGGGCCTTGCGGATGCGGGACAGTTTTTCCGTCACATGGGACGGAATCCGGATCATGCGACCCTGGCTGGCGATGCCCCGGGTGATGCCCTGGCGGATCCACCAATAGGCGAAGGTGGAGAAGCGAAACCCGCGGGTGGGGTCAAAGCGCTCCACCCCCCGCTCCAGCCCCAGGGTGCCCTCCTGCACCAGATCGAGCAGCTCCAGGCCAGGCTGCTGGTATTTTTTGGCTACAGCCACCACCAGCCGCAGGTTGGCCTGGATCATTCGTTCCTTGGCCCGGCGCCCCTGGTGCAGGGTCTGGCGCAGGGCGGTTTCGCTGGAGCCGCTGGCTCGGGCGAGGGAGGCCAGATCCGTGCCCGGCTTTTCCGCCTCCGGATGCTGCTCCAGGACGCGCTCCCGGCGTTGCACCAGGCGGGCGAGAGTGAGCTCCTCCTCCTCCGAGAGCATGGCCACCCGGCCGATCTCCCTCAGGTATTGACGCACAAGATCCGTGGAGGAGGCCCTGGGCAAAGGCAGCCGACCGCAACAAGTCCCACCATGGCGGCAGAACGGCCTTGGTGTGGGATTCAGGCGATTTGCTTTGGGATTGCTCCCCCGCGCCGTGTGGGTTTCCTCAGCTGTCTTCCTCCACCCAGGTGCTGGCCACGTGCAGCTCCTTCAGCTGGCCGGGGGCCACGCCGGCCGGTGCCCGGGTGAGCAGACACCGTGCCTGCTGGGTTTTGGGGAAGGCGATGGTGTCGCGGATCGACTCCTCGCCCGCCAGCAGCATCACCATGCGATCGAGGCCGAAGGCGATGCCCCCATGGGGCGG
>JBEIGX010000087.1:0-9037 GCA_040381675.1 Aphanothece sp.
GATCCGGGAGAACATTGCCCGCTTCCGGGCTCTCTGCGGCCCTGATGTGGCGATCCTGGCGGTGCTCAAGGCCTGGGCCTATGGCACCGAGCTGGCCCGACTGGCGGCGGCCCTGCAGGAGGGTGGTGTGGATTGGATCGGCGTGTCCGCTGCCGATGAGGGGGCGATCGTGCGGAGGGCCGGGGTGCACCTGCCGATCCTGGTGCTTCTAATGGACAGCGATGAGGTGGACAAGGCCGTGCGCCACCGGCTTACCCCGGTGGTGTACTCCCACGCCTTTGCCCTCGCGCTGATCGAATCCCTGCGGGCCATGGAGGCCAGCCTGGAGGTTCACCTGGAGATTGAAACTGGCATGGGCCGGCTGGGGGTGGCTCCCGAAGAGGCCCTCGCCGTGGCTCGCCTGCTGCGCAGTTCCGGCGTGGTGCGGCTCACGGGGGTGATGACCCATCTGGCCTCCGCCGATGATCCCGCCGCCGATGGGGACACCCGCCGCCAGCTGGAGGTGTTTGAGGCGGTGGTGGCTGCCCTGCGCGCCGAGGCCGATGAGCCTTTGATCGTGCATGCCTCGGCCACCTCAGGGGCCGTGCGTTTTCCGCAGGCCCGGTTCGGGATGGTGCGCCTGGGGCTGGGTCTTTACGGCCTTGCTCCATCGCCGGCGGTGGGCGAGGGGCTGGATCTCCAGCTGGCGGTGGCCTTCGTGAGCCGTCTGGCCCAGGTGAGCATCCTGCGGAAGGGGCAGCGAGTGGGTTACAACGGCACCTATGAGGTGGAATCCGACGCCAAGCGGGTGGGCATTGTGGCCGCCGGCTACAACGACGGTGTGCCTTGGACCCTCTCCAATACCGGGGAGGTGATGGTCCAGGGGCAGCGGGTGCCGGTGATCGGCCGGGTGTCGATGGATTCGATGGCCATTGATCTCTCCGCCGTGCCCCAGGCCACCGTGGGGGATGAAGTTCTGCTCTTCGGCACCCATGAGGGCCACACCTTGCGGCCCGAGGAGGTGGCCGCCACCGCTGGCACCATCCCCTACGACCTGCTGGTGCATGTGGACAGCCGGCGGGTGCAACGCCTCTTCCGCAGCGAGTAGGGGGCCAGGCTGCTGCTGTCGGGTTAAGCTCTTGGAGCCGCTGGAGAGGTGGCTGAGCGGTTGAAAGCGGCTCCCTGCTAAGGAGTTACAGGAGGCAACTTCTGTCGAGGGTTCGAATCCCTCCCTCTCCGTTTCCAAGACCATGGCCGGTCCCGCCTCTGCGGGCACCGGCCCATGCCAGCTGTGAGAGCACCGATCCCGCGGCCCATCCGGGCCTCTGGCTCACCCCCGCACCAGCCGGCGGCAGATCTCTGGCAGCAGGGTTTCGTCCTTGGCGCAGGCGTCCCCTTCGCTGAACGCCACCAGCAGGGTGGGTGCCATCCCCTCAACCTCCACGTAGGCCGCGTCATGGCGGGCATGGCTCATCCAGCCGGCCTTGCTCCAGAGTTGGGCACCCTCCGGCAGCCCGCCCCCCAGAAAGCCATCCACCTGATTGTCCGGATCCGCCGCCCGCTGATCGAGATCCAGCGACCGCGCCAGCAGCGCCTGCATCCGCAGGCTGGCGGGGGGGGACACCATCGACCCGGCCATCACGGCCTGCAGCATCCGGGCCGTGCCCTCGGTGTTCATTCGGTTCCGGTTCTCCAGGCTCTCCCCATAGCTCTGGCGTTCCCGGCCATAGGGCCCATCCCCCCAGGTTTTCTGGCAGGCGTTGATCCCCACCAGCTCCGGCCAGCCCAGCTCCGCCAGCCAGTGGTTCACCAGCTGGCGCTGTTCACTCCACTCCGCAAAAGGCCGATGGGGAAGCTCCACGCCGCTGGTGGTGCCGCTGAGGAGATCCACCACGTAGCCCGTGGCGTCGTTGCTGGAATCCCGCACCATGTCCGCCAGGGCTCGCTGGAACTCGTCGGTGGATCCGAGCCACTGGCGTTGGAGCCAGGCTTCTGCTGCCACCAGATACACCAGCTTCACCACGCTCGCCGGATACCGCTCCAGGGTTCCCTGCCAGTGGGCCCCCTCCCCCGCCTGCTCGAGGGGGCAGCCCCAGCCCTCTTCGCTCCAGCTGCGCAGGCTGGCCGGGTAGCGCACCCAGGTGAGGGAGAGGCGCTCCCCCAGTCCAGCCCGGCCCGCGGCCTCCAGGTCGGCCACCAGATCGGCCAGCTCTTGCTGCATCGCCCCATCGGCGCGGTAGAACGCCATCACCTCACCTCCTTGGCGATGGCGACATTAGGAACGGCCCGATCGCCCTGCCCCTCCGGCTCGCTTTCCGGCACCCTCTGGAGGCTTGGTCGGTCTCTCGACACTTACAGCAGGCCCCAAGGATCCGGCCTGGCCACCCAGGTGGCGGCAGGACGGCACCTCCGCGTGCTGGATGGGAGGTCAGAGCCCCAGGCCTCTCGGGTGCGGGTGCGCCTCCTGGAGGATGGCTATCCCTGCTGGCTCCCCCTCACTGATCTCATGGACCACGGGGAGCGGGTGGCCCACCCTCCGCTCCCCCGGCCCTGGGAGCGCCCTGCCATCGAAGCCGCCATCCCTGCGGTTCTCGCCTTCGCCGAGCAAGCCAGGACGTTGCCGAACCACTACCTCTGGGGCGGCACGCTCGGGCCCGATTTCGATTGTTCGGGACTGGTGCAGACAGCCTTTGCCAACGTGGGGATCTGGTTGCCCCGGGATGCCTATCTGCAGGAGCGCTTCTGCAGGCCCGTTGCCGTGCAGCCTGGCCAGACCAGCCTCCTGAAACCGGGGGATCTGATCTTCTTCGGCACGCCGCAGCGTTGCACCCATGTGGGTCTTCACCTGGGGGGCGGCCGGTATCTGCACAGTTCAGGCCGGGAGCATGGTCGCGATGGACTGGGGGAGGATGATCTCAACCCCGGCAACATCGATCCAGTGGCCACCCACTATCGCCTCACCCTGCGGGGGGCTGGCAGGGTGATGCACAGCCATGATGGCGGTGCCCTACCTCCCTAGGGCCGTTCTTTCTTGCGTCCACGGCCATGGCGGATCCCGTCGGTTCCAGTTCTGCCCTGTCCGATCCGTCCCCTGGTGCTCCCGGCCTGTCCGTGGTGGTGCCTCTCTACAACGAAGAGGGCAGCCTGCACCAGCTGGTGGAGAAGCTTCTGGCGGCCCTGCGGCCCCTCGGTCTTTCTTTCGAACTGGTGCTTGTGGATGATGGGTCGCGGGATGCGACCCCCCAGATCCTGGGCCAGCTGGCCAGCCAGGTTCCGGAGCTGGTAGCCGTGCTCCTGCGCCGCAACTACGGGCAGACGGCCGCCATGGCCGCCGGATTCGACGGCAGCCGTGCACCGATCATCGTCACCCTGGATGGGGATCTGCAGAACGATCCGGCTGATATCCCTCTCCTGCTCGACACCCTGGAGGAGGGGTATGACCTGGTGAGTGGCTGGCGCCACCAGCGCCAGGATGGGGCCCTCAATCGACTCCTCCCCTCCCTGATCGCCAACCGGTTGATCGCACGGGTCACGGGGGTGCGCCTGCACGACTACGGCTGCTCCCTCAAGGCCTATCGCCGGGAGGTGGTGGCCGATATGAACCTCTATGGGGAGCTGCACCGTTTCCTCCCGGCCCTGGCCTTCATCGAAGGGGCGCGCATCGGTGAGGTGCGCGTCCAGCATCACCCACGCCGCTACGGGAAGAGCAAATACGGCATCGATCGCACCTTTCGCGTGCTGATGGATTTGCTCACGGTGTGGTTCATGAAGCGCTTTCTCACCCGCCCCATGCACGTCTTTGGCTCGGCAGGACTCACCACCCTGGGCCTGGGTCTCTTCCTGGCCCTCTGGCTGGTGGGGGAAAAACTCGTGCTGGGGACCAATATCGGCAACAGGCCTCTGCTGCTGATGGCGGTTTTGGCGATCCTCAGTGGGGTGCAGCTCTTCTGCTTCGGCCTGCTCGCTGAATTGCAGATGCGCACGTACCACGAAAGCCAGGGCCGTCCGATCTATCGGGTGCGGGCCACATTGCGGGGAAGCACCCTCTCCTGACGCTTGCCTGTCGGGCGGCCCCGGAAGGCTTCCATGGCCAATGCCGCTTCCCGCATCACGCGGGGGTCGGGATCCCGCAGACCCTGCTGCAGAAGGGGAAGCACGTCCCGTTCCCCCCAGACCCTGGCCAGGCGTACAGCTTCCAGTCGCTGGCTTCCGCCAGCCAGGTAGTGCCGTTTCAGCTCCCGCAGCCAGGCTTGCCGCTCGTGGGACGGCATCCGGCGTTCTGGTCTGGCCCCCAGGAGGGCCTGGGGTGACCAGAGTGCCCCCTCTTCCCCTTGGAAGCCACCCTGCTCCGCAGGCCCGTCCTGGAGTTTCTGACGGGCTTCCCACACCAGGGAGTTCTGGGCCCGGTTGAGGGCCGCCACCCCCTGGGTGTCGGTGCTTTTGAGCAGGGGTTTGGGCCGGCGGCCGGCCAGCCACAGCCCTGCCGCTAGAGCGAAGGCCACAACGCCGAGCAGGGAGGGGTTCATGGGGCTGACAAGTCCTGCTGAATTTTTATGTCACCCCCAGCGGGTGCCTGGGGAGAGTGCAGAAACCTCTCCCTACAGTACCGGCGGTATGTATCTGGCCTTGCCATGACTGGAAGTTTTGCCGCCGCCTGGATGCCCTCCGTTTTCATTCCCCTGGTGGGAATCCTCGGCCCTGCTGTGGCGATGGCCCTGCTGTTCAACGTGATTGAAGCCAGCGACTGATCCGTCGCCGCTGCTCTCACCGACATCCCTCTCCCCTTCACGCACCCTTCGCCATGACCGTCACCCCCGTGGCCGACCCCTGTGTCGGCAACCTGGCGACTCCTGTCAACAGCAGCTATTTCACCAAGGCTTTTCTGAACGCCCTGCCGGCCTATCGCCCCTCCCTCTCCCCCAACCGTCGGGGGCTGGAAGTTGGCATGGCCCATGGCTTCTTCCTGTTCGGACCCTTTGCCCTCACCGGCCCGCTCCGTCTCACGGAGTACGCCAACACCGCTGGGCTCCTGGCCACCATTGGTCTGGTGTCCATCCTCACGGTGTGCCTGTCGATCTATGGCACCGCTGGGCGCGGCCCCAATGTGCAGCCTCCGGATGCCACCATCGATAACCCCCCTGCCGATCTGTTCACCAAGGCCGGATGGGCGGAATTCGCCAGTGGCTTCTGGTTGGGTGGTTGTGGTGGGGCAGCTTTTGCCTGGTTCCTCTGCAGCACCGCGATCGTTTCCCCCCTCGTCAAGATCGCTGGTGGGGTGTGGAGCGTCAACTGATCCAGGGACCCACCCCGTTTGGGTGATCCGGATCAACCCAATAAAGACAGCCCCTGGTGACAGGGGCTTTTTTGTGGCAAGAAAAGATGGTTATCCACGCTGGTTTTGGGCGGCCTGGATGCGTTGACGGTGCTGCCCAGTCCTGAAAGGTTGTGTTGAGGAAGCTTGGTCGAGGCGTCAAACCAGCAGCACGGGCGGGGTTGTTTGAATATCTCGAATCGGGGCGCACGAAAAAGCCCCCAGCGGTTGCTGGGGGCTTGGTCGTCCCTCAAGGGGGGGTGGTTCGGATTTAGCCGAACTTGCCTGCTGTAGAGGCGATCAGGAAGGCGGCGTAGGTGAGGAAGAAGCCCACGGTGAAGTGAGCCAGTCCAACCACGCGGGCCTGAACGATCGAGAGAGCCACGGGCTTGTCCCGCCAGCCAACCAGGTTGGCCAAGGGGGTCCGCTGGTGAGCCCAGACGATGGTTTCGATCAACTCCTGCCAGTAGCCCCGCCAGGAGATCAGGAACATGAAGCCCGTGGCCCACACCAGGTGACCGAACAGGAACATCCATGCCCACACCGCCAGATTGTTGGTGCCGGAAGGGTTGTACCCGTTGATCAGCTGTGAGCTGTTGAGCCAGAGGTAGTCGCGGAACCAGCCCATGAGATAGGTGCTGGATTCGTTGAACTGGGCCACGTTCCCCTGCCAGATGGCGAGGTGTTTCCAGTGCCAATAGAAGGTGAGCCAGGCCACCGTGTTCAGTGCCCAGAAGAGAGCCAGGTAGAAGGCATCCCACGCCGAGATGTCGCAGGTGCCGCCCCGACCAGGGCCGTCACAGGGGAAGGAATAGCCGAAGTCCTTCTTATCGGGCATCAGCTTGGAACCCCGGGCATCCAGGGCACCCTTCACCAGGATCAAGGTGGTGGTGTGCAGTCCCAGCGCAATGGCGTGGTGCACCAGGAAATCACCAGGACCGATCTGCAGGAACAGGGAGTTGTTGCCCGCATTCACTGCATCCAGCCAACCCGGCAGCCAAACGGCTCCTGGGCCGGGAGCATTGCTCACCAGGCTGTTGGGATTGGCCAGGAGCACATCCATGCCATAGAGGGCTTTGCCGCTCGCCGCTTGCACGAACTGGGCAAACACCGGCTCCACCAGGATTTGCTTCTCGGGGGTTCCGAAGGCCACCACCACGTCGTTGTGGACGTAGAGGCCCAGGGTGTGGAAACCAAGGAAGAGCGAAACCCAGCTCAGGTGGCTGATAATCGCTTCTTTGTGTTCCAGCATCCGCGCCAACACGTTGTCCTTGTTCGCTTCCGGGTCGTAATCCCGGATGAAGAAGATGGCACCGTGGGCGAAGGCACCGCACATCAGGAAGATGGCGATGTACTGGTGGTGGGTGTAAAGGGCCGCCTGGGTGGTGTAATCCCGTGCGATGAACGCGTAGGAGGGCAGCGCATACATGTGCTGCGCCACCAGGCTGGTGACCACACCTAGCGAGGCCAAGGCGAGGCCGAGCTGGAAGTGGAGCGAGTTGTTGATCGTGTCGTAGAGGCCCTTGTGGCCCGCGCCGAGAGCTCCTCCAAAAGGGGTGCCCTTGGGAGGGTTGTGAGCCTCGAGGATCTCGCGGATCGAGTGACCGATACCGAAGTTGGTTCGGTACATGTGGCCGGCGATCACAAACAGACAACCGATCGCCAGGTGGTGATGGGCGATGTCCGTCAGCCAGAGGGATTCCGTCTGCGGATGGAAGCCTCCCAGGAAGGTGAGGATGGCCGTGCCGGCGCCGGTGGAGGTGCCGAAGAGTTGGCCAGCCGCATCGGGGTTCTGGGCGTAGACGCCCCAGTTTCCGGTGAAGAAGGGACCCAGACCTGCGGGGTGGGGAGACACCGAGAGGAAGTTGTCCCAACCCACGTGCACACCCCGGGATTCAGGAATGGCGACGTGGACCAGGTGTCCCGTCCAGGCGATCGAGCTGAAGCCGAAGAGCACAGCCAGATGGTGGTTCAGGCGGGATTCCGCATTTTTGAACCAGGCCAGGGAAGGGAGGAACTTGGGCTGGAGATGGAGCCAGCCGGCAAAGAGGGCCCAGGCCGAGAGGATCATCATGAAGATGGATCCCTGATAAAGCTCGGCGTTGGTGCGCATGCCGATGGTGTACCACCAGTGGTAGAGGCCGGAGTAGGCCACGTTCACGGGTGAGGAGGCGCCGGCCTGGGTGAAGGCCGTGATGGCGCCCTGGCCGAAGTGCGGATCCCAGATCGCATGGGCGATGGGACGGACATGCAGCGGATCGGCGACCCACTGCTCAAAGTTGCCTTGCCAGGCGATGTGGAACAGGTTGCCCGAAACCCAGAGGCCAATGATGGCCAGGTGTCCGAAGTGGGTGGAGAAGAGCTTCTGATAAAGCCTCTCCTCGGTCATGCCGTCGTGGCTCTCGAAGTCGTGAGCCGTGGCAATCCCGTACCAGATTCGGCGGGTTGTCGGGTCCTGTGCCAGACCCTGGCTGAACGAAGGAAATTTCGTTGCCATTGAGAAAGGTCAGGTGGAGGTCAGCCGACCGCAATGATGCGGGCCAGGAAGAACGACCAGGTTGTGGCGATGCCACCCAGCAGATAGTGGGCGACGCCGACTGCACGGCCCTGGGTGATGGAAAGCGCCCGCGGTTGGATGGCGGGGGCCACCTTCAGCTTGTTGTGAGCCCAGACGATGGACTCGATCAGCTCCTGCCAGTAGCCGCGGCCGCTGAAAAGGAACATGAGGCTGAAGGCCCAGATGAAGTGGGCACCGAGGAACATCAGGCCATAGGCACTGGAGCTCGAGCCATAGCTGTTGATCACCTGAGCGGCCTGGGCCCACAGGAAATCGCGCAGCCAGCCATTGATGGTGATGGCGCTTTGGGCGAAGTTGCCGTTGGTGATGTGCGACACCGTGCCATCGGCGTTCACCGTTCCCCAAACGTCGCTCTGCATCTTCCAGCTGAAGTGGAAGATCACGATCGACAGGGAGTTGTACATCCAGAACAGCCCCAGGAACACGTGATCCCAGGCGGAAACCTGGCAGGTGCCGCCACGGCCGGGGCCGTCGCAGGGGAACCGGAAGCCCAGATTCGCCTTGTCGGGAATCAGGCGGGAGCTGCGGGCATACAACACACCCTTCAGCAGGATCAGCACGGTGACGTGGATCGTGAAGGCATGGATGTGGTGCACCATGAAATCGGCCGTTCCCAGGGGGATCGGCGCGGCAGCCACCTTGCCTCCCACAGCCACCACGGAACCGTTGAACACCTCACTCACGCCCGCAAGGGCATTGGGAGCAGTGGTGCCGGCGGCCGCGGCATGGAGCCCCTGTACCCATTGGGCAAACACGGGCTTGAGCTGGATGGCGGTGTCGCTGAACATGTCCTGGGGACGGCCCAGGGCACGCATCGTGTCGTTGTGGATGTAGAGGCCGAAGCTGTGGAAGCCCAGCCAGATGCACACCCAGTTGAGGTGGCTGATCAGTGCATCCCGGGCCTTGAGCACCCGATCGAGCACGTTGTCCACGTGCTTGGCCGGGTCGTAGTCCCTGATCATGGCGATGGCCGCATGGGCACCTGCCCCAACGATCAGGAAGCCACCGATCCACATGTGATGGGTGAAGATCGAGAGCTGGGTGGCGTAGGAAACACCGATGTAGGGATAGGGCGGCATCGCATACATGTGGTGCGCCACGATGATCGTGAGCGAACCGAGCATGGCGAGGTTGATGCCGAGCTGGGCGTGCCAGGAGGTGGTGAGAAA
>JBEIGX010000088.1:0-8914 GCA_040381675.1 Aphanothece sp.
GCGCTCGTGGAGCTGGCCCGCCAGCAGAGCCAGCTGCTCCCCCCGCCAGGGGGCGCCGGCAGGGGGCATCACCGTGTTCTGGTCGTAGTAGAGGGCGCTGCTGATGGAGCCCAGCAGACGGGTCTGGTGCAAATGCTGGTGCAGCTGTTCGAACGCCCGACCTGTTGACGGCATGGAGCTTGGTTAGGAGCCTTGAATCCCAGCATGGCGCTGGGTCTCGCTGTCCCAACATGGCGGACCCCCGTGCACCGCTTGTGTCCATTCTTGGCAGGCAGGCCATTCTTGAGGCCGTGGCCGAAGGTCAGATCGCGATCACCCCCTTCACGCCGGAGTTGCTGGGGCCCGCCTCCCTCGATCTCACCCTGGCCCACACCTTCCGGGTGTTTCGCAAGGTGCATGAGGTGATCGAGGTGCACGAGCACACCGACTACCGCTCTTACACCGACAAGATCGAGGTGGCCAGCGGCCAGCACATCCTGATCATGCCGGGGGAAACGGTGCTGGGCATCACCCGGGAGCGGCTCCGCTTGGGTCCGGGCCTCTGCGGTTGGCTGGAGGGCCGCAGCCGCTTCGCCCGGCTCGGCCTGATGGTGCACATCAGCGCGCCCTTCATGGGGCCGGGCATCGACAGCCAGCAGGTGCTGGAGATGAGCAACTTCGGCCCGGCCCCCCTGGCGGTGCATCCGGGACTCGCCGTCTGCCAGTTTGTGTTTCAGAAGTTGGAGGGCAGCGAGAGCTACCAGGGTCGCTTCGCCGGGCAGACCGGGGAAAGCTTCTAACGGCTGTCCTCCGAGCTGCCGTCCACGATGTCGCCCAGGATCTCGCCAGCCAGGGCTTCCGCCTCATCCACCAGCTGCTCACCGAGCATGAAGGTGGATTGCCAGCCGATGCCGGCGGCGATCAGGGGCCCCGCCAGGGGAATCCAGCGGGTGGATTGGCGGCTCACCTCCCGGGTGGCCAGGCGTTTGAGCAGGCCGATCAGCCCCTCCTTGGCCAGATAGCGGGTGCTGAACTGGGCGATCTTGGCGATCAGTGTGGGCAGGGCCTTGGGGCCGAGCAGGCGCTTGATGTAGTCGAACTGGCTGCGGGTGAGCCCATAGATCGAAGCGATCTCATCGCCGAGCTTCAGGAGCAGCGACACATCGGCTGCCAGATCCAGCCCCGGCACCGGGTTGAGGCTGCCGTTGGCGGCGGCCAGACCCGCGTAGGGGGGGATGCGCTCCTGGGCCACCTTGCGCTTTTGCTTGAGAGCGTCCTGTCCATAGGCGGCCATGTCGGCCACGAAGCGCGACTGCTTCAGGCCGGCCAGTGCCGTGCCGATGTCGGCCAGCATCTCCTGCAGGTCGTGCTGGGCGGGCTGGCGGGCCGAGGTGAGATACACCCGCTCAGGGGGATTGGGCTCCAGCTGGGAGGTGATGTCCTGCTGGATCAGGCGCCGGGTTTCCGCTTCGTCGTGGCCGTGGTCGTGGCGGCCATCCTCGATGGCCCGATCGATCATGTTGCGCACCACGAAGCAGGGTTTGCCCAGCACCCCCAGCTGGTGGAAGAGGTAGGCGTCGTTTTCATAGAAGCGCTGGGCGGTCACCAGCAGGAAGCAGTCGAAGCTGGCCAGGTTGAGCCGCTCCACGTAGGTGTCGCGCGGCCAGCGGCGGGTGCCGCAGCCGGGCAGATCCACAAAGGTGATGCCGCGATGGTTGATCTCCAGGGGATCGTTGGTGGTCTCCACCACTCCCACCTGGGCGATGCGCTCGCCCGCGATGGCGTTGATCAGCGACGACTTGCCGCTGCCAGATGGCCCGATCAGCCCACAGCGCACCTGGGTTTTCTCGAATTCCTCGATCTTTTCGCGGCAGCGGGAGGCGAAATCGCGGATCAGGGTCTGGTCGTCAGCCAAGGCCGGGGGCGCGGTGGTGCAGTGCTGCCATTCTCCTCTGGCGGTGCTTCAGGTGAGCAGCAACCGGTCGACGAATCCGCGCCAGGTGAGGGCTGAGCCGTGGGGGCCAAACACCAGCCCCTGTTCGGCAGCGCTCAAGGGCGGCTGGCCAATGCTGCGCAGCAGTTGTTGCAGCTCATCGGCATCCAGTTGGTCATCACCATCGCCATCGGCTGGCATCAGATAGAGCAGCAGGCGCTCCTCCCCCTCGCGCAGCAGCTGCAGTCGGTGGATGAGTTCCGTGAACTCCGCCTGATCCACTCGGCCATCGCCATCGAGATCCATGGCGTCCAAGGCTGCGGCGAGCTGGGGGCCCGACTCCCCCAGGGCAGCGGTGAGCTCCGCCAGGTCGAGGCTGCCATCCCCATCCCGATCGAGCTGGGCGAACAGCACGTGGATCCTGTTGCGCATCAGCTCAGGCACCCCGGGGCTGGTGGGGGCCTGATCGCCCCCACTCCCACTGCGGATGCGAAGGTTGTGGCGGAAGGTGCCAAGCACATCCCGGGCCACCCGATAGCGCTCGCGGTGCTCCTCAGGGGTGACCACCGCATGGAGCGACACCGGCATCAGCGCGGGCAGGCTTCGCCTCGCGGCCAGGATCAGGGCCCAGGTGGTGATCACAAAGCCGAGGGTGAGCGGAGGCAGGCCGGGCAGCGCGTCCCGCACGAGCATGGAGATCGGCGTGGACAGGGCTGCCCCCCCCACCGCCAGCAGCAGGCTCCGCCGCGTGGGGGCATGGAAGATCCCCCCGATGGCAATGGCCACCAGCACACCGTTGTAGCCCCAGAGGCCCTGGGCCACGGCTGCCCTGTCCACACCCTGGAACAGGGCCACCCCCATGGCGGCCAGGGCGCCCAGCAGCCCCAGAGCTGCGGCCAGGGGACTGGCGAGGGCCGTGGCCAGAAGCACCAGCACACCGCTGCTGAGGCCGCCGCAGAGAAATACCTGGCCAAAACTGCGCGGCAAGCCAAGGGCCAGGGCCTGAAGGGGGCCCGCCAGGGCCTCCGGGCCCGGAACAGGGGGATCGGCTGGCAGGAGGGGCAGCCCCCCAGCAAGCGCCAGCACCCCCCAGCTCACCAGGCAGAAGGGCAGAGTCAACGGCGGGAGAGCGCCGCGGTTCGGAAATCGGCGGCCCCAGCCTTCCAGGATCAGGGTGGTGATCCCGCCACCCAGCAGCACCAGGAGCAGCCATGGGACTGGGCTGGCGAGAGATTTGGCTCCCCCCAGCACGGCTGCGGCGCATCCCACCAGGGCCCCGTTGAAGCCATGAATGCCCTGGTGCCGCAGACCGCGCGCCAGGCGAAACGCGCGTGAGGCGAGGTTAGCGCCGGCGGTTCCCACCCCAGCCAACAGGGCCAACCAGGGCGACTCCACCAGGAACGCCAGCAACAGCACCGCCCCGCTGAGCGGATTGTTGATGAAAATCACCTGGCCCAGGCTCCGCAGGCCAGTGATCCAAGGCACCAGGAAGCGATGACCGTTCTGCTTGGGATGGTTCCACTGCGGCAAGGTGCCACTGCTCGGCAGGAGCCGTTTCAGCCTGGAAGGCTTGGGCGAGGGCGGTTGGAGCAACCCCTGGAGCAGGCTGTAGGTGGAGGGTGGCTCAGCCTGCATGGCGGCTTGCAGGGGGGGAGAGGCGCTCCGCGAGTTGCTCCAGCCCCCCCTTGAAGATCCCGAGCGACACCTCAGCCAGGGTGTTAAGCGTATCGAGGTGGGGATTGATTTCGCAGATCTCCCAGCAGCACACCCGGGGATCCGCCAGCAGCTGGCGCAGGATGGCCTCGGCCTCATCGGCCCAGAGCCCCCCTGGCACAGGAGTGCCCGTGCCCTTGCAGATGGTGGAATCCAGGGCATCCACATCGAAACTCACGTAGATCCGATCCACGTCGGTGAGATGCTCCAGGCAGCGGCGCGCCACCGCTTCGGCCCCTTCCCTTCGCACCTGTTCCGTGCTGATGATCGGGATGGCGTGGGAGGCAAGGGTCACGTCCTCCGCCGGCTCCGTGTCGCGCACCGCGATGTAGATCAGGTCGCCCAACGCGATGGCCGGCTTCTCGGAACCCCCCAGCGCCTGAAGTTGGCTCCAGAGCTGTCGGGTGATGGCATCGGGATCATTGATGGCTTCTGCCAGGTTGTCGTGGGCAGCTGCGATCGCCAGGGGCATGCCGTGCATGTTCCCCGAAGGGGTGGTGAACGGAGAGTGAATGTCGGCATGGGCATCGATCCAGATCACCCCCAGGCGTTCACCGGGGTGGGCGCGACGGATGCCGGCGATGGTGGCGGCAGCGGTGGAGTGATCCCCGGCCAGCACGATTGGAAAGCAGCCCTTCTCCAGGGTGCCGGCCACCAGATCGGCGGCATCGGCCATCACCTGGGCGATGGTTGTGATGTGGCGGGCATGGGGTGTCCTCGACCCGCCGCTGATGTCGGAGGCGCGGGCGCTGGGGCGCTGCTGGTCGTCGATCTCCTGGATCAGCCGCTCGCTCAGGCGGCGCAACTCCTGCTGGCGCTGCACAGCGTTTTTCAGCAGCTCGATGCCCGCCCCGGCGCCGGGCTTCCCCGCACCGAGATCGCAATCCACCTCCACCAGGCTCACGGAGGTAAGCCGGGCGGTGCTGGTGAGCTGCACGAGGGTCTTCTTCAGACGCTTCAGGTCGGCCAGCGACAGATCCAGTCCGCTCTGCTGCCCGATCAGGGCCAGAAATTCCTCGCAGCTGATCTGACCGTCGCCATCCCGATCCAGCCGCTGGAACAGGTCCTCCCCACTCAACGGGCTGGTCTCTGCGGAGGATTGCACCAGGCTGAGCATCACGGCGAGCTCCTCCCGGCTCAACCAGCCATTGCCGTCGCTGTCGATCAGCTGAAACAGATCCCGAAGAACCTGATGGGTTTCCAGGCCAGGTTGTTGACGGGCCCAGCGCAGAAAAGCCTCCTGGCTCACCACTCCCTGAGCCTGAACCAACCCACGGAGCCCGGCGATCTCTTCGGGAGCAAGGATCCCCCCGAGGGCGATCAGAACCTGCTCCACTTCCGCTGGGGTGATCTCCCCGTCTCCATTGAGATCGAACAGGGCAAACAGGCTGGCGAGTTCTTGGGTGGCCGTTGAATCCACGGGCTTGGAAGCCGACTCAGGGGCAAACGTCATGGGGATCGTGGCTCCTCAGCAACCTGCTTGCCGCAGGGCCAGGGGGGTGCTTTTGTCGTGAGTCTTCACCAAACAGTGCGGGGATGCTGACCGCCACCGTTACTGGGCCACCCCCTTGAGCAACGCCAGGGTGTTCCTTGCCTCCGGCGAGAGCTCCGCCTTCTTTCCCTGCCCCCCCACCAGCTCATGGGGGCAGGGCAATCCATCCCCACCAAAAGGCGCCTGGGCGGCCTTCACCGCCGGATCCTTCCGGAAGATCGTGCGTCCCTCCTTGATCGTCTCCACCACGGTGATGTCCTTGATTGTTGCGGGATCGCCTTTCAGGGGGTTGCGCGCCAGGATCACCAGATCGGCCAGCTTGCCCACCTCCAGGGTGCCCTTGCTCTTCTCTTCCTTGAGCTGCCAGGCGGCGTGGGCGGTTACGGCCTTGAGGCCCAGGTAGGGCGTCACCCGTTGGTCGGGGCCTATCACCAGGCCGGAGGGGGTGCGCCGGTTCACCCCCGCATCAACCAGGGGCAGGATCCACGGTTGGGGGCTCACCGGGGCGTCGTGGCTGAAGGTGAAGGGGATGCCGCTGCGCTGCATGCTCATGGCCGCCATGGCGTTGTTCGCCCTCTCCATGCCCCAGAGCTTCACCACCGCTTCACCGCCGGGGATCAGGCCGCTGGTGAGAAAGCTGGGCACCCCACCCACGGCCTTGAGCCGCTGGATCTGGTCGGGACGCATGTAGCTGGCGTGGATGAACACGGGCCGGTGGTCGCTCATGCCGTGCTTGGCCACGGCCTTCTCGATGGCCCGCAGGGCCTGCTCAGCGGCCGCGTCTCCATTCATGTGCATGTTGATCTGAACGTTGCTGGTCCACCAGCGATCAAAGGTTGTCTCCAACACCTCATCGGGAATCTGCTGGTAGGCCCGGTAGCCGGGCTCGGTGCCGGGGGGATTCACCGCATAGGGCTGGCTCATCCAGGCTGTGGGAATCGAGCCATCCAGCCAGAACTTGATGCCTCCCAGCCGCACCCGATTCACGTAGCGCTTGTCCAGGTCGGGGCGCAGCTGCAGCAGCAGGCCCTGGGTGTCGGCGGGGCGGGCTGTCGCGTCGCTCACCAGTTGCTCCTGCCGCTGGAAGCCTCTGTCGGCCGAGGGATTGATGCGGCCGTAGTCCTTCACCACCTTGGCGGCGGCGGTGGCCATGGCATCCACGTGTGAATCCTTGGCGCAGAGGTAGAGATCCACGCTGAGCAACTGTTTGTCGATGGCGTTGCGCACCAAGGAGATGTCGTCGCTGCCCAGACCCACGCCGCACTCCTGGGCCGTGGTCTGGCCGTAGCTGGCCCAGAGGGCACTGGCCTTGGTGGCTACCGCATCGGCGGTGGCGCCGCTGAAGGCCGGGCGACGCTCCCGCACCAGGTTGAGCGCCGTTTCCTCGGCCTTGCCCGCCAGGCTGCGGCCATCGGCTCCCCGCTCAAACTTGCCCCCCGTCGGATCCGGCGTGGCCGCGCTCACCCCGGCGGCGCGAAAGGCTGCGCCGTTCATGGCGCCGGCATGGCCGGAGCTGTCCACCACCATCACGGGCTGATCCTTCGACACCCCATCCAGATCAGCCACGCTCGGGTAGCGCTGCAGGGCATTGCCGTTGAAGCCAAACCCCACGATCCACTCGCCTGGCTTGGCCTTCGCGGCCTGTGCCTTCATGCGCCGCACGATCTCCTCCACCGTGGCGGCGCCGAAGAGATCGGCATCCACCAGATTTTTGCCGAAGTAGATGAAATGGCCGTGGGTGTCGATGAAGCCCGGCAGCAGTGTGCGCCCCCCCAGATCCACCCGTCGGGCGCCCGTTCCCGCAGCCTTCAGCGCCCCAGCCAGGGCTCCCACATAGACGATGCGCCCCCCCCTCTCCACCAGAGCCTCGGCGTAGGTGGGCTGGTCTCCCGCCATGGTGAGGATGTCACCGCCGCTGTAGAGGGTGGCGCTGGGGGCCGTTTGGGCGAGGGCGCCGCCGATGGGCGTGGTGGTGATCAGCAGGCCCAGCGCGGCGAGGGTGGAGCGTCGCAGACCTTGCTCCAGACCCTGCCGCAGGTTCTCCCGCAGGCGGGATGAAGGGCTGGAGGCATGGGAGGGATCGGTGGGGAGAGCAACAGGAGGCATGGCCGAGATTGGGGTTGAAGGGAAAGCGTGCTTGGTTTCATGGTGGGGCCCTTGACGGTTTTTGGCATGGATGCACCGGATGATTTCAACCTCTTCAATCAGCAAGTGCCTGGTGCAAGCAATAAGGATGTGTTCAAGATTGAGGCGGCCGTGTTACCAAGGCTCTTGCCGAATTGGGGGGATTGGGCTGGTCAAACTCCATCAGCCTCGGGATCATTGGCGTGCTGATCTTTTCTTTGGGCTCCAGTGCGTTTTCCCGTCGCCGCCCTTTCACCCTCAGGAGCGTGGAGGGCGGTGGGCTGCCATCTCCTGGCTTGCGGCAGCGTGCTCTCAGCCATGGCGCCAGCCTGGTCTGGGCAGGAGGCTGCCCTGGCCAGCCTGGGTCTTCCGGCTTGTCGGGCGGCCCTCGGACTCCCGGCGACGGGTTCAGCTCAGGATCTGCTGACCGCTAAACCCGCCCTGGTGGAGCAGCTGGCCCGCACCCCTGCCTGCCAGAGCCCAGTCGCTGCCCTGGCCCGCTTGGATCAACTGGAGCAGGAGCTGGCGGCCTCCCGTCAGCGCGTCGCCCAACAGCAGGACGAACTCGCCCGGGAAACGGCTCGCCAGGATGCTCTTGCCAGTGATCTGGCCCAGCTGCGTCAGCAACTCACCGCCCAGAACGGCAACCCCACAACGGGCGATCGGCCGCCTGCCGACGCCCCCCCAGCCAACACCACCCCAGCTCCGTCGCCACCGGAGCGGGAGTTGGTCTCCTTCACACCGGGCAAGGGGGTGACTCTGCAGGCAGGAGGCCACCAACTGCGCCTCTGGGCGGAGGCCAAGCTGCTGGGCTTTTCCAGCAGCCGCTATGTGTTCAACCCCGGCCAGCCCTTGGTGGTGAGCCCCAAGGATCCTGATCACGCCTACGACCTTTCTGCCCAGCAGAGCATGGTGTACGCCTCCTTCCAGGGGGCGAAGTGGGGGGCCTGGACCCCAGGGGCTTTTGCCATGTTCACCCTGCAGGACAACCTGTTGGCGGAGGGCTACAGCTTTACGCCCGTCGTCTTTTATGGCGAAGTCAGTGATGGTCGCTGGCGGGTGGTGGCCGGTCAAAACTTTGATGTGTTTGCTCCGCGCGATCCCGACACCCTCCCTACCGGCAAGCTGGCGGTCACGGGCAATCCCGGGGCTTACCGACCCCAGTTCCGCCTGGAACGCAACTTTGAGGCAGGGGCTGGCTTTGGAGGGGTCGTGCAGGTGGCCGCCTCCGCACCCATCACCACAGCCCTACCGGAGGAGGTTGATGTGGCCAATCTGCAAACGGAGGAGGTGGTGGAAGATAACGGTTGGCCCAATGTGGAAGCGCGGCTGAACCTTGGTTTTGGGGCGCCGTCCGAGCGTGCGGGGGGGCGCCGCCTCAGGCCTGTGGAGCTGGGTGTTTCTGGTCTGGTGGGTCAGTTGCGGGTGCTCGACAACATCCGCCCAACCGACCCTTTGACACTGGACTTTGATCGCACGAGCGTGTCGGTGTGGGGCGCGGCCATCGATGGGCAGATTGCCCTGGGCCGCAGCTTTGGCATCAGTGGCGAGCTTTACACCGGCCAGGGGCTCGGGGAATACATGGCAGGCATTTTCCAGACCTACAACCGAGCCAGCAACAAGGCGGTGCCCACTGCGGGAGGGTGGGGGCAACTTTATGTTTACCCGGCAGA
>JBEIGX010000089.1:0-8907 GCA_040381675.1 Aphanothece sp.
CCATCCGGGGCTGGTGATCGTGGTGGGGCTGGCGATTTTCGGAGTGGTGTTCGCCATGAATTCCTCCATTCACAGCTACATGGTGCTCGCCTACAGCGATGCCGAGGCGGTGAGCCTCAATGTGGGCTTCTATTACATGGCTAACGCCGCCGGTCGTCTGTTGGGCACCCTGCTCTCGGGTTGGGTGTACCTCAAAGGAGGTATGGGGGCCTGCCTCTGGTGCTCGGCCCTGCTGGTGGCTCTCTCCTGGCTGGCGAGCCTGCGGCTACCGCCCACCCGGGTAGAAGCGGACCCCCCTTCTCCCGGGATGTCAAGTGCTCACGGATGACGTCTCCCGCCCTGGATCGACCATAGGTTGGGTGCAGCTCCGCTGGCCTCGGCGCCATGGCTCTGCTGCGTTTCCATCTCTCGATTCCCTCCGCCGATCTGGCCGCCACGGAGCAGTGGTATGCCGGTGGCCTGGGTTGCGGGGTGGGGCGCCGCAGCCCTCAAGCCCTGATCCTCAACTTGGGAGAGCACCAGCTGGTGGCCCAGCACACCCCCGAGATGGAGGAAGCCCCCCAACGGGGGATTTATCCGCGCCATTTCGGCCTGGTGTTTGACACTCTGGCGGAGTGGACCCTTTGGCGGGATCGGGCCAGGAGCGCGGAGCTGCGCTTTGGTGTGGAGTCCAAGGTGCGCTATTACGGCGATGTGCTGGAGCACCACACCTTTTTCCTGATCGATCCTGATCACAACTGGCTGGAGTTCAAGCACTACGTGCACCCTGAAGCGATCTTCGGCTGCCACGACCGGCAAACCGTGGGGGATCTGGAGTTGCGTCCGCTCACCAGCCCGGTGGAGTTCCATGGTTGAGGGATCCCCTCCCCTGTTGCTCGTGCCAGGCTGGCTCAACTCCGGCCCCGATCACTGGCAGAGCCGCTGGCAACGGATGCGCCCCGACCTGGGGCGGGTGACCTTCGGCGAGTGGCAGGATCCGGAGCCCCAGGCCTGGACGGCCGATCTGCGCCAGGCCGTGCTGGCCTGCCCCCGGCCGCCCGTGCTGATCGCCCACAGTCTTGGCTGCCTGGCCACCGCCAACCTCATGGCCTTGCCCTGCCCGCCGCGGATCGCCGGAGCCCTCCTCGTGGCGCCGCCGGATCCAAGTCGGCCGGACACGCCTGCGGAAATCGCCGATTTCGCGCCCCCTGCCCGCCTCCCCTTTGCCGTGCCGGGCCTGGTGGTGATCAGCAGCAACGATCCCTACGCCGAGGAGGTGTTCAGCCAGGATCTGGCGAAGGCCTGGGGGCTGGAGGTGCTGCGGCTAGGCCCCTGCGGCCACATCAACGATCAGAGCGGTTTTGGAGACTGGACTGAGGGGTTGGTGTTGCTGCAGCGGTTACTCGAGCGTCTGCCATAGCCGCTCCGCTTACGGGGCCTTGATGTTGGGGCAGGTGGCCCCATTGAAATTGTCTGCGACCCGTTTGCTGCCTTCCTTGAAAATTTTCTTGGCCTTGGCGCTATCGCCTGAGGCCACGGCGGATTCAAGTTTGCTGGAGAAGCGGGCGCAAGCCTCATCCAGGCTTGGTTTGGCATGAGCAGGGCCAGAAAGGCCCATTGCCAGGGCAGCCAGAAAGCCAAACGAAAGAAGCTTCATCGCCATGGGGTGGAAGATCACTTCCCATCATCCTGCCCCGCAGGGCTGATGGGCCCCATGCCCTAACCCCGCATATGGCGCGCCAGGCTGGCCGGTGAGAAGGAAAATCCTTCGACCAGGGCAATGGCCACCACAGCGCTGGCATCGGTGGCGGCTTCCACCTGGAGCTTGAGGGCTGGATTGGCATCCACCTTGGCGAAAAACGCCGTGAGCTGGGCTTTGGACATGGTTTTTTTTCTTACATTGAGACTCTAGGGAGATCTCCTGCGAGGCTGTGTGCTTCCGTGGCGAACCAGCTCTTCCCTAGGCCCAGACCTGCTCCTTCAGGGCCCGGGCGATGGACTGATCGCTCCCCATCAGGGGTGTGTGGTGGAAGAGGGCTACCCCCCCCAGGCCCGCCTTCCGGCTCAGCCGCACCATCTCCAGCAGGGTGGCTTCCTCCAGGTCTTGCCCATTGGCCCGCAGGGTGAGTCCAGCCACCACCTGGCTCCGTCGTTCCCTGGCCAGGGGCCGCAGATTCCCCTCCAGCACCTGGCGATAGGCGGCCACGCTGTTGCGGTAGAGCTGGGGCAGGAGCAGGTCCACGCTGCCGGCGTTCAACCAACCAGTGCTGTCCTGCATCAGCTGGGTCAGCCCCGTGGGAAGGGGGCAGGGCGACAGGCACCAGAGCAGATCGGGCCGCACCCGGTGGACCCGCTCCCCCATCTCGTGCACCCAGCGACTGAGCCCTTCGCTGCGAAAGCGGCTCCAGCGGGGGTCGTCATCCCTGGCGGCGGGCGTTTGGCCCGTGGCTTGCCGGTAGCGCTCCAGGGTGGTTGCGTCGTGGCTGCCGGCGCGGGGGATCGCCATGTGGTCGTCCCCCTGCACCCCATCCACCCCGTAGTTCTCCACCACCTCCAGCACCAGCTCCCCCAGGAAGGCCTGCACCTCCGGATGGAGCCCGTTCAGCCAGCGCAGGCCCCCGTCCTCCACCACCTGCCCTTTCCGATCCAGGGCCGCCCAAGCCGGCTTGGCTGCCAGGAGCCCCCGCGAGGCCCCCACGGGCTCGGCGGCAAAGCCGTATTCCAGCCAGGGAATCACGGTGAGCCCCCGCTCCTTGCCGAGCTCCACCGCTAGCTGAAGGGGATCGATGGCTGCGGCGGCATGCAACGGATCCTGCTTTGGCAGGCCATGGCGCTCCATCACCGCGCTGGGCCAGGCCGTGAAACTCTGGTTCCACACCGCCGGGAAGATGGTGTTCCAGCCCAGCTCCACCAGCTGATCAAGGGCTCGGGCCAGAGCGTCTCGGGATTGCCACACCTGGCTGTGGTGGTGGCTGCAGATCCATACCCCTCGCAGCTCCTTTAAAGGAGACCGTTTTTCTGTTCCCGAGTCTGCGCTGGCCTCCAGCCATCCAGCGGCGATGAATCCCTCGATGTCGCCTGTACGCACCTGCAGCCAGTCGCCACGAACCCGGCCTTCCGGACAGTTGTAGGGGGCACCGCTGAGGATTTGGATCACGTAGACGGATGTGCCAGCGGAGAGATGGGCAATCCGGGTTGCGGAGGTGGTGGGCTGGGAGCGGATCGCCACACCAGCAGGTGAAGTCACGCGGGCGAACGGCATTGGCGCGAGTTGTTTAGGTGGGTGACCGTAGCCAGCATGCCTGCGCTTTCCATAGCCTGGGCTGTGTCTCCTTCCTCCGGCATGTCTTCCGATCCCCTCTCCAGCCCCGAGCCCCAACTGCTGGAGGTGGGTCGGTTGGTGGCTGCCCAGGGTCTCAACGGAGAGTTGCGGGTGTTGCCACTCAGCGATTTTCCCGAGCGCTTCACTTCCCCTGGCGTTCGTTGGCTCCGCTCCGGCCAGGGTTCTATTCGCCAGGTCGATCTGCTGGCCGGACGTCGACTGCCAGGCAAAGAGCTCTTCGTGCTTTCTCTGGCCGGTGTCGACAACCGCACCGCCGCTGAAGCCCTTGTGGGCCATGTCGTTTTGGCCAATGCCGCGGAACGGCCGCAATTGGGCCCAGGAGAATTCCATCTGCTTGATCTCGAGGGCCTGCAGGTGAAGCTCTTGGCCGACGGCTCCATCATTGGCACTGTGAGGGATTTGATCCACGGCGGCAACGATCTGTTGGAGGTGGAGCTCAGCGAGGGGCACCGAAGGGTGTTGATCCCTTTTGTGGAGGCCATCGTGCCCGAGGTTTGCCTGGAGGAGGGTTGGATTGGTCTGACACCACCACCGGGTCTGCTGGAGTTGTGAGCTCCCACCGAGTGCTGATCATGCAACGGTCCGTTGACCGTTTATTTCGTTACTGAGCAAGTGCGAACTGCTTCCAAAGTCAAATGGTGCCTTAGATTACAGATATACGAGGAGTGGAGAATCACCAGAGCCTAAGCATTCTGCTTCTAATCATCCTTTCGAATTCTAGGATAGGCAATGTATCATGGTGGTTCATGTCAACAGAACACATATTCAAATACGACCGGATCCCTCCCGTGTATTTTTTAGGCCCTTTGAATGGAGTAGTAGGGAGCGCATTCAACGGATCGTTGCACGTGTGACTGCCCTGAGTCGCTCTGATGCAGAGCATGAAGCTTCCATCATGCTAGAGCGATTTGAAGGTCGTCATGAAAGGCTGCAGGGGTTTCTGCTTAGCCGTTTCGAAAGAGTGCGGGATCATTTAATCACCGACCAGCCCCTTAACCATTGCGAGAGGTTGCTGATTGGTGCCTATTTCACATTAGAGTATTCATTGGAAGCTGCGGCGCTTTTCAATCCATCCATCGTTCCACATCCGGATCAGTCGGGCCTAGAGCAAGGCAGTTTGCGCTTTCTGCTTAGCCTGCGCGCCACGGGCGAGGGTCATATCTCCTCCATCGTCTTCCGTACCGGAGTGATCAATCAACAAGGGAGCATCGTGGTGGACCTGCCGAGCCCATTTGTGGCTGCTGCAAATGTGCATCCGAATCCAAGCTACGACAAATATCTTTTCGAGCGTAAGCTGCTTGAGCTGGGTTTGCTTTCGCCATTTGCCCAGCAGCTCATGGATCAGCTGCAAGATCATTTCAGCTTTGAGCAGCTCTCAGTGGTCGCTAACCAGGCACTGCGTCGAAATCGCCTAGGCAATGGAGACAGCCAGCAAACAGTGGAGAGTGTCCTTTCACTGGCGCGGGCCAATTACGAGATCTGCTTTGATACCGGTGATGACTGTTCGGAGCGGGTGATTTTTCCCACCGCTCCTACGGAAAGGCGTGGAATTGAAGATGCCCGGTTTGTGGCCTTCTGTCATGGCGACGGTCAGACCACGTACTATGCAACCTACAGCGCCTACGATGGGCAACTTGTCTTCCCCCAACTGCTCGAGACGAAGGACTTTAGTCATTTCAAAATCAGCACCCTAAATGGACCTGAGGTAGAGAACAAGGGCATGGCACTATTCCCACGTAAGGTGGGGAATCAATACGCAATGCTCTCTCGACAGGATGGGGAAAACATCTATCTGATGTTTTCCGATCAGCTGCACTTCTGGTACGAAAAGCGTATTCTGATGAGACCTACTTACCCCTGGGAATTCGTTCAGATCGGCAACTGTGGATCACCGATCGAAACAGAGGACGGCTGGCTGGTTCTCACCCATGGCGTCGGTCCAATGCGCCGATATACGATTGGCGCGATTCTGCTTGACTTGGAAGACCCCGGGCGAGTGATCGGGCGTCTGAAGGAACCGCTTCTGGAACCCACCCAAGAGGAACGTGAAGGTTATGTTCCCAATGTGGTGTATAGCTGTGGCTCACTGATCTACGCAGATCAGCTTATTTTGCCCTACGCCATGAGTGATCAATCGACTAGCTTTGCCACGATATCAGTCAAGGAGTTATTGCGTGAATTGAAAACCACCCCATTGGAGCAATCTCCTTGACCATCACAGCCACTCGCAAGATTGCCATCATCGGCGACTACTTACCCCGTAAGTGCGGGATCGCCACCTTTACCCATTCAGTGTACAAAGCACTCACAGACGATGTGGTTGGAAATGATTGTTTCATCGTCGCAGTCAACGATGTGCCTGAAGGGTATGCCTATCCTCCTGAGGTTCGCTTTGAGATCGCCGAACAGGATCTCCGCAGCTATCGCCGCGCGGCGGATTTCCTGAATCTGACCGACACAGATGTCGTCTGTGTCCAACACGAATTTGGTATCTATGGCGGTCAGTCGGGGAGTCACATCCTCACCTTGCTGCGTCATGTCCAGCTCCCGATTGTCACCCAGCTCCACACAATTCTTGAGGAGCCGAGTGATGAACAGAAGCGTGTGATGAATGAACTTGCAGCTCTATCGACAAGAATCATTGTCATGAGCTCTCGTGGGCGGCGAATACTTGAAGAGACCTATGAGGTCCCGGCTGATCGTCTGGATGTGATTCCCCACGGCGTACCGGATATGTCTTTTGTAGATCCAAACTTTTATAAGGATCAGTTTGGTGTTGAGGGCAAACAGGTGCTGCTGACCTTTGGTCTGATTTCACCGGCGAAGGGGATTGAGACCGTGATCCGGGCTTTGCCTGAAGTGATCAAAAGGTTTCCCGAGATGGTGTACATCGTTTTAGGCGCAACCCACCCCCACCTTTTGCGCGAACAAGGAGAGACCTACAGGTTAAGCCTGGAGAGACTGGCCATGGAGCTTGGGGTGAGAAAAAATGTGATCTTTTATAACCGGTTTGTGGGTATTGAAGAGTTGAAGGATTTCCTGGGCGTTGCAGACATCTACATCACTCCCTATCTGAATCCCGATCAGATCACCTCAGGCACTCTTTCGTATGCTTTTGGTTGCGGAAAGGCGGTGATCTCGACTCCCTACTGGCATGCCGAGGAATTGCTTGCCGATGGGAGAGGGGTTCTGGTGCCTTTTCGCGATAGTGATGCGATCGCCCAAGCTCTGATCACCTTGCTGATGGATGATGTGCGTCGACACGCTATGCGCAAGCAGGCCTATCTGCTTGGTCGAGGTATGATCTGGGGCCAGGTCGCGGCTCTTTACTCCTCCTCGTTTGAACGAGCGAGGTTGGAGCGTGGAAACGGAGTTTCCTCGCTCATCGCCCATAAACCCCTGGAGCATGAGCCGCGAGAACTGCCGGCCTTACGGCTTGAGCACCTGAGGAGACTTTCTGATTCAACGGGGATCTACCAGCACGCAAAGTACACGCTGCCAAACTTCAAGGAAGGCTATTGCACGGACGACAACGTACGTGCCCTGCAGTTGCTGGTAATGATCGAAGAATCAGGAGATATCACTCCGGAAGTGCAGGCGCTGGCCACGTGTTATGCCTCCTTTATAAACCATGCTTTCATCCCAGAAACGTGCCGATTTCACAACTTCATGAGCTTCGAGCGTTCTTGGCTTGATGAAGACGGCTCCGATGATTGCTTGGGTCGCACCTTACTGGCTTTGGGTACCTGCGTGGGACGATCACGTCGTGACGAACTGCGCCACTGGGCAGTGGACCTCTTTCAGTCGACGTTGCCGTCGGTTCCGACGACGACGAGTCCTCGGGCTTGGGCCCTTGGGCTCAAAGCCATCCACGAGTATCTGCGAAAACTCAGTGGCGATCGGACTGTCAATCTCATGCGCGATACCCTCACGGATCAGTTGCTGGAAGCTTTCAGTGAAACCTCCTCAATGGAATGGCCTTGGTTTGAAAATGTGCTTAGTTATGACAACGCTTCTCTACCCCACGCTCTGATTCTTAGCGGACGCTGGTCGCAACGCAGTGAAGCCCTTGACGTCGGACTTCGCTCCCTGCGGTGGCTGATGGCTGTGCAAACAGCCGAAGCTGGCCATTTCAGGCCGATTGGATCTAATGGCTTTTACAGGAGAGGGCACCACCGTGCCACCTATGACCAGCAACCCCTGGAGGCATGCGCCTCGGTTTCTGCTTGCGTTGAAGCCTGGTTCGCAACAGAAGATCCCTTCTGGCTTGACGAGGCATGGCGTGCCTTCTCGTGGTTTCTCGGCGGAAACGACCTTCACTTGACGCTCTATGACGCACGAAGCGGAGGCTGCTTCGATGGTCTTCAAGATGACAGCGTCAACCTGAACCAGGGTGCCGAATCAACCCTGGCCTTTCTTCTTGCTCTCCAGGAGATGCGACTCCTTGAACTGGGGCGCCATTCTCTCCACAAACCATGAACAGAACGCATATCGGTGCAATAGGAGCAGGTGGGTTTGGTCTGTTTGCGCTGCAGCAGTTCCTTCAGGTCGAGGGGGTCGATCTTGTAGCCATTGCCGGCACCCATCGGGAGGCGGCAATCGCCATGTCCCGGCGTTTTGGGGTTGCTGAACCGATGGGCGTGGAGCAGCTACTGCATCTAGATGAGGTTGATCTTGTCTACATCGCCACGCCTCCATTCCTCCATTACGCCCAGGTGCGTGCTGCCCTGGAAGCAGGAAAGCATGTGATCTGCGAAAAGCCACTGGCGCTAACGGTGACGCAGGCTGATGATTTGCTCCAGCTGGCTCGTGCCAATGATCGTTTGTGCATCGCCAACCTGATGCAGCGCTACAACCCCCTGTTCGGGGCCGTTCGTCGACTCATTGAATCAAGAGTTCTTGGGGAGTTCCTGCACGGCTGGTTTGACAATGCAGCAGGCGATGAGGGATTGTCGGCGGACCACTGGTTCTGGGATCGCGCCAAGAGTGGCGGTATCTTCGTCGAACACGGCGTGCATTTCTTCGACCTTTTCGAAGGCTGGTTGGGCAGGGGAGAGGTTGTGGCCTCTCAGCGCATTCTGCGTCCAGGCTCAGGTGTTGAGGAACAGGTGCAATGTGTCGTGCGCTATCCCAATGGTGCTCTGGTGACTTTCTACCACGGGTTCACCCAGCCGGCACGATTGGAACGCCAGGAATTCCGTCTGCTGTTTGAGCGCGGTGAGTTGACTCTCGATGAATGGGTACCCATTCGGGTACACCTTCGAGCTGTAGTGGATGAAGCGCAGTCGCGCACACTGATGAGTATCTTTCCTGATGCGAGGCTCGACGTCCTCAACACCTATTCCGGCTCCGAGCGTATGACTCGTGGTCGGCATAAGGATTTTGACGTTTATCAGAAGATCGATCTCAGATCAGGAATGGAAGCTGACAAGATGCGCCGCTACTGTGAGCTCCTGCGGGCGTTGCTCAGGGACCAGATCGCTTGGTTGAAGGATCGATCCCATGAACGGGTGATCAACGAGGAGAACGGCCGCAATTCCCTTGCAATGGCTTGCGCTGCAACGCAGTTGGCTGATTCCATCGCA
>JBEIGX010000090.1:0-8873 GCA_040381675.1 Aphanothece sp.
GTAGGGGCCTCCCCCCAGCCAGGCCATGGCCAGGGGAAGGAGATCGCCAATGGCCAGGATGGGCTGGCCATTGGCTCCCCAGCGCCGCACCACCTGCAGCTGTTGCCAGGTGGTGCGGGGCACGCCCGCCGCCAGATCCTGCAGCAGCCCGCCCAGGCTCTGGTTGCTGAAGCCCCCACTGGGGAGACGGAGGGAAGGCCCCACCTGCTGAAGCTGAATGTCGGCCGGAGCCCCGGAGAAGATGGCCCCCTCCCCCACCAGGGCCAGCACGGCCATGGACAACTCCGGCTGAAGGCGGGCCAGGGCCTCGATCACCCGCAGAGCAATGAGATCCTCTCCATGGCCGTTGCTGAGAACCAGCAGACGGGAGGGCATGCCATGGCTGATACGATCCATGCCGGGAGTTTGCTCCCCCGCGGCGGCATGGCCAAGTGGTAAGGCAGAGGATTGCAAATCCTTTATCCCCAGTTCGAATCTGGGTGCCGCCTTTAGAAGCGTGGGCAGATTCTCAAGGGTGGGCGAGGAAGTTTGCCGCAACCAAAACCCTTCCATGACTTAGGCCATCGTCAGATCGGCCTGTAGAGGCCCCTACTCGCCGGGCCAGCGCGCTCCTGGTTTGCGGGTGGGTTCTCGCAGCCAGAAGGCCTGGGCTGCGGCGTGCAGGGATCCCTGGAGATCCCCCACCAGACGCTCCAGGCGCTTGCGCCGGCTTCGCGCTGGGGAGAGGTGGTCGGAGATCACTCCGGCGTGGCAGAGATCCAGCAACAGGGCAGCCTCCTCCGAGGAGAGGCAAAGCAGGTGCTCGTTGTTGTGGTGGATGACCTTCACCAGGCCTGCAAGCAGCACTTCTCTGTTGTAGGACGGCGCCGACCCCGGTGAATGGGGAAAGCCGCCATCGGGCAAGTCGTTGCGCCTTCTGGGCCGTGTTCAGACACTGGCGTGGAGGTGGGTAGCGATTTCCACCACCATCAGCCCGAAGAGGGCCATGGCGATCAGCAGGGAGCTGGGATGGGTCACGGCGCCTCGCCTTGTTCTGCCCAGACCCTAAAGCAAATCTTAAGCTCCGTTGGCTTCACCGTGGAAAGGCCACGAAAGTGCATATCGCGCAACAAAGGGGTTCATCGCCCCCTGGCCGAGGCCCTCAATAGCCCGAGTCGGCCACGCAGATTCCCTGGCAGCTGATTCCATTGCTGGCCGTTCGCCCGCAATGGGAGCACAGAACAGGATCCGGGGGAGGGGTCCCAGGGGAGGCCGCTGCGAAGAGTCCTTCAGAGCTCTGGGGGGACGCTGGGGTTGGTTGGGCACCTGGGGGTACCCCCAAGGGAGAAACCGATGCCAAGGAGAGGACGGGAGCGAACGTGCATCATGGCCATTCCCGCCGCTGGGCGCCGATGCCCCCTTCCATGGATCCTCCCTCCATCGGCGTGGGCACCTGGGCCTGGGGCAATCAGTTTCTCTGGGGCTACAACCCCGAGCAGGACAGCCAGATCGAGGCCGCCTTTCAGCGCGCCGTTGCCCTGGGCCTCTCGTTTTTCGATACGGCGGATTCCTACGGCACCGGACGCTGGAACGGGCGAAGCGAGACCCTCCTGGGCTCCTGGTGTGCGGCTCTGCCTCCCAACACCCGCAACAACCTCACGGTGGCCACCAAGCTGGCTCCCTTTCCCTGGCGCCTGGGACGACGGGGGCTGGACCGGGCCCTGGCCGCCTCCCGGGACAGGCTGCAGGGCAAGCTGGATCGGGTGCAACTGCACTGGAGTACGGCCCGCTATACCCCCTGGCAAGAAAGGCCGCTCCTCGAGGGCCTGGCCGATCGGCTGTTGGCCGGAGACGTGGCGGAACTCGGCGTCTCCAACTTCGGCCCGGGGCGCTTGCGCCAGGTTCATGGCCTTCTGGCGGAACGCGGGGTGCGCCTCTCCAGCCTGCAGGTTCAGTTCTCCCTGCTGGCTCCCGAAGCCGCCTCTCCCGGGGGGATCGCTGCGGTGTGCCGCGAGCTCGGGGTGGAGCTCATTGCTTACAGCCCTCTGGCCCTGGGCTGGCTGGCCCCGATCACGGGCCCGCCTCGAGCCAAGCCCATCGGCCCCCGCAGGCTCCTCTTTCAGAAGCTGGACCGGGGGGCTGGGGCCCTGCGGGAGGGGCTCCTGGGGGTGGCGGCCGCCAGGGGCGTGCCTGCAGCGGCTGTGGCCCTGAACTGGTGCCGAAGCCACGGGGCCATGCCCATCCCCGGCCTACGGCGCCCCGACCAGGCGGAACAAACCGCGGCGGCCCTCAGCTGGATGCTCTCCAAGGAGGAAAGAGAGGAGCTGGATCGCCTGGCTTTCACCAACAGGGTGCGCATGCCGGCCAATCCCTTCCAGAGCGCCTGAACGTTCAGAGTTCGGCCGAGATCACAACGGGGAGGGGGGTGATCACCACCTCGGCACCCTCGATCTCGTTGGAATCGCCCTGCAACCGGCGAACCATGTCGGCCTCATCGCCCTCTCCCTCCAAACCCCGCTCTGCAGGATCACAGGCCGCGAGAGCCTCCTGCAACAGGGAGTCGAACGTGGATCCTGGGAGCCGATGGCGAGCCAACTCCAGAAAAGCCCGGGCCAGGGATTCACCCGCGGCCGCACGCAGGGCCGGATTGCTGCGTCGGAGTTCGTGCTCCTGAACGATGGCATTCAGAAAGCGTTCGGTCACATCCCGTTTGGTGGTGGCCCGGATGCGGGTGTCCTGATCGGATTGATTGAGAAACACCTGGGCATCGAGTTCGCCCAGCCGTCGGTTCAGGCTGTCCAGCACATTCTGGGCTTCCTTGAAAATCTGGGTGAGCTGCCCATCGGAGAGGCGGGGCAGATCCGCCACATACACCTTGCCGTGATCGCGGAGGGTAAGGAAGGTGGGCCGCTGGCCCACCTGACCGTTCTGACGCCCTGAAGGATCGCGGGGCTTGGGTCGGGGCTGCTGGGGGCGCTGGGGCGGAGTGGGGCCGGCGGAACTCCGACGGCGCGTCATACGGGTGGAGGTATTCAACATGAGGGTATGAACCAATGCATTGACCAAAACAGCGATCCGCAGATCGCTTCTTCACCTTAGGAAGGAACTACACCATTTATAAGGAGGGCCGCTCCTGCGCCGGGGAGAGGGGCAAGCCCCCAATGCCCTGCTCACCATTGCTGCCCTCCAGGATCTGCCCCATCTCCCACGCCCGGTGGCCACAGCTTTGACACACCTGCAGGACCGCATCCAGGACCTGGGGGCTCACCACCAGGCAAAAGCCCACCCCCAGATTGAAGGTGTGCCAGAGGTCGGCTTCCGGCACCTCCCCTTCCTGCTGGAGCCAACGAAACAGGGCTGGCCGTTCCCAGCTCCCGGGATCGACAACGGCATAGACACCCTCGGGCAGGCAGCGGGGGAGGTTTTCAGGTAACCCCCCACCGGTGATGTGGGCCATGCCATGGGGGGCGAGATCGGCGGCCAAGAGAGCTTTCACCAAGTCGCCATAGAGCGTTGTGGGTGCGAGGAGCGCATCCAGGAGAGGGGGGCCATCGGCTCCAAGCCTCATCTCCTGGGTCACCTGCCGGTCTTCCAGGATGCGGCGCACAAGGCTGAAACCATTGCTGTGCACACCGCTGCTGGCCACACCCACCACCCGATCACCCACCTGCACGGCACGCCCATCAATCAACCGGCTCTCCTCCACCACCCCCACGCAGAATCCCGCCAGGTCGTACTGACCTGCGTTGTAAAACCCGGGCATCTCGGCCGTTTCCCCACCGAGCAGGGCGCAGCCACTCAACCGGCATCCATGGGCGATGCCCTCCACCACCTCCGCCAGGGTGTCTGGCGTCAGGCGCCCAGTAGCGATGTAGTCCAAGAAAAAGAGGGGCTCAGCGCCAGAGGTGATCACGTCGTTCACGCACATCGCCACCAGGTCGAGGCCAATGCCGTCATGGCGCTTCAACCGTTGCGCCAGCTCCAGCTTGGTGCCCACCCCATCGGTGCCGGCCACCAGCAAGGGCCGCTCAAGCCCACCGGGCAGGCGGCAAAGCCCGGCAAATCCGCCCACCCCCCCAAGCACTTCAGGCCTGTGGGTGGCCTGCACACTGCTGCGGATCCGGTCGACAAAGGCGCGACCAGCCTGCACATCCACTCCAGCCGTCCGATAGTCCATGGTCCAACGCAGCTGCTTCGATCCTCCAATGGCGCAGAACCGGCACCAAAGAAGAGCCAACCCCCGAATTGGCACACTAGAGCATTAGCGGGGCTTATCTTCCGCATTAGATCTTTTAATCCTCGAGGACGGGCGCGGACCGGCTTGAACCCCGCCAAAACTGGAGGAAAGGTTAAAGATGAAAAATTCTGATCTTTCGTAGAGGGTGTTTAAGCGCTGTTTTCACCTTCGCAAAGTCGGTACCTTGGGCCCGTCGTTATTCCCAGTGAGGAACTCGCCCAGAAGGCTTCTTGCAGATCCACCCAGTTTTTCTGGTTTGTGATCCTCGAGATGCCGTGCAACTCCTGGAATTTTCAGGATTGCCTCCCTGGCTTGTTCCGAATGTCATGCGTGCACTCCATCTCCTCGGCTCTGCAGCTCTCCTGATTTCTGGAGCGTCTCTGGCCCCGGCTCACGCCGCCTCCCTCTCCTCCCCCACCTCCGGCACCTTTGTGATCCGCGAAGTGGAATCCCCCTCAAACTGGGACAAGAACTTCATCAAGTTGACCCCTCCTGCCCCCCTGGCTCAGGGTCAGCTCCTTGCCTCAGCCCGGAGCGTTCAGGTCGGTCAAGCTAGTTGGTATGGACCAGGGTTCTACGGAAACCGCACAGCCAGTGGTGAAGTGTTCCGGCCGGGCACCCTCACGGCAGCCCACCGTTATCTCCCCTTCGGTACCCGTGTTCGGGTCACCAACCTCTACAACGGCCGCACCACGGTGGTTCGCATCAATGATCGTGGCCCCTTCACCGGCGGCCGCATCATCGATCTGGCCCACGGTGCTGCCCAAGCCCTCGGGGTTACCGCTAGCGGTGTCGCCGATGTCAGGCTCGAAGTGATCGACTGATCGTTGCGCTTGTTCACCGTGATCCTCCCGGCCCATGGGCTGGGAGGATTTTTTCTTGGCGGACCCTTTCCCCCTTGCTCCTTCTCCGATCCCAGAGCGAGCTCGCCAGCTGGCGCCGCTCCCAGCCGCAGCAGGGCCTGCATTACGTGCCCACCATGGGAGCGCTCCATGGTGGGCACGTTCAATTGATCCGGCGGGCGGCCACGCCCCGCTGGTGGGGCCAGCCCCAGGTGCTGGTGAGCATCTTTGTGAACCCACTTCAATTCGGCGCGGGAGAGGATGTCCAGCACTACCCCCGCAGACTGGAAGCGGACGCCCGCCAGGCAGGCGACGCCGGGGCCCATGCCGTGTTTGCACCATCAGCCGAGGAGATCTATCCCCGGGGGGAGGCCGGGATCACCCACGTGGTCCCACCGGTGTCTTTGCTGACCTCCCTCTGCGCGGCCCATCGTCCCGGGCACTTTGAGGGGGTGGCGACCGTGGTGACCCGGCTGCTGGGGATGGTTCGGCCCGAGCGGCTCTTCCTCGGGGAAAAAGATTGGCAACAGCTGGTCATCCTGCGGCAGGTGGTGGCCGACCTCGGCCTCCCCGTGGTGATCGAAGGCATGGCCACGGTGCGCCAGCAGGATGGATTGGCCCTCAGCTCCCGAAACAGCTATCTCACTGCGGACGAGCTGGCTCGTGCGGCAGGCCTGTCTGCTGCCCTCGCAAAAGCAGCAACCCTGGCCCAGGCCGGCAACGCCCCTTCCCTGATCCTCAAGGTTCTCGAAGAGGAGCTTCAACGCCACAACCTCCCTCCCGAGTACGTGGCCCTCGTGGATGCCCATACACTGGGAACTCGCGAAACCCATGGGGGCCTGGCCCTACTCGCTGCGGCCGTGCGTTGCGGCCCTGCCCGGCTGATCGATCACCGCTTCCTGATGCCCCGAGCCCCGATTGTTGCCATCGATGGTCCCGCCGGTGCGGGCAAGAGCACGGTGACCCGAGCCCTGGCCCAGCGCCTGGGTCTCACTTTCCTGGACACGGGAGCCATGTATCGGGCTCTGACCTGGTGGGTGCTGCAGCAGGGCGTCGATCCTGCCGACCCAGGGGCGGTGGCTCCCCTGCTGGAAGGTCTGGCCCTGGATCTCAGCACGAATGGAGAGGGCCAGGCGCAGATTCAGGTCAATGGCCACAACGTGAGCACGGCCATCCGCAGTCCGGAGGTCACGGCGGTGGTGTCCACCGTGGCGGCCCATGCCTGCGTCCGCCAGAGCCTGACCTCCCTTCAGCAACGCCTGGGGGAGCAGGGGGGTCTGGTGGCAGAAGGACGGGATACGGGCACCGCCGTGTTTCCCGATGCCGAGTGCAAGATTTTTCTCACCGCCAGCGCGGCGGAACGGGCCCGCAGACGGGCACGGGATCTGCAGCAACAGGGCTTTGAGGCGCCCGAGCTGGAAGAGCTCGAGCGTCAGATTGCCGAACGGGACAGACAAGATTCCACTCGGCAGGAGGCCCCTCTGCGCCAGGCGCCGGATGCCCTGTTGCTGGTCACGGATGGCATGGAGATCGAAGCCGTGATTCAGGCCATGGTGGATGCCTTCCGCGCCAAGGTTCCCGAGGAAGCCTGGCGGGGATCAGTCCCTGGAGTCGGAGACCCCACCCCCGCCACCCCGGCTTGAGCGATCGCCCCCCGCGGGCCTCAGTTCAGCCAGCAACCCTTCGCAGGCATCCTCAAGGAGATCGAGCACCTGCTCAAATCCATCGGGGCCTCCGTAGTAGGGATCAGGCACCTCCTGGAGCCCATGGCGGCTGCAATAGCGGGTGATGGGCTCGATGGTGGCGCGGGTGGGATGGGATCCCGCCAGCCGTCGCACCGCAGCAAGGTTGTCATCATCCATCGTGAGGATGTGATCAAAGGCCTGGAGGTCCGAAAAGGCAATCTGGCGCGCCCTGCTCGGCAGGAGGATGCCCCGGCGGGAAGCGGCCTCCAGCATGCGCCGGTCGGCAGGCTTGCCCACATGCCAGTTACCGGTTCCCGCGGAATCCACCGCAAACAGATCGTCCAGCTGCTCTCTGGCGATCAGATGGAGGAAACAGCCCTCGGCTGCCGGCGAACGGCAGATGTTGCCGAGGCACACAAACAGCACCTTGATCGGGGAAGACGTCATGGGCAAGAGAGGCGCGAGAGGGCCAGCCTGGCGCGAAGCCAAACCACTGGGGCCTCCTCCTGGCCCTCATCGGCGAGGCGATGGAGGATCGACTCCGCCCGATGGCGACCTCCCTCCAGCTCCTGGAGGCGCGGGGTGATCCGTTCCATCGCCGTGGCCACTGCGTAGCGCACCACCCACTCCCCGTCCTGGGCTCCGCTCTCCAGGGCCACCAAGGCCCGTTGCTGAACAGCCCGGCGCTCCTGGGGAGCCAGGCCATCCACCTGAAGGGTGCCCAGGCCGATGGCCGCCGCCCGGCGCACGCTAGGCCCCACATCGTTGGCGAGGGCTCCCTCCAACAGGTCCAGCCCCCGCACGTCGCCAATGCCAGCCAGGGCTCTCACCGCCCAGGCTCGCGCCCCGTAGTTGTGGTCATCCAAACCCTCCAGGAGGGGAGCCACGGCCGCCGGCCCACAGGCCATCAACCCCTCCACAGCCGCCACCGCCGCCCCTGGGTTGTTGAACCCCAGGATGCGCACCAGACAGGCGAGAGCCTGATCCGGAGGGGAATCCCCCGTGGCGACCAGATCTTGGCTGGCCAGTGCAGTGGCCAGGGTCCGGGTGGTCTGAAACAGCGCCCCGGCCGAATCGGCCTGCTCCACCGCCGCAATCAAGGCGGCGAACCGATCAGAGGAGTTCATCCATGGCCTCCAGAAGAGCTTCCGTCGAGGGGTCGCCCGAGCCCCGTTCCACCAGACCGCGGAGGGCGATGAGTTTGAGGCTGTTTTCGGCGTGGGTCCGCCGGATGGGATCCAGGGCGACACGCCATCCCACGGCCCCCAGATCCATGAGGGCAGCCCGTCGCACCTGGAGCTGGGGATGCTCCAACAGGCTGAGGAGCTGCTCCCCGAAGGCGTGGTCTCCCGTGAGCTGGAGCAACGCCCGGGCAGCCGCACTGCGAATGAGAGGCCGCTCGTGCTGAAGGAAGGGCGCGATGGTGGCCAACACGTCCTCCCGCGTCACCCCGATGTCCCCGAGGGCTTCGATCAAGGCCTCGCAGGGTTCCTGCAACTTCGGGCTGTCGGGCCTGCAGGCCCCCGCCCCCTCCAGCCCCGAAGCCAGGCGTTCACAGAGGGGCGACACGGCCGCCTCCGCCCGGAGCTCCCCCAGGGCCCGGGCCGCCGCCTCCCGCAACCCGTCATCCTCATCGGCCAAGGCCGCCAACAGCTCGGGCACCACACGCCCATCCCCCACCTTTCCCAAGGCCCGGGCGGCATTGCGGGCCACCGCATTGCGTTCCACCCCGGCCCCCACCTCCCTGGGCTGGCGAAGCTGCAGGGCCGCCAGCAGGAGGGGCACGGTGTCGGGATGGGGACTGCGCATCTTGCCGAGCCACCAGGCTGCGTAGTACTGGAGCGAAGGGTCGTCACTGCGCAGGCGCCTATGGGCCTCGGCCTCCGTGATGGGTTCACCGGCGGTTGTGAGGGGAGCATCGCTCTCCCGTGGTCCTGTCATGGGAACCGGTACGCGGCACATTGCTTCCATGATGTTGCCATCAGCCGCCTTCGTTACAGCGCTTCGGATTCACATAAAAAAAAGCCCCCCGTGTGGGGGGCCACTCAGGCTTTTCAGCCCTCAAGCTCAAACCAGCGCGTTGATCGCGTAGTCGATGTAGTTGTTGGCAATCACGCCGGAGTCGCCGGA
>JBEIGX010000091.1:0-8838 GCA_040381675.1 Aphanothece sp.
CATCCCCATCAGAACCAGCGTGGGCAGCACCAGCAACCAAAGAGCTTCCGGCGAGCGGGTGGTGAAAGGGGTGGGTTGCCCCCCCCAGATCAGGCCGAACACCCGGATCAGCCCGGCGCTGATGAGGGCATTGGTGATCAACACGATGCCTCCCAGGAGCCAGGGGTGGGAGCTGCTGGAGGCCACGGCCAGAAGCTCTCGCAGGGCAGCAAATCCAGCAAATGGCGGCAGGGCGATGAGTCCGGCGGCTCCGGTAAGGAAAGCCACCCCCATCAGGGGCCGTTTCTTCCAGAGGCCACCCAACTGGGTGAGGTCCTGGGTCACATTGGTGAACACGATCGCCCCGATCGCCATCAACATCAGAGCCATGGGAAGGGGATAGACCAAGATCAAGTGGTCGGCCACATTGATGCCGCCCAGGCCCACGGCCATGAACACCAGACCCATCCAGCTCGTGACGAGAAAGGAGAGCGCCCGCTTCACATCGATCTGGGCCAGGGCGATAAGGGAACCCACCAGGGCACTGGTGCCCCCCACCACCACCATCACGGTCTGTACGAGTGGGCTCAGGGAAATCATCGGCTCCAGACGGAGCAACACCCAGATCCCACCCACAACGACCACAGAGTTTCGCAACACGGTGGAGGGCAGGGGGCTCTCCATAGCCTCGTCGAGCCAGAGATGGAGGGGAATCTGGGCACATTTGCCCATGGGGCCTGCGATCAGAGCCAACAGGATGAGGGTGAGGCTCGGGCTGAGGGGGATGTGGTTGTTGGCCATATCGGCGGCCCACCCCTGCAGCCGGTGGAAATTCCAGGTGCCCGTGATGGGATACAGGGCAATCACTCCGGCCAGCAAGATGAGGTCGCCGATCCGCTTGGTGAGGAAGGCATCGCGGGCACCCTTCACCACCAGGGGCTGGTTGTACCAGGTGCCCACGATCAGATAGGTGCCCAGGGTGAGGAGCTCCAGAATCACGTAGCTGAAGAACAGCGAATCCGTGAGCACCAGGGCACAGAGGCCCGCTTCAAAAAAGCTCAAGGAGCCAAAGAACCGGGGCCAACCCCAGTCCATCTCCAGGTAGGCGATCGAATACACCTGCACGAGCACATGCAACCCCGTGATCACCGTCATGGCGATCAGGGCGGGCTCGGTGATCAGGCCGTCAAAGCCGATGCGCAGGCCGGCGGTGTCCAGCCAGGTCCACCCGAAGGTGAGAGGGCGGTAGATGGCCGAGGAACCGGCGGTGGAATTGGAGTGGAGAGCCACCATGGCCACGGCGCTGTGAACAAAGGCCAGGGCACCCATCAGGAGGTTGATGTAGCCACAGGGGCGGGGACCCGTGCGGGAGATCAATCCGGGCGACCAGAGCAGGGACAGCAGGGAGGCCACCAGGGGATAGAGGGGTACCAACCAGGCGGTCTGGGCGAAGAGCAGGGTCATGGCGACGAGGGAGACCGGCCGCGAGGCACTGTTGGCGCGAAAGACTAGGGGTGATTCCCCAGGCCTGGGCCTAATGTTTACAAGGAACTGCCTATGGCATCGAAAAGGTGCGTTTATGGCTCGCCATGAGCCAACGGGTGGTTGAACCGGTGCCAGACTTTTCTTTTAGTGTTCCCGCCATGGCCTGTCGTCGCTGCGGCTGCCGGATGCTCACCAAGGTGGGGCGGAGCACTCCCATGCTCATCTGCACCGATTGCGGCCTGCCGGTCGACCATCGCGAGACCGCCGAACTCAAACGAAAGCGCCTGTGGGGGGCCCTCACGCTGATGAGCATGGCCTGTATGAGCGGCATCCTGCTCCTGATGGTGTCCATGAATGAGCTGCGCACCGCCGGTCGGCTCCAGATCACCTCCCAGGAAGAGAGTGCTAAGGGAGGGCGAACTGGAGAAAGTGGGGCCTATTTCCACCCCGGCGGAGTGGTGAAATTCCGCTGAGCTGCCCAGGCGGGCCGTTGAGCATCAGCGGGAGCGGCGGCGGCGGAGCAGCAGAAACAGGCCCAATCCCAGACCCGCCACCAGGAGTGCCTGCAGCAACAGACCACTGATCGACTCCATCCAGCGCAGCACGGATCCATACTTTTCGCCCAGGGCCTGCCCCGCCAGTGCCAGGATCCCCACCAGGATGCTGCTTCCAGCCGTAGTCCAGACCAGAAAGGGGGTCTGGGGCATGAGTTCCATCCCCGCCGGCACGGAGATGAAGGTGCGCACCCCCGGCACCAACCGCCCCCAGAACACCACCGCGGAGCCATGGCGGTTGAACCAGCGTCGGCTCTGGCGAAGGCTCTCTGGCGTTACCCCAAGCCAACGGCCATGGCGGCCGATCAGGTGTTCCAGACGCTCCTCGTTGATCCAGCGGCCGATGCCATACCAGAACCAGGCACCCAGCACCGTTCCCAGCAGGCCCGAGAAGATGACGGGCCCAATCTGGAGCTGGCCCGTGTGGGCCAGGAAGCCGCCCAGGGGCATGATCAATTCCGCAGGGATCGGCGGAAACAGGTTTTCCAGAAACATGCAAGCAGCGATCAGCCCATAGCCCAGAAGGGGATGGCGATCCGCCCCCTCCTGAATCAGGCGTGGCAGGGCCTCGACCAGGGTTTTGAGAACGCTCAGCCCATCAGGCATCGGCCCGGGCACGGCGACGCCAGAGGCGCCACACTTTCTCGAGCTCCAGATAGAGGAACAGCAGCAGGCTGAAGCCGATGCAAATGCCTAGATCGTGGGCGGAAAGGGGAACGGTTCCGAAGAATTTAGCCAGGGCAGGTACGTAGAGCAGGGCCAGCTGGAGGGCGGTGGTGAGCACCACGGCCCAGATCAACCAGGGGTTGGAGAAAGGAGCCACCTGGATCAGGGGGCGGTCGCTGCGGGCCGCCAGGGCATGGCCCATCTGGGCCAGGCAGAGGGTGGTGAACACCATGGTGCGCCAGGGGCCGTTTGGACCGTACGTGCGGTAGGCCCACACCATCAGGCCAATGGTGATGATGGCAAACACCACGCCGATCCGCAGGATGTAGTTGCCGATGCCCCGGGCAAAGATCGATTCGCCAGGCTCCGCCGGGGGGCGGTGCATGAGGTCTTTCTCCCCGGGTTCGAGGGCCAGGGCCAAGGCTGGCACCCCATCGGTCACCAGGTTCATCCAAAGAATCTGGAGGGGGGTCATGGGCACACCGAACAGGCCCACCAAGGGGGCGGCAGCAATGGTGAGGAGCTCACCCACATTGCTGCCGAGGATGTATTTCACGAAGCGGCGGATGTTGGCGTACACCAACCGCCCTTCCTCCACCGCATTCACGATGGTGGCGAAGTTGTCGTCCAGCAGCACCATGTCGGCGGCTTCCTTGCTCACCTCCGTACCGGTGATGCCCATGGCCACGCCGATATGGGCTTGCTTGAGGGCGGGGGCATCATTCACCCCGTCTCCCGTCATGGCCACCACCTGGCCATTGGATTGGAGGGCCTTGACGATGCGGAGCTTCTGCTCCGGGGCCACCCGGGCATAGACGTTGCACTGGGCGACGACGTCCTTGAGGCGGGCCTCATCAAAGGTTTCCAGCTCCCTCCCCAGAACCACCTCGCAATCAGGGTCGGCCAGGCCGATGCCCGTGCCGATGGCCTTGGCCGTGAGGGGATGGTCGCCGGTGATCATGAGAGGGCGGATGCCGGCGGCGCGGCACCGACTCACGGCCAGGGCCACCTCGGGCCGGGCGGGGTCCAGTTGGGCCATCAGCCCGATCAGCACCTGCTCCTGGAGCTCCAGCTCGGGGCTGGGGTGGTGGGGGGCGCAGGCGAACGCCAGAACGCGCAGGCCTTGCGAGGCCAGATCCTTGGCCTGGTCCAACCACCAGCGCCGTTCATTGGCCTCCATCGGCACCACCCCGGAGCCATCGATCCAGCGGCTGCAGGTGGCGATGATCACCTCCGGAGCTCCCTTGCTGATCATCAGGGTGCGCGAGCCGTCGGCCACGGCTCCAAGGGGTGCCTGCAGCTGGCGATCCTGATCGTGCACCCAGACGGCCATGAGCTGGCGCTCGGAGCTGAAGGGAATCTCCGCCTCCCTGGGGTAATGGCTGCGAAGGGCGAAGCCGTCAATGCCAGCCTTGGCGGCCACCACCAGGAGAGCGCCTTCGGTGGGATCGCCCAGGATCTCAAAGCGGCCGTCTTCTTCTTTGGTCAGTTCGGCATCGCTGCAGAGCACCCCCGCATTCAGAAGAAGATCGCGTGATCCCTCAGGCATGCCGGCGTGGCTACCGGCAGGTGGAGTGAGGGCATGGGCCGTGAAGGTGCCGGTGGGCTCGTAGCCCTGGCCCGAAACGGCCAGCGCTTCGGTGCCCACCCGCAGCTCCTGCACCACCTGGCGGTTCTGGGTGAGGGTGCCGGTTTTGTCGGAGCAGATCACGGTTACGGAGCCCAGAGCTTCCACCGCGGGCAGGCGGCGAATCAGGGCGGCCCGCTTCACCATGCGCTGAGTACCGATCGCCAGGGTGACGGTGATCACGGCAGGCAGCCCCTCGGGCACGATGGCCACGGCCATGGAGAGGGCCACTTCCAGCAGGTTGAGGAGAGGTTGGCCCAGCAGCCAGCCGCCCAGCACAACCAGGGCAACCAAGGCCAAGGCGGAGCCCACCAGTACGTTGGCCAGGCCATCAAGCCGCTCCTGCAGGGGGGTGGTCTCCCCGCCGGCGGTATTGATCAGTTCGGCGATCTGGCCCAGCTCTGTGCCCATGCCGGTGGAGGTGACCACGGCGGTGCCTCGGCCCCGGGCCACTTCCGTGCCTTGAAAGAGGCAGTTCAGGCGCTCCAGCACGGGGGTGGAGGCCTCCAACAGGAGGGATGCCCGCTTGTTCACCACCTCGGCTTCCCCCGTGAGGGCGGCTTCCCGCAAGCCCAGCTCCACACTCTCCAGGAGTCGGGCATCGGCGGGGACCCGATCCCCGGCCTCGACCCGGATGAGATCGCCAGGCACCAGCTGTTCGCTGGGCAGGCGCTGCCACTCCTCGTCGCGGCGCACCATCACCAGGGGTTGGGCCATCTCCCGCAGGGCCAAAAGGGCTTTCTGGGCACGGGATTCCTGCAGATACCCCAATAGGGCGTTGAGGCCCACGATCAGAACGATGGCGATCGCGTCCTTGGGAAACTTCTGCTCCACATAGGCCACGCCTGCCGACACAGCCGCCACGGCCAGCAGCATGACCAGCATCACATTGGTGAACTGATCCCAGAGGATGCGGAAGTTGCTGCGTCCAGCGGCGAGTTCCAGCCGATTGAGCCCGCCTTCGGCCAGCCGTTTGGCGCTTTGGGCCGTGCTCAGGCCTTGATCCGTCGCTTCAAGCTGTTGTAAGCAGTCCTGGGGGGATAGGGCGTGCCAGGACGGCTTGGCAGGAGAAACGGACAAGGCATCAAGAGCCAATTGGGCAGGAACTTAACGCCCCTTGGTCACTTCCGTCGGTTCAGACGGGTGAGCACAGACAGATCCTAGGTTTTGGGAGCAGGTGGGTCGTTCGATGGCGCGCTTTCCATGGCTGATCTCCCTCCGCCAGCTTGGTGAACGCGGCGGCGGGCATCGCGGCCCTCACCGGCTATGTGCCAGCCCTGGAGACCGAGCGGACGCCCCCTGCCTGCTGGCGGCGCCGCCCAGGAAGGTGACACCCCTTATTCCCCATGGGCAAACCGTTCTTTAGGATGGCTTTCAGCACCGAGTGCCCATGAGCAACTTCCTTTCGGTGGCCGCCACCCTGCCTGGCCTGATCACGCTGGCCGTTTTCGCAGCGTCGATCCTGTTGTTCGTCACCGGCTGGTTGGCACCGGAGGTGGTGGGACTCCTGGCGGCGGCCCTCCTGGTCACCTTCAGGGTTCTCAAGCCGGATGAAGCCGTGCAGGGCTTCGGCAGCCCAGCCCTGATCACCCTGATGGGCCTCTTTGCTGTTTCAGCTGGCCTCTTTCGCAGCGGCGCCCTGGATCGGCTGCGGGCCCTGATCGGCTCCGATGCGGTGCGCACACCCCAGAGGATGATCGCCCTTTTGGTGGGTGTAGTGGCTCCGGTGTCGGGATTCATCCCCAACACCCCGATCGTGGCCACCCTGCTGCCCGTGCTCGAGGGGTGGTGCCATCGCCGGCGCATCGCCCCCTCCAAGGTGCTGCTGCCCCTCTCCTTCGCCACCGTGCTCGGCGGCACCATTTCCCTGCTCGGCACCTCCACCAACCTGCTGGCCAGCGATGTGAGCCGCCAGCTCGGCTATGGCTCCCTCGACCTGTTCAGCTTCACCACCATTGGCATCCCGGTGTGGCTTCTGGGCAGCCTCTACATGCTGTGGGCCAGCGATCGCCTGCTGCCGGATCGGGGCCTAGAGGGGGATGATCTGCTGGGCGGGCTGACCCGGGAGGGTTATCTCACCGAGGTGCTGATCCCGAAGGGCTCCGAGCTCATCGGCCAGAGCCTTCACGCCAGCCGGCTCCAGCGCCGCTTCGATGTGGACGTGCTGGAGCTGCAGCGGGGCAGCGAGATCTTCGGATCCCCCCTGGCGGAGCGGGTGCTGCAGGGGGGAGATCGGCTGGTGCTGCGCTGCAACCGGGAAACCCTGCTGCGCCTCCAGCAGGAACACACCGTGGTGCTCTCCCCGGCCGAGGAGCAGGAGGAGGCCATCCAGGAACTCTCCCGCCCAGAGATCACCACCCAGCGGATCGTAGAGGTGTTGCTGCCCAACGGCTCCACCCTGGCGGGGGCCACCCCCCGCGATCTGCGCTTCCGCCAGCGCTACAACGCCACCCTGATGGCCGTGCGCCGGGGCAACCAGGTGTTGCGGGAGCGGCTGGGCAAGGTGGTGCTTCAGGCGGGGGATGTGCTGTTGCTGCAGGCGCCGGTGGATGCGATCCGGGGCATGCAGGCCAACAACGACCTGGTGTTGCTGGATGAATTGGAGAAGGATCTACCCACCACCAACCGCAAGGGGTTGGCACTGCTCATCGGCGCCCTGGTGATCCTGCTGCCCCTGTTCAAGGTGCTGCCCCTGATGGCCGCCGTGCTTCTGGCCGTGGTGATCATGGTGGCCACCGGCTGCCTGCGGGCTGGGGAGCTGCAGCGCTCCATCCGCTGGGATGTGATCCTGCTGCTGGGGTCGCTCTCCTGTTTTTCCGTGGCGATGCAGAAGACGGGGCTGGCGGCTGCCCTGGCGAAGGATCTCCTGCAGTCGCTCCAGGGCTGGTCTGCCTATGGGGTGTTGCTGGTGGTGTTCGTGCTGGCCCAGCTCTTCACCGAAGCCCTCAGCAATGGCACCACCGTGGTGCTGCTCATGCCGATCGCCACCGAACTGGCCAAGGGCCTGAACCTGCCGCCCATGGCCTTCATCTTTGCCATCCTCTTTGCGGCCAGCCAGAGCTTTCTCACACCGATCGGCTACCAGACCAACCTGATGGTGTTTGGCCCGGGACGCTATCGCTTTCTCGACATGACCCGCTACGGGGCTCCCCTGACCTTGATGTTGGCCATCACCGTGCCCTGGTTGATCTGCCGCCACTTCGGGCTCTGATGGCCATCGCAACAGGAAAAGGGACGGAGGGACAGCTGCCTAGGGGCCGGGTGACGCCCCCTCGAATCGCTGGCGATGGCGAAGGGAATCGACGAGGGAAAGCACGAGAAACACCAGACCGATCAACCCGGTGACCCATTCGGGTAGGTGAAGATGGTGTTCCTTCAACCAGATCCCTGCCAACATCAGGGCTCCGAGGGCACCGATGGCGTAGTGGGCCCCGTGCTCCAGAAAGATGAGCTGGTCGAGGGCTTTTTCGCGGGTGATCAGAAGGGTGAGGGAGCGGATGAAGAGGGCTCCCAGGCCCAGGCCAATCATGATCAGGGCCAGATTGGAGGTGATGGCAAAGGCGCCGATGGTGCCATCCAGGCTGAAGGAGGCATCCAGCAATTCCAGATAGAGCAGGCTGGCCAGGCCCCCCCCGGCGGCGAGCCTGGCACCGGCCTGCTCCTCATCGCCGAAGGCTTCCGCCAGGGAGGTGCTCAGCAGCTGCAGCACCAGACCCAGCACGCCGGCCACCATCACCTCTCCCCGCCGCTCCCCGGGCAGGAAGGCCACCAGGCCCAGCAAGAGGATCAGGGCCAGGGCGATCTCCAAGGCCTCCACTTTGCCGGCATGGCTCAGGCGCCGTTCCAGGGGGCGAAACCAATGGAGGGTTTTGGCTTCATCGAAGAAATAGCGCAGAAACACCATCAGCAGAAACATGCCCCCAAAGGCCAAGATGCGGGGTTCGGCCAGCTCCAGCAGATGCCGATAGTCGTCGGGCTTGTTCAGGGCCGCATCCAGGGCCTGGTTCAGACTCACCCCTCCGGCCAGGGCCACCATCAGCAGGGGGCCAGCGAAGCGCACGCCGAACACCGGAATCACCAGCCCCCAGGTGAGAAAGAAGCGTTGCTGGCCCGGGGTGAGTTTTTCAAGCACCCGGGCATTCACCACGGCGTTGTCAAAGGAGAGCGACACCTCCAGCACCAGCAGCACCAGAGTGATCCAGGCGGCGCTGAGACCCTGCCACCCCAGCACGATCGCTAGTCCGGCGGCGCAGCAGCCCAGGGGGAACAGCAGATAGCGGAGAAACCGCATCGGCAAGGAGGGCAGCATCGGGGCCCGGACGGATGGATCAACCCCCGATCATCCCAGGTCTCGACGATGGCACTGCCGGGATGTCAACCATGGGCAGAGACCAGGCCCCTGTTTCTCAGCCCAAGTTGCCCGGAGGCGTGGCTCCGGAGCGACGCTGCTCCAGGCGGGAGAGGAGCTTCGGCACCAGAACCACCAAACCCAGCAACACAAGGGCGCCCAGACCGAAATCCACCACC
>JBEIGX010000092.1:0-8821 GCA_040381675.1 Aphanothece sp.
AGGAGGAGGCCCAGCACACCGGTGATCAGGCCGCCCCGATCAAGACCGGGAAACCAAGCCTTCTGAAGGCCTGGCAGGATTCGGGGCCATTTTCGATCGACCGGCAGTCGATCAGGGACGGTGCTCATGGCCAGAGGCGCGACGGCAGGGGGTAACACATTTTTCGATAGCCACACTGTGCATGCCTTGTCAATGTGGGAAGAGGAAGATTGCACTTCTGTGTCATCCCCTTGCGGATGCCAACATCGCCCCAGAACCCATGCTGCGTCAGGACCTCAGATGGCTCACCATCCCCACGACCGGCGAAAGCTTTACCGATCTCACCCCAGCTCTTAACCAGGAGATTGGCGCCAGCGGCATCGCTACCGGGCAGGCCCTGATCAGTTGCTTGCACACCAGCTGCTCTCTCACTGTGAACGAAAACGCCGATCCCCGGGTTTTGCAAGACCTGGCGGCCTATCTCCAGGCCCTCGTCCCCCAGGAGGGGGTCCGGCCCATCAGCGGCCAGGGGCCCCTGCGTCCCTACGTCCATGACGACGAGGGATGGGACGACATGCCGGCCCACATCCGCACCGCCCTGACCTGCACCAGCCTTCCCCTGAGCGTCCACCGCAGCCGCCTCGTGCTCGGCACCTGGCAGGCCGTCTACCTGTGGGAGCACCGAGCCCGCCCCCATCGCCGCCAGCTGTGCCTGCATCTGATCGGGGAGGATTGAGGGTGGAGGAGCCGACTCCCTGGATCCGCTTCCGCGCGCGCCTCAACGGACTGGGACGGGGCTCCCTGCCGCCGGTCGCCTGGTTGGCCCTGGCCTTGGCCGGGGGATCCGCCCTGGTGTGCGCCACCTGGCTGGTGGCCCAGCTGAGCTGGCAGGGTCGGCTGCGCACCCTGGAGGCGGAGCTCACGTTGCTGCGCCGCACGCGCCAGATCGATGTTCCCCGCCTCCTGAGCGATCTCGAACGATTGGCCGGCCCCGTGCAGGATCGCCTCGCCTTTCAGACCCTCCAGCAGCGCCACAGCGCCCTGGAACGGGAGCACAGGAGCACCTTGCAGGCCCTGGAGGCCCTCCGTCGCAGCCGCCGCCTGGAGGAGCGCTTCACCCTCTCGGCCGGCACCCCCAGGGAGGTGCTCGAGGGCAAGGTTCCCTTGCAGCTGGAGGGGGTGGAGGCGGGCGGGGCCCGGGTGGGTCTGGCGGGCGCTCCCGCCAGCCTCTGGAGGACCGGGGATTTCCGCGATCTGAATTTCGGTGGAGGCCGCTATCGCCTTACCTTGGAGGCCATTCCTGGGGCCGGAGGGCAGGCCACGTTTCGGCTGGATGCCCTCCTTGATTCCCCCGCCGACCCCTGAGCCCTCCATGGCCGCCATCGGAGCCCGCGACTGGCCGATCTGGACCTGCGGCGTCAGCCGTTTTCCCTGGTCCTACGACGAGCAGGAAACCTGCCTGCTCCTGGAGATCTGGTGGTGTTTGCCCAGGGTCTCTCCTGTGAGTGGCAGGTGACGGAACCCGTGCGCAAGCACTACCGCTTCGGCTGAGGCCACCCCAGCGGCGTGACCCGAAGGGGGCTACCGTCCTCGATCTTCTCCTTTCCTGTGCCATGGCCGCCGTTCCTCTCACGCCCGTGGAGATCGCCACCCTCACCACCACCCTGCCCGCCTGGGGGTTGGTGGAGGGGAAGCTGCAGCGCCAGTTCACCTTCAAGAATTTCTCGGAAGCCTTCGGTTTCATGGCCCGGGTGGCCCTGGCGGCGGAAACCCTGGGGCATCATCCGGAGTGGAGCAACGTCTGGAATCGGGTGACGATTGCCCTCACCACCCACGACACGGGCGGGCTATCCACCCTCGATGCGGAGCTGGCTCGCCGGATCGACGCTCTGGTGGCCTGATCGGGCTAGATCACCTCTGGGGCGCCGTCAGGGAGCGATAGACCCGGCGGGCCAGGTTGGTGGGGCCCAGGGGAACCAGTTCATTGGCCAGACCCCGCATCACGGTGAGGGGCCGGTTCTGTTGCATGTAGGCCCAGGTGTTGCGGGTGGCCTTGGCGAGCCGCGGCTGTTCCCGCTGCCGTTGCACCCCGAAGATCCGCTTCACCTCCTCCCCAAAGCGTGCCTTCTCAGCCCGGATGGTCGCGGTGTAGTCGTCGAAGTCTTGGCGCCGTTGTCCATGGTGGGCCAGGCACTGCCGGATGGTGGTGAGCACGGCGTCGCTCTGCAGATCGCGGATGGAGAACTTGTAGGGATCGGGGATCGGCACATCCTCCGGGAAGGTGGCCGAACCCCGCAGCCCCACCAGCACGCAGCAGCCATTCACGGCCGCCTCCCGGGGCTGCCTGTCCTTGCCGGGATGGCTGCCGAAATCCACGTACACCTTCCCTTGCCGCAGGGTTCTGGCGTGTTGCTTGCGGATCATTCCCCTCAGGGGGAGCCATTGCAGCGAAGGGTCCGCGTCGATCAGGGGCCGCAGGAGATCTTCCGATCCCTTTACGGGCGTGTAGAGCACGATGTCGTTTTTGGGGGGATGGAGATCGCGCAGATACTCGCGATGGAGATAGTCGCTGAGATCGTGGATCTCTTTTACCCCTTGGGTTTCCAGAAACCGCCGGGCGTAGGCGCTCTGCACGAAGTGGTTCACCGCCGCACTCGCCGGGCTCTGGAAATCAAAGCGATCGCTGCTGGTCTCGTGATTGTCCACGCTCAGCCACCACACCGCCTTCTGGATCCGGGAGTAGCGGTCGAGCTTCCCGGGGTTGACTTCCGTGGCGATCAACACGTTGCGGTCGTGGTCTTCCACGCCATCGGCGAAGGCCACGTCGTAATTGCGGTATTGCAGCAGCAGGGGATTGGTCACCGCCGGCAGGGTGACGATCCGTGCGTCGTGGCCGAAGGTGCGCAATTGGTCCACAAGCTGATGCACGGCTTCGATGCCACCGGTGACGATATGGGCCGGGCAGAAGACGTAGATGGTGGTGTCGGGATGGATGGTGAGCATCAGGGACCTGGCTTTTGAAGCAGGGGTTGCTTCAGGCTCCTCAGGAGCTCGCGATTGAGTTCATTTTCGCAACGGAGCCAAACGATGGGATGGATGGATCCCCCCAAGCCCTTCTGCGCCACCACCTCACAAACCCTGCGGCGGCTGGCCCGCCACTGCTCCAGCCGCTCCGCTTCCCCCAGCAGGGAGCCCAGCATCCGATCCTCCCGATTGCGCCGCTCCCAGAGGCAGGCCACCATCTCCTGCGTGTTGCCGTCGCACTTCGCCGGGAAAGGAAATTGCTTGCGCATCTCCAGCGAGCCCTGGAGGGTGTCGTCGGCGGCCCTGGCCGAGGCAGGGCTGGTGGCCAACCCGCCAGCGAGAACCCACACCAGCCCCGCCAGCAAGCACCTCCCCCTCGGTAAGGGAGGGGGGAGGAGCGGCTGGGGGCTGGTGTGGGCCATGGGGGGAACGGCGGTCAGACCAGAGCGGGCACCGGGCCTGGGAGCTGGGCGGCGGGCGCCTGCTGGAAGCGCAGACGCTCATTCTCCACGGCCACGGTGATGGTGGATCCGGCCGGGAAGGTGCCCGCCAGGATTGCCTTGGCAATGGGCGTTTCCAGCTCCCGCTGGATGGCCCGCTTGAGGGGGCGGGCGCCGTACACCGGGTCGTAGCCCACACCGGCCAACCAATCGAGGGCTTCCCCATCGAGCTGCAGGCCCAGTTTCCGCTCCTCCAGCCGCTTGGCGAGGCGCTTCACCTGGAGGTCCACGATCTGGCGCAGTTCCTCGGCCTTCAGGCTGTGGAAGATGATCGATTCATCCAGCCGGTTGAGGAATTCGGGGCGGAAGTGGGCGCGGAGCGCCTCGTTCACCCGCTTCTCCATTTCGCCGTGGCGGGCGGGATCGCCGGCCAGATCCAGGATCGAGCTGCTGCCGATGTTGCTGGTGAGGATCAGCACCGTGTTGGTGAAATCCACTGTGCGGCCCTGGCCATCGGTGACGCGGCCGTCATCGAGGATCTGCAGCATCACGTTGAACACATCGGGGTGGGCCTTCTCCACCTCATCGAAGAGGATCACCGCGTAGGGACGGCGCCGGACGGCTTCGGTGAGCTGGCCGCCCTCCTCGTAGCCCACATAGCCGGGAGGCGCTCCGATCAGGCGGCTCACGGCGTGCTTCTCCATGTATTCGCTCATGTCGATGCGCACCATGGCCTCCTCCGCGTCGAAGAGCTGGGCGGCCAGGGCCTTGCTCAGCTCCGTCTTGCCCACGCCCGTGGGGCCGAGGAAGAGGAAGCTGGCGATGGGCCGGTTGGGATCGCTCAGCCCCGCCCGTGAGCGCTGGATGGCGTCGGCGACGGCCGTGACGGCCTGCTGTTGGCCGATCACCCGGGTGTGCAGCTCATCCTCGAGGTGGAGGAGCTTCTCCATCTCGCCCTGCACGAGCTTGCTCACCGGAATCCCTGTCCACTTGGCGATCACTTCGGCGATGTCGTCCTCGGTGACCTCTTCGCGCAGGAGCGTTTTGCCGGCATGGCCGCTGGTGAGCTCCGTCTCCTTGGCGGCCAGCTTGCGGTTGAGCTCGCCCAGGGTGCCGTATTCCAGCTCAGCGGCCTTGTTGAGGTCGTAGCTGCGCTTGGCCTGCTCGATTTGCAGCTGCACCTGCTCGATCTCCTCCTTGATGGCGCCAAGTTCATCAATGGCGCCCTTCTCCTTCTGCCACTGGGCATTGAGGGAGCTCTGCTGTTCGCCCAGATCGGCCAGCTCCTTCTCCAGCCGCTCCAGCCGATCCCGGCTGCCCGCATCCGATTCACGCCCCAGGGAGAGCTTCTCCATCTCCAGCTGGAGGATGCGCCGATCCAGTTCGTCGATCTCCTCCGGTTTGGAGGTGATCTCCATCTTCAGCCGGGCGGCGGCCTCATCCATCAGGTCGATGGCCTTGTCCGGCAGGAAGCGATCGGAGATGTAGCGGCTGGAGAGAACGGCGGAGGCCACGATGGCGTTGTCGGCGATGCGCACGCCATGGTGCACCTCATAGCGCTCCTTGAGGCCCCGCAGGATCGAGATGGTGTCTTCCACCGTGGGCTGATCCACAAACACCTGCTGGAAGCGGCGCTCCAGGGCCGGATCCTTCTCGATGTGCTGGCGGTGTTCGTCGAGGGTGGTGGCGCCGATGCAGCGCAGCTCGCCGCGGGCGAGCATGGGCTTGAGCAGGTTGCTGGCATCCATCGCCCCGCCGGCGGCGCCGGCTCCCACCACGGTGTGGATCTCATCGATGAAGAGCACGATCTGCCCCTCGGAGGCGGTGACCTCCTTGAGCACAGCTTTGAGCCGTTCCTCGAATTCCCCCCGGTATTTTGCACCGGCGATCAGGCTGCCCATGTCGAGGGCGATCAGCTGGCGGTTCTGAAGGGCGGAGGGCACATCGCCGTTCACGATCCGCTGGGCCAGCCCCTCCACGATGGCGGTTTTGCCGACCCCCGGTTCGCCGATCAGCACGGGGTTGTTCTTGGTGCGGCGGCTGAGGATCTGAATCGTGCGGCGAATTTCCTCGTCGCGGCCGATCACCGGATCCAGCTTGCCGTCACGGGCGGCGGCGGTGAGGTCGCGGCCGTATTTCTCCAGGGATTCGTAGGTGCCTTCGGGATTTTGATCAGTCACTTTCTGGCTGCCGCGGATCGCCACCACAGCTTGCTTGAGTTTTTCGGCGTTGGTGCCGCACTGGCTGAGCAGCTGCTTGCCGCAGCGGTCGTCGATGGCCAGGGCCAGGAGCAGATGCTCGATGGCGATGAAGCTGTCGTCAAAGCTTTTCTTCAGGGAGTCGGCCTGATCCAGCACGCTGTTGAGGCCCTTTCCCAGATAGACGTTGTCGGGTGGGGCACCCAGGCTGGGTTGGCCCGCGGTGAAGGCCTCAATCTTCTGGTTCAGGGTGCCCACATCGACACCGGCCTTCTCCAGGACGCGGCTCGCCAGGCCCTGCTGGGCGATGAGGGCCGCAAACAGATGCTCACTTTCCATCTGCTGCTGCCGTTTCTGCTGGGCCAGCTGTTGCGCGGCAACGACAGCGGCCCAGGCCTTTTCTGTGAACAGTTCGGCGGTGGGATGCATGGTTGACGGGGGAATGGGAATGGGTGGTCTGACCGTATGGCGCCTGGGTTGGTTGGGCCCAGGGTGAGGCCCGAATCGGGCGGTTCGGGCCTCACCACCGGCGGTGGGTGCTCCTTACCAGATTGGCGAGAAAACCGCCTGCCGACTCGCCTGTTGGGAAAAACGATGGATGGGGCTGAATCGGCGCTCCCGCGGCGCGGTTGAAGGTCCAGGATGGCGAAAAGGTTCCCCGCGCCCATGAATCGCCAGTGCACGCGCCCGCTCCTCCCCCTGGGGGTGCTGCTCTTCTGCCTTGGGGCCTGGCTCTCCCCTTCCGTGGCCCTCGCCCGAGGGGGGGGTGGCGGTGGTGGCGGCTTTCACTTTGGCGGGGAGGGCTACGACGGCCGTGGCTCCTCCGAGGGTTGGATGCGGGGCTATCAGGGGGATCACCCCCACTACGGACCCAACACCCGCCCCGCCTGGGATCAGAAAGAGGTGGACATCGACAAGAATTTCTATAACCGCAATGGCAACGGCTGGAATGCCAACTGGGCCAATGGGGGGTATTGGACCAACCGCCCCTGGAAAGCGGGCTGGTATGCCTGGACCCCTTCCACCTGGGGGTGGTGGGGCTGGAACACAGAGGGCTGGGGGTTGGCGGCGGTCGCCACCGGCGTGACGATCACCAGCCTCGTGAACGAGGCCGCCAATCGGCAGCAGACCGTGATCCTGGTGCCTGGCAGCACCTATCTCCTCAACTACGCCTCGGTGGAGGCCGTTGGTTTCTATGGCGCCAGCTTTGCCTACAGCCTGGGCCAGACGGACAGCCTGATGGGGGCCGCCAACTGCCAGGCGGGTCTGCTGAACGGTCAGGTGCCTGCAACGGCGCCCCAGACCCAGCTGCTCAATGCGGTGTGCCAGGTGGCCTACGGAGGCAGCTGAAAGGCTCCTTCGTTCTTGCCGCAGAGGCGCATGGGGCAGCCATCGGGTCCATACACCGCATCGGCTGGGGAGAGACAACCGAGGCGGTTCTTAAACGCCACCTGCTCGGGGCGAATCTTCATTGGCTGGAGCACGGCCTGATCCGCCGGCACAACGAGCTTGCAGGGGGAGGGAACCAGGGACTCAGGGGCACTGATGGCCTGGGGCTGGTTGGGAGAGGACAGGTCTTGTGCCGAGGCGGCTAGGGGGTGGGCTCCCCCCATCACCAGCAGGGCCAGCAGGGCCCCGGTCAGGGAGAGCCCGGGGGGGGCATCCCGTTGGGGAAGGGCTCTCGCCATGATGGGCGCCGTCTGTGCCCCACCAGTTTCCCTGCCCATGGCGATTCCGTCGACCGATCCCTCCGACCAGGCTCTGGTGCGCCAGCTGGTGGAAGCCTCCCGTGCGTTTGACGCGACCGGGGCCGATCCGGAAAGGAACTGCTGGATGGCGGTTCACCGCCATGTGCATGGCGTGTTGCCCTCGGAGTACGACATCCGAGAGATTCCGGAACCTCTGTATCTGGCTGTTCTGGCGGTTCGTCTGGGAAAGGCTTAGGCCCAAAAAAAAACCGGCGAAGGTCCTTCGCCGGGTGTGAATCTGTGGTTGGGTGAAGCAGCCGATGGGATGCTCCAAGTGAATCAGGCCCAGCCCTTGGCGGACTGGTCGATCACGTAGGCCGCCACATCAGCGATGTCGGCTTCGCTGAGCTTGCCGCCGAAGGCGGGCATGGCGTTTTTGCCGTTGGTGACCTGGTAGGCCACGGCGGCCTCAGGACCATCGGCGTAATTGGCCAGGTAGGCCTTGAGGGCATCCGCCTTGAGGGTGCGCTCGGCATTCACCACATTGCCGCCGCCCATATGGCAAGCCGCGCAATTGGCAGAGAAAACCTGGGCGCCATGGGCGACATCAGCCGCAAAGCTCGGGGCTGCACCCAGAACCAGGGTCAGGCACAGAGCGATCAGAGAAAAAAGACGACGCATGGGAGGTGCAAAACGCACACGCAACCGGATCACGTTACGGAGTTCTCAGAGCCGCTTCGTCCTTCCTGACAGATCTGCAACATTTCAGCCAAACAGTACCCAAATCCTTCGCGGTCGCCGGATGGCCAGGACCAGGGCTAGGACCAGGACCAGGACCCACTCAGGGTTCCGGCAGGGGGCCCCGATGGGGGACTCCTGCCGTTTCCAGCACCTTCTCCAGGGTGGGGGCCAGGCTTGGCAGGCCAAATCGTTCCGGCGGGCTCACCGGCTGGTGCACAAAGTGGCGCTGGCGGATGGAAAACCGATCCCAGGCATTCACCTCTAAACGGAGCAGCTTGATCAGCCCCTCGATCAGCCACCCCCGCAGATCCAGGCCTACGGGCGGCTGCCAGATCCCGCGCCAGCGGCAGAGGGTGGCCACCGCCGCGTTCACCTCCAGGGGAGCCTGGCCGAGCACCAAGCGCCGCACCGGCCCTTGGCCCACCTCCGGATTGGGCTGGTGGGGCGTGGTGGCCAGGTGGGTGCAGACCGTCGCGATGTCGGCCGCATGGATGAAGTGGAAACTGGCCTCCGCTCGGAGCCAGCGGGCCAGCCAGAGCCAGCGGATGCCTTCCCCCACGCCGGCCGTGAGGTAGCTCGTGGGGTGGGGATCCCCCGGCCCCAGCCGCCCCCCAAACACCAGGGTGGGGAAGACGGCCACGATCCGTTCGGCGAGAGGATGGACCTCCAAATCTTTCAGGCACTGGGCCTTCGTCTGGATGTATTCCGTGCCGTAGGCCTCCGCTTCCGGCAGGAGCTGGAGGTGGCGATC
>JBEIGX010000093.1:0-8736 GCA_040381675.1 Aphanothece sp.
GCCGCCATGGGGGCCTGATGGGCCGCTATCTGAACACCCTGCGACGCTTCTGGAGCACGGCCCTGGCCAGCCAGACGGAATACCAGGCCAATCTGGTGTTTGACCTGCTGGCCATCGGCGGCAACCTGGCCGGCAGCCTCTTCATGATGGGGCTGTTCTTCCAGGGGGGACAGAGCCTGGGGGGCTGGACCTGGCCCGAAGCTCTGGTGGTGCTGGGGGTTTACACCATGCTCGATGGCGTGGCCAACACCTTTCTGCGGCCCAACCTGAGCCGCATCGTCACCCATGTGCAGGAGGGCACCCTCGACTTCGTGCTGCTCAAACCGATCGACAGCCAGTTCTGGCTCTCCAGTCGCACCTTCGCCCTTGGGGGGCTGCCGGAAATCCTGAGTGGCCTTGCCCTCATGGGCTGGGCCGCCACAAAGGCTGGTGCCCGCCCCACTCCCGCCTCCCTGGGGGCGGCGGCCCTGCTCCTGCTGGCCAGCCTCACCATCCTTTACAGCCTCTGGTTTCTGCTCGCCACCACCAGCATCTGGTTCGTGAAAACCTGGAACGCCACAGAAGTGCTGCGCGCCACCCTCACCGCCGGGCGCTACCCCATCAGCGCCTATCCGGAAACCCTGCGCGTGCTCTTCACGGTGGTGGTCCCCGTGGCCTTTCTCACCACCGTGCCCGCCGAAGCCATCCTGGGCCGACCCTCCTGGACCTGGCTGCTGGCCGGTGGAGGGATGGCCCTGGGATTCTTCGCCCTGAGCCGCTGGTTCTGGCGGCTGGCCCTGCGCTCCTACACCTCGGCCTCCAGCTGAACCCTCACCAGGCAGCCGGCGAGAGGAACGCCTCGGGGGGCTGGGGGGCCCCCAACCGCTGCTCCCTCTGGGGATCCAGAGGACCAGCCAGAAGCTCAGCCGTCTCGATCTTGGCCCCTGCCGGCAAGGCCGGACGATCGGGATCAAAGGCCGTGGGATGGGTGACGCTGCTGGAGAAGCCCCGGAAGATGAGCACTTCAAAGGGCTCCATGGGAAGGTCTGTCCCTGGGGGAGCGTCCACAGGACACCCCTCTCCGTCAACCGCCAACTGGCCCCTCAGGCGCAACACCCGGTCGGGGCGGCCACGGCTGAACTCTTCCAGGGCACCCAGGAGAGCAGCCACATTCCGTTGCACCTCGGAAGCAGGGAGAGGTTCTGACCGGGGGGTCTGTGAATCCACGCGCTCCAGGACCCAGGGGGGCTGAGCCTAAAACTCCCCTGCCACCCGGCCCTGGCGGGGCACCCGCAGCAGGAGCCACTGCAGCAGCCCCACCCCGTAACCCACCAACAGGACGTAGCCCACAAAGGAGGCCACCCCAGGGGTCCAGGTGGCGCCAAAAACGAAGCCCAACACCTGGGCCACCACCCCGTGCAGCCCCGAAGGAGCCTCCAGCCAAACCTGGCACTGGGGACGCGCCAGGCCCCCGCCAACGCAAGGCAGGGCCGTGGCCGCCAGGGCCGCACTGGCCAGGCCGTAGAACGTCAGGCTCCAACGCCAGAGCCGCATGGTGAGGGGCAGGGGGCGCCAGGGCGGCATGTCGGCCAGCTCCTCATTGAGATCCACCCAGAGCCAGACCGCCGCCACCATCAGCAGGGGGGCCAGCACCAGCAACACGTAACCCATGGGACGCCCATGGGTCAGCAACAACAGGGCAATCACCAGCAGCGACGCCACCTTCCAGTAGAGGCCCAGCAGGCGCAGCAGGGCCCCCTCCCGACGGAGGGCAGCCCAGCCCAGCAGCACCAGGGGCACCCCCACGGCGAAGAGCAGTCCCAGTCGCACATCAAGCCACACCAGGGAGCGGTAGAGCAGATCCGGCACAGCGATGGAGTTCGGTAAGGCGCCATTATCCGTACACCCTGCGGGCGATAGCTTCCAGCCATGGCCCTTCCTTCCTTCCCCTGGCTCTCCTCCCGACCCCGTGGAGCCTGGTGCCGTAGTGCCCTGGCCCAGGATGTGTCGCTGCAGGGGGCCGTGGATGCGGTGTGCCAGCAACTGGCCGGCACGGGTCGGGCGAATCTGGCCCTGGTGTTTGCCTACAGCGGGTTTGCCAGCGATCTCCCCCGGCTCCTTCCCCTGCTTAGCCAGAAGCTGCAGGCCGACCACTGGATCGGTTGCTGCGGTGGTGGAGTGGTGGGCACAGGAAAGCATGAGGCCCATGAACTGGAGGGCGAGCCCGCCTTGAGTGTGTTGCTGCTCCATCTGCCGGAGGCCCAGCTCCAGCCCTTCGCGCTGGACACCACCTCCCTTCCGGATCTGGATGGACCCGCAGAGGCCTGGCTGGAGGCCCTAGGGCTGCCTCGGGCTCCCCTCAGCAGCGACAACTGCCCTGCCTCCATGCTCCTCCTGGTGGATCCCACCTGCGGCGCCATCAACGACCTCATCAGCGGCCTGGACTACGCCCTTCCCCACACCTTCAAGGTGGGGGGGATCGCCGGCCAGCACAGTGCCCCCCATGGCTCCCTGCTGTTCTCCAGTTCGAGAGACGGGGGAGGGGGTGTGCATACGGGGGCTGTGGGCTGTCTGATCAGCGGCGGCTGGCGGTTGGATCCCCTGGTCGCCCAGGGGTGCAGGCCCATCGGCCCCGTGCTTGAAGTGGAGCAGGCCCAACGCAACATCGTGATCCAGGTGAGCAAGGGGGGGGACACCCCACGCAGCCCCGTGGAGGCCCTCCAGCTCATCCTCAGCGAGCTCACCCCTGCAGAGCGGGAACAGGTGAAACATTCCCTGTTCCTGGGGGTCGACCGGAGCGAAATGCTGCTCTCCAGTGGAACCGACCACGCTTCGGCCTTTCTTGTGCGCAACCTCATCGGCGTGGATCCGCGCAACGGAGCCGTGGCGGTGGCCGAACGCATGCGGGTGGGCCAGAAAGTGCAGTTTCAGCTGCGCGATGCGGCTGCCTCCAGGCTGGATGCACGCCAGTTGCTCCGTCGCCAGGCGATCGAGGGAGGGGAACCCGTGGCGGCCCTGCTCTTTGCCTGCCTGGGGCGAGGGGAGGGGCTCTATGGCGAAGCCGACGGCGATGTGAACCTCTGCCGGGAGGTCTTTGCCACCGTTCCCATCGGCGGGCTCTTCTGCAATGGGGAGATCGGCCCTGTGGGCGGCGCCACCCATCTGCACGGCTACACGGCCTGCTGGGCCTTCCTGGTGCCCAACGACTGATGGTGCGGCAGCACGTCAATCCCCTCAGCCGCTTCTATCAGCTGCCGCGGCCCCTGCCCCCCCTCCCTGAACTCTTCGCCGATCCCGAGCGGCCGCTCCATCTCGACATCGGCAGCGCCCGCGGGCGGTTTCTATTGGCCCTGGCTCCCCTGCGCCCGGAGCACAACCATCTGGGACTCGAGATTCGCCGCCCCCTGGTGAGCGCCGCGGAGGCCGATCAGGAGGCGGCCGGGCTCACCAATCTCCGCTTTCTCTTCGCCCATGCCGGCGTCAGCCTGCCGGGCTGGCTTGTCGAGCTCCCCCCCGGCCGTCTGGCACTGGTGAGCCTGCAATTCCCCGATCCCTGGTTCAAAACCCGCCACCACAAGCGCCGGGTGCTTCAGCCCCGCCTGCTCCATGCCCTGGCGGGGGCCATGGAGCCAGGCGCCCAGCTTTTTCTACAAAGCGATGTGCATGCCGTCATCGCGCCGATGGTGGAGCTGGTGGAGGCCAGTGGCTGCTTCCGGCGGTCCGAGACCGATCCCCAACCCTGGCGCCCCACCAACCCCCTGCCGGTGCCCACGGAACGGGAGCGCCATGTGGAGGCCCAGGGGCTGCCCGTGTTCCGGGTGCTCTTCGTGCGAAACGCAGCCGAGCCGCCGCCACTCGACACACTGGAGGGCATCGCCGGGGCCCGGGCCGCCGGAGCCACCGATAATCCAGGCGACTCCCACGACACGCCCCCGTGACTGCCGTTGCCCCCACGCCCCTGTTGCTGCGCTGGCAGGGGGTGTTGGCCCATCAACGCAGCGGCTGGTTGGGACAGCATCTGGAGCTCATCGCCGGCCTGGTGCTCTGTGGCCTGATGGCCTGGCTTCCCCAGATCACCCGCGCCGGTCTGAGCCTGCTGATCTTTGCCTGCGGCCTCCTCTGGCTGATCTGGGCCCTGCGCACCAGGCCAGGCGGGCTGGGACCCATCAACGGCTGGCTGCTGGCGGTGCTGGCGGTGGCCGTGGTGGCCACGGGATTTTCTCCGGTGCCGATGGCGGCCTTCAAAGGGCTGATGAAGCTGGTGAGTTATCTCGGGGTTTATGCCCTGATGCGCCAATTGCTGGCCACCGCTCCCATCTGGTGGGATCGGATCACGGGGGCCCTGCTGGCGGGCTCCCTGCTCACCAGCGTGATCGGCATTCGTCAGCTCTACGGCGACGCCGGCGCCCTGGCTCGCTGGTCTGACGCCAACTCTGTGGCCGAAGGCACGGTGCGGATCTACAGCACCCTCGACAACCCCAACCTGCTGGGGGGCTATCTGCTCCCGATCTTGCCCCTGGCTGCCGTAGCCCTGCTGCGCTGGGAGGGATGGCCCCGGCGCCTGTTTGCCCTGGGATCCCTGGGCCTCGGCATTGTGGCTCTGGTGCTCAGTTACAGCCGGGGGGCCTGGATGGGCATGGTGGCCTCGCTGGCCCTTCTGGCCCTCTTGCTGGTGCTCCGCCATACCCAATCCTGGCCTCCCCTCTGGCGCCGGCTGGTTCCCATCGTGTTGCTGGGGGGCGGCACCTTGGCCCTGGTGGTGCTGATCACCCAGGTGGAACCCCTGCGGGTGCGGGTGATGAGCCTGGTGGCCGGCCGGGAAGACAGCTCCAACAACTTCCGCATGAACGTCTGGAGCTCCGCCCTGAAGATGATCCAAGACCGACCCTGGATCGGCATTGGGCCGGGCAATACGGCGTTCAATCTCATCTACCCCCTCTACCAGCAGCCGAAGTTCAACGCCCTGAGCGCCTACTCCATTCCCCTGGAATGGCTTGTGGAAGCAGGGATCCCCGGTCTGCTCTGCGGAGCAGGACTGTTCTTCAGCGGTATGGCCACCGGGCTGGCCCAGTGGCGTTCCCAGGGCACCCTGGTGCTGCCGGCGCTGGCGGCGGTGGCCGCCTTCGCCGGGCTGGCGGTGCAGGGCCTCACCGACACGATCTTCTTCCGACCTGAAGTGCAGCTGATCGCCCTGTTCAGCCTGGCCACCCTGGCGGCCTCCGTGCAGGGTGCCGGAGCCAGCCGGCACGAGCCCAGGCGCCCGTGAGCGAGGCTCCCAGCCCAGGCCCCCTGGAGCCCCCCCTGTTGCTGGCTGGCTTCGATGCGGGCCAAACGCACACCACCTGCCGGCTGGCCACTCTGGAAGGAAGCCCCTTGGCGGAAGGGGAGGGGCCGGGGGTGGGCCATCTGGCGGCTCCGGATGGGCCGGAGCGGTTTCAGGCGGCCCTGCGGGAGAGCCTGGTGCGCGCCCGGGCCCACCTGGTGGATCGCCAGGCACCCCAGGGGCTCTGGGCCCTGGGGGCTGCGGCGGTGGGGGCCAGCGGCATCGAACATGGCAGCAGGGTGCAAGACCTGGGCATGGAACTGGCGGCCACCACCCTCGGGCTGAACCCGGACCATCTGGTGGTGACGGGAGATGAGCGCACGGCACTGGCAGGCGCGTTTCCCCACGGGGAGGGGATCGTGGTGATCAGTGGCACGGGAACCATCGCCATCGGCTGTGATCGGATGGGCCGGCACCACCGCTGTGCAGGGTGGGGTTGGCTGCTGGACGGGGCCGGCTCGGCGATGGACATCGGCCGAGATGCCCTCAGCCTGAGCCTGCAGATGGCGGATGGACGCCATCCTGACGACCCCCTACGTCAGGACCTCTGGCAGGCCCTGGGCCTGGACGTGGACGACCCCAAGAGCCCCCAGCAGATCAAGGCTTTGGTGGTGAAGCCCAGCTTCGGGCCCGCCGGCTTCGCCGCCCTCGCCCCGGTGGTGGACCACCAGGCCACCGCCGGCAATCCCTTGGCCCTGGCGATCATGCAACGCCAGGGGGAGGCGCTGGTGGAGATGGTGGGGGCCATTGCCACCCACCTGGCCCTGCCGACCCCAACCGTGTGCACCCTGGGAGGGGCCATCACCCATCTGGAAGGGTTGCGGGAGGCCTTCGGCCAGGCCCTGGCCACTGCCCTGCCCCGAAGCCCTTGGATCGATCCCGCAGGCGATGGCTGCGACGGGGCCCTCACCCTGGCCGCCGCCCTCGTGACTCCAGACAGAACGGGCGCCAACCCAGAAATCAGGCCGCGTTGAGCAGGCGATCCGCCTCCGAGGCCAGAAGGGTGGTCCAATGCTCCACCTGCTCCGTTTCCGCAGCTTCCACCATCACCCGCAACAGGGGCTCGGTGCCGCTGGCCCGCACCAGCACCCGGCCCTGGCCAGCCATGGCGGCCTCGGCTCGGGCCACGGCCTCCCGCATCGGCTGGCAGTCCTGCCAGCCCGTGCGACGGTCCCGATTCGGAACGGTCACATTCACCAGTTTCTGGGGATAGGGCCGGAAGCTCTGGTCCATCCACTCAGCCAGGGTCTGGCCCCGGCCATGCACCAGGGTGGCCACCTGCAGGGCCGTGAGCAGGCCGTCTCCACTCATTCCGTGGTGAGCCGAGAGGATGTGTCCACTCTGCTCGCCCCCCAGACCCGCCCCGAATTCTTCCATCGCCGCATGGACGTACTGGTCGCCTACGGGGGTGCGCTCCAGCACGCCGCCATCCTGCTGCCAGGCCCGCTCAAAGCCCAGGTTGGACATGACGGTGGCCACGATCCGATCGGCGGGAAGCAGGCCCGACGCCCGCAGGGCCGTGCCCCAGAGGTAGAGGATCTGATCCCCATCCATCACCCGGCCGCGGCCATCAACAGCGAGCATGCGATCCGCATCTCCATCGAAGGCGAAGCCCATCTCCGCCCCCTCCGCCAGCACGGCCTGCCTGAGAGGCTCCAGATGGGTGCTGCCACAGCCCTCGTTGATGCGACCCCCATCCGGCTGGCCATGGAGCACCACCAGATCCGCCCCCAGGTCGCGGAACACCGATGCACTGCAGGCCGTGGCCGAACCCCAGCAAAGATCCAGCACCACCTTGCAGCCATCCAGTCGCTGACCGGCCACGCTGTCCAGCAGAGCCTGCTGATAGTCGGCCATCAGATCGGTGCGTTGATGCACCGTGCCCGTGCCCGCGAGCTCCGACTGCAGGTGGGGAGCTTCCCCCCTCAGGCCCATCTCAATGGCCTGTTGCTGGGGCCGGGCGAGCTTGGCGCCGCTGGGGCCAAACACCTTGATGCCGTTGTCATGGGGAGGGTTATGGCTCGCGGACACCATCAGCCCTCCGGCGGCCCCCATGCGTTGGATCGTGCCTGGCACCGCAGGGGTGGGACAGAGGCCCAGCTGCCAGACCTCCCGGCCCGCCGCTGCCAGGCCTGCGGTGAGAGCCGCCACCAGCATGGGGCCGCTGGAGCGGGAATCGGTGCCGATCACCAAAGGTCCTTCCGCCGGCAGCACGAGCCCGGTCCAGTAGCCCACCTGTAGGGCCAGGGCTGGGGTGATCGCCGTGCCGACCCGCCCCCGAATCCCATCGGTGCCAAAGGACACGCCCCCGCCCAAAGGGGCCCCGAGGGGATGCACGGGGGCTGCAGCCATGGAGGGAGAGAGAAGGTGGCCCAGGCTACGCGGGATTTCCCAAGCCCACCAGGAAGGTGGACAGGTTCAGCTCCAGCGGCGGGGCCTCCAGAGCCAGCGCAGAAGCTCCAGCACGGCCCAGAGCAGCAACAGCCCCACGACAGCTCCAGGCAGCCACTGGAAGGGAGGCCAGGGCCTCAACAACCACACCAACACCGCTGTCCCCACCACAGCCAGGGCACGACGGCGACCCTGGGATCCCGGCAAATGACGCAGCAGGGGAGGAACGGAGGGGAGGAGATGGCGCAACGGACGCATGGCCCGAGCAAACGTGGTGCCTGGTCAGAATGCCACCATCCTGCTGTCCGACCTTGGCCCGCCTCCCCCTTCTGTTGCTGGTCTCGTGCCTGGGCACGGGCGCAGCCCTCCTGGGGGGCCGCGCCCTGCTGGAGAGGCGCCCCGCCCTGACCCCGGACGCCTCCATCCGCCAGCTCCAGCGGGAGTGGCGTTGGTCGCCGGATCCCCAGAGACGCCGGGAGGCCGCCCTGCTGCTGGCCAGCAAGACCAGCAACAGCGAGGCAGGGCAGGGCCAATGGCTGGCCGGCCAGGGTTGGGGCCCGGATCCCCTGGCTGCCGTGGTGCTCAAACAGGCAGCCTTGCAACGGGAAAAGCTGAGCGGCAAGGAGCAGGCGGTGCCCCTCTGGAATCAATTGCTGCGGCGCTTCCCCCAGGAACCTGCCAGCGCCGATGCCCTCTACGCCCTGGGACGCCAACAACCGAACCTTCGCCAGGAATTGCTCGGCCGTTTCCCGGCGCACCCAGCCGCCCTTGCGGCCGCCCTGGAGGCGGGGCCTGGGGAAGCGGAGCAACAGAAAGGCACCCTCCATCTGGCCGAGTGGGGAGCGCGCTGGCCGGGGGCCAGGGAAGCCATCACCACCCTCTGCCCAAACAGAACCCTCAGGCCCGCCCAGCGAGCCCAGCTGGCCCAGGGTCTGGCGGAGGCGGGGGATGGGTCTGGAGCCCTGCGCTGCCTGGGCGAGAAGGGTCCGGAAGCGGCCACCGTTGGGGCCCTGAGCGATTCGGGGCGGCTGACCTTGGCCCGC
>JBEIGX010000094.1:0-8695 GCA_040381675.1 Aphanothece sp.
ACCGTGAGGTGCTGCGGAGCGTAGGGGCTGGTCAAGGGGCCGTCCCGGCGAGGAGCCGGCGCACCTGATCCGGCACGTCCGGAAGGTCGTTCACCTGCAGACGGAAACAGGGCACGGAGCGGATGGTGGCGGTGAGGGCCTGCCAGGTTTCCCGCTCCCAGAGGCGCTGCTGGAAGAGGGTGCTGGGGGCCAGGGCGCGCAGGGCCTCGATGCGCGAAAGGGGCTCCACGCGGGTGGGGCCGGAAGGATCCTGCACCACCTCACACACCGCCGCCACAGACGTGGCAGCGGCCTGGGTGACCCCCAGGTCGACGAGCCATTTGCCCCGCGAGGCCGGGCCCATGACCCGCGCACGCAGCGCAGGCAGCAAGGCCAGAGACCGTTCATCGAGCTTGGCGTAGCGATACATCCCGTATGCGATCGGCCCTTGGGTGGGCGCAGGGGTGGACGGACCTGGAGCCTGGAGCAGGCAGTAATCATCCCCGAGCACCTGCAGGCCGCTGTCGAGGCAGGCCAGGGTGCTGGTGCTTTTGCCCGCCCCACCGGCCCCCACCAGCAGCACACAGCGCTCCCCATCCCCCACGGCCCCCGCATGCACCATCGCGCCGCCCTGGAGAACCGCCCACCACCGGGCCGCCGACCGCAGGGGACTGCTGCGCTCCCAGGGGGGCAGGGCGTCGAGGTCGCGGGCCCAGAACACAGCGGCGGCCTGCTCGGGCTGAAACAGCCAGAGGGTCTGCTCCGGGCCGCTGGACAGAGCCGTGCGTCCCTCCCCGCGGGCCAGCAGCACCTCGTTTCCGCGGGGCCGGATCTGCTCAGGGAGCTGATCCCAGGGGAGCTCTGCCCCGCACAGCAGGGTCACCTGGAGGGGGGGCCAGCAGGCCGGGGCGCTGGCCAGAAGGGATCCGGCGAAGGTGCGAAGCGGCTCAGGGGCCCCGGCCTGCAATGTCAGGGGGATCGGCCCGAAGCCCAGGGTGTGCCGATGGGCCAGTGCCCGTTGGGCTTCACCGGCCAGAGCCTCCAGAGCCTCGCAAAGCGTCACGGTCAGGGGGATGGGGAGGTGGGAGCGGTCACCCGGGGCCAGCCGCTGTTGTCCACCTCGTGAATGGGATCGAAGAGCAACAAATCCTGCATATCGGTATAAACCTCGAAGACGGGCGCTTCCCAGAGCCGCATCCGCGTTTCCTCGGGGAGCTGCAGGTCGCCCGTCTCCATGTCCTCACCTTCCTTCAGGGTCAGAAGCGCTTCGCCCAGCAGATCGGCGGCGAACCGGTCGAGCTCCGGGCCCACGATCGAGGGATCGGCCCCATGGTGATCAGCCACGGGCCCGGCCAGCTGGTTCACGGGGTGGCCGGACAGAAGCGCGCACCAAGCGGTCGCTGCCCCACCGCGCATGGAGTAATAGGCGCCAGAGTCGCTGCGAATGGCGAGAACTTCCCCATCAATCACATCGAACACGACATTGTTCGCGTTCAGGCAAAACCTCACTGGGGACAAGGGGAAGTGGAACCATTATCCACCGACGGGTGCGGTGAGGGAGCGCGGATCATCAGAATCCGATCAGATCTGTGAAGAACTTGCTAAGCCGTGATGGCTCCCCGGGCTGGGCTACCTACGGTTCAACCGTACCCGTTTGTTTTTCCTCTCCCGCATGACCTCCACCCTCCAGCGTTGGCTTGCGCCCCTTCGCCGCCTTGTGGTGCTTGGCGTGGCTGTGGTTCTGGCCTTCAACCTGGCTGCCTGCTCCGGCGTCACCACCAGCGATGCCACCAATGCAGCCCGCACCGCCGTGAATGTGGCCAAGACGGCCGCCGACCTCACCGGCAACGAGCAGCTCAAATCCGTCCTCACTCCTGTGGTGTCCCTCCTGAACGCCACCAAGAAAGAGGTGGTGGCTGACAACATCCCTGCTGCCACCAGCGGCATGGCCAAGTTCAAGGGCCTGTGGGATACCGCTGCCCCCGTGGTGAAGCTGGCCGCCGGCGACAACTACGGCGTGATCGACAAGGGCGTGAAGCTGGTGCTCAACACCTTTGGCGGCGACACCGCTCCCTCCAAGGACAACGCCCTGACGGCCCTCACAGGGCTGATCGGTCCCCTCAAAGCCCTGCTGGGCTGAGTTGGCAGGCTCGAGCTCGCCTCCAGTCCGTCCATTCGCCGCCGGTGCCTTCGGGCACCGGTTTTTTTTGGGCCGTGGGTAAGAAGAGGGAAAGAGAAGGGAAAGAAAATGGTATCAATGCTTACATGAATCTTTAAAACTGGCTGTCCCCACAGAAAGCCCGTACCCTAAAAAAGTCTTTTTTCCCTTCTTCACCATGGCGCGTTCCCTCCTCGTGGGTGGTCGCCTTCTTTCCGTTGGCCTGGCCCTCAGCATGGCCGGATCCCTTGCCCTCACCGGCTGCTCCACCTCCACTCAGGAAGCCGCCAAGCAGACCGGGGAATCCGTCGGCCAGGCAGCTAAGGATGGAGTCGGCGCCGTGGGTGATGCAGCCAAAACTGCCGCCACCGCCACCGGCAAGGCCGCTCTTGCCCCTGCCGTCAGCCCCGTGATCGACCTGCTCAAGAAGAGCGAGGGTGAGGTGAAGGGCGGCAATCTCGCGGCTGCCGTCGCCAGCATGGGCGGCTTCAAGCTTCTCTGGGATACCGCCGCTCCGGTCATCCAGCCCCTCGCTGGCGACAAGTGGCCCATGATCAACACGGCCGCCAATCTGGTGCTGAGCACCTTCGCTCCCGGCACCACCCCCACCGCCGACAAGGCGGGCAGCGCTCTCACCGGCCTGATCGGCCCCCTGAGCGCCCTGCTGATGGCCGCCAAGTAACCCTCATCGGGTCTTCAACCTCACAACCCCGGATCAGCCCCGTCCTCCCAACGGAGAGACTGGTCTGATCCTTTTTATTTCTGGGGCCCAGCCGCACTGAACCAGGAAACCCTGCTGTTCACCCCCGCATCCCCCCAGGCCGATGCCCTGCGGATGGTGCTCGCCTTTCCCAGCACCTATGGGGTGGGCATCACCAGCCTGGGCTTCCAGGTGGTGTGGGCCACCCTCGCCCGGCGGGCGGATGTGGATGTGCGGCGCGTGTTCACCGACGGCGGCGACCCGCCCCATGGGGGCCGCAAGGGGCAGGGCCTGGAGGTCTTTGGCCTTTCCCTGAGCTGGGAGCTGGATGGGCCCGTGCTCCTCGATCTGCTGGAGCAGCAGCGCATCCCCCTCTGGGCCGTGGAGCGGGGGGAGGGGGATCCGATCGTGTTCGGCGGCGGCCCCGTGCTCACGGCCAACCCCGAACCCCTGGCCCCCTTTTTCGATGCGGTGCTCCTGGGGGATGGGGAGCTGCTGCTTCCGGCCTTCGTGGATGCCCTGCAGGCCAGCCGGGGAGCGCCGCGCTCGGAGCGGCTGCGGCAGCTGGCCACCGTTCCAGGGGTGTATGTGCCCTCCCTCTATGTCCCCCGCTACGGCAGCGATGGAACCTTGGAGGGCGTCCAGCCGGTGGATCCGGCCCTGCCCGCGAGCGTGACCCGCCAGACCTGGCGCGGCAACACCCTCAGCCACTCCACCGTGATCACCCCGGAAGCGGCCTGGCCCTCGATCCACATGGTGGAGGTGGTGCGCAGCTGCCCGGAGCTGTGCCGTTTCTGCCTGGCCAGCTATCTCACCCTGCCCTTTCGCACCCCCTCCCTGGAGGATGGCCTGATCCCCGCGGTGGAAACCGGCCTGGCGGCAACCCGCCGGCTGGGCCTGCTGGGGGCGTCCGTCACCCAACATCCCCAGTTCGGCGACCTGCTCACCTGGCTGGATCAGGAGCGCTTCGCCGATGTGCGCGTGAGCGTGAGTTCGGTGCGGGCCTCCACGGTGACGCCCCAGCTGGGCCGCATCCTGGCCAGCCGGGGCAGCCGCTCCCTCACGATCGCCATCGAGAGCGGCAGCGATCGGCTGCGCACCGTGGTGAACAAGAAGCTGGAGCGGGAGGAGATCTTCACCGCGGCCCGATGCGCCAAGGAAGGGGGCCTGAGCAGCCTCAAGCTCTACGGCATGGTGGGCCTGCCCACGGAGGAGGAGGCCGATGTGGAGGCCACGGCCGAGCTGCTGCTGGCCCTGAAGAAGGCCACCCCGGGCCTGCGGCTCACCCTGGGGGTGAGCACCTTCGTGCCCAAGGCCCACACCCCCTTCCAATGGCAGGGCCTGCGGCCTGCGGCCGAGAAGCGCTTGCAGGTGCTGGCCCGGCGCCTCAAGCCCAAGGGCATCGAGCTGCGGCCCGAGAGCTATGGCTGGAGCGTGATTCAAACCCTGCTCTCCCGGGGCGACCGGCGCCTGGCCCCCGTGCTGATGGCCGTGCGGGGCGACCAGGGGAGCCTGGGGGGGTGGAAGCGGGCCTACCGGGCCGTGCGGGCCGGGGAGGTGGAGGCCGGGCCGGTGCGCCTGCCGCCACCGCCGCCCTGGGCGGAGCTGGTGGAGGGGTGCTGGAGCGCGGCGCAGGTGCTGCCCTGGGAGCACCTGGCGAGCGGCCTGCCGAAGGCCACCCTCTGGCGCCACCACCAGGAAGCCCTAGGGCCGAAGGAAGCTGCGCAGACCGGACAGCAACACCCACCCGGCCACATTGATGCGGCTGTCGTACATGGGGATGTCGGTGGCGTGGAGAGCCACGAGCACGAGGGCGGAGGCCCACCAGGCCCGATCGAACAGGGTGCCGCCCACCATGCCCCGCTGGGCCGTGCGTAGGAGGAGGGCCAGCACCAGGCCCACCACCAGCAGGGCGACGGGCACCCCGTGGCTGACGGCCAGATCAATGGGGATGTTGTGGGGATGGCCGTGCCAGTGGCCCGTGCGCTGGGGATAGATCAGGCTGAAGGCGGCCGCCCCCCAGCCCAGCCAGGGCCGCTCCGCGATCAGACCGAGGGCCGTGGTCCATTGGGCCAGCCGGGTAATCGCCAGGGGCCGCTGGCCGCTGTATTGCAGATCGCTGAGCCGGCTCCAGATCCCCTCGGGCACCAGCTGGCGGGCGGGATCCTGCAGCACCTCGGGCACCCCGGGCAGGGTGGCTGCGGCGATGATCGCCAGGCCCAACAGGAGCAGGGGCAGCAGCCAGGTCCAGGTGGCGGCGCCGAGCACCAGGGGAAGCGCCACCACCAGGGCCCCCCAGGCATTGCGGGAATCGGTGAGCAGGAGGGCCGCCACCAGGGCCGCGGCCAGGGCCAGGGTGGTGGCGCGGGCAGCCCGGCTGAGGCCGGGCTGCAGCAGGGCAGCGAGGGTGAAGGGCCAGGCCAGGGCCAGCCAGCTGCCGGCAATGTTGGCGTAGTCGAAGAGGCCGGCGAGGCGGCCGGGGGGGTTGCCGCCGGCTTCCAGGTGCCAGATGATCGCGCCCCCCAGGGCCTGGAAGGGCCCCTTCCACCCCCACCAGAGCTGGCCCAGGCCCGTGAGCACCACCGGCACCGTGCCCGCCACGAGCAGCAGGGCCACCCGGCGTCGGGCGGCCGCGGTGGAGAGGTAGGGCTGGTAGCCCCAGAAGGCCCAGAAGAAGGGCAGCCAGTTGCCCAGACCCACCCAGGCCAGCCAGCCACTGGTGGCCCCCGCGGCGCCGATCACCATCAGCAGGGCCGCAGCCAGAAGCACCCGATTGGCCGGATCGGCCAGGGGCCGCTCCCGGCCCAGGCTGCCCAAGATCAGGGCGATGAAGAGAAAGAGGCCCCCCAGCAGGGCGCTGCTGGCCAGGAGAAACAGGCCGATCTGGAAGCAGGCCCAGCCCACGGGGGTGGCGGTGGGGGGCTGGGCCTCCGCCAACCGGTCCCGAAACGCTGGAGGAAGCAAACGCAGCAGCATCCCTGCCCTCGGATCCCTTCAATCAAACACTGCCGTGCGACGTCCATAAACCATCACCTGGCGCCGCAGCACGAGGCGCAAGGCCCGGGCCAGGGCGAGCCGCTCGGCATCGCGCCCGATCCGCACTAGATCCTCCACCTCGTCGCGATGGCTGACGGGCATGGTGATCTGCTGAATGATCGGCCCCCCATCGAGCTCCTCGGTGACGTAGTGGGCCGTGGCGCCGATCAGCTTCACCCCCCGGTCCCAGGCCCGGTGATAGGGCTGGGCGCCCTGGAAGGCGGGAAGAAACGAGTGGTGGATGTTGATCACAGCGTTGAACTGCTGCAGGAAATCGGCGCTGAGCACCTGCATGTATTTCGCCAGCACCACCAGGGCGATGCGGTGCTCCTCCAGCAGGGCCAACTGGGCCTGCTCCGCCTCCGCCCGGTTGGCCTGGGTCACGGGCAGATGGACGAAATGGGCGCCGAAGTCGGCCGCGATCGGCCCCAGGTCGGGATGGTTGCTGATCACCAGGGGCACCACCATGGGCAGCTCGCCGGAACGGGTGCGCCAGAGCAGATCCAGCAGGGCGTGGTCCTGCCGGCTCACGAAGATCGCCACCCGGGGGGTTTCATCGGAGAAGTGGAGCTGGCCCTCCCCCCCGAGGCGGCGGGCGAGGGCGTCCACGGCGGGGGCGATCGCCTCCCGGGGCAGGCCGAACCGGTCGAGGCCCCACTCAATGCGGCTCAGAAAGAGGCCGGCGCTGGCATCGGTGTGGTGATCGGCGTGGTGGATGTTGCCCCCGTTCATGGCCACCCAGCCGGAGAGCTCGCTCACCAGGCCGGGGCGGTCCGGGCAGATCACCTGGAGGATGGCGGTGGGCGATCGCATGGACGCCAGGCAGGGCAACCCTCTGGAGGCTATTCAGGCCCAGAGGTGGCGTCTGCAGGTTCAGCGCAGATGCATCTGAAGGGTGTCGGCGGTGGCGCGGCGCACCCGGGCCTGGATGGTGGGGAGGCCCAGTCGCTCATGGGCCGCCACCCGGTGGCAGCCATTGAACCCCCAGAGCTGGCCTTCGAACTCGAGCACGTCGATGGGCTCCTTCTGGCCTTCCTGGGCGATCGACTCCATCAGCCAGGCCACCTTGGCTTCATCGAGGGTGCGCTGGAGGGGGCGGCGGATGGAGGCGAGGGGGAGGGTGGCGAGACGCATGACAACCTCTCTAATGCGGAATGACTCCGTTTTAGCGCGGACAGCGCAAGGGGTGGGGTTCCGCTGCTGTGGCAAGCCGTTACAGCCTGGCCCTACCGCCGCCCCCCGCGCTGGGAGCGTCGGTACAGTCGCCACTGCCAGAATCGAAGCTGATCCATGGCCGTCGCCAGCCTCTCCCCGCTCCCCTCGGCGCCCCTCGACACCCTCAAGCGCGTCCTGCGGAGTCTGATGGCCCTTGCTGTGGCGGTGCTGCTCAGCATCTCCCTCGCCGCCTGCGATGGCAGCAAGGGCAAGGTGGCCGTGCTGAGCCCGGACGACATCGCCGCCATCACCCGCCAGGCGGAGGGCTTCCTGGACGCCCGCGACCGGCTGCCCGAGCTGGCCGAGCTGGTGAACAAGCGCAATTGGGTGTTCACCCGCAACCTGATCCACGGACCGATGCAGGAGGTGGGCCGCCAGATGCTCTACATCAACAGGCGTCTGCTCCCCGCCGAGCAGCCGGAGGCCAATAAGCTCGCCAAAAACCTCAAGGACGCCCTGGCCGATCTCGATGAGGCGGCCCGCCTGCAGGATGGCGACGCCCTCCGCAAGGGCTACATCAAGGTGGCCAGCGGCTTTGGGCTTTACGCCCAGATCCTGCCCGAGCAAGTGCAGGAAGCCCTCAAGCAGGTGTGAACCCGGGCCAGCGTCCGCCCGCCCGCACGGTGATCGTGGTGGGGGCGGGCCTGGTGGGCCTGTGCTGTGCCTGGTGGCTGCAGCGGCGAGGCCATCGGGTGTTGCTGGTGGAATCGGCCCAGGGCGCCAGCGGCAGCTCCGCCGCCCTGGGGGTGCTCATGGCCCAGGTGTTTCACCGCAGCAGCGGCCGGGCCTGGCGGCTGCGGCAGCAAAGCCTGGCCCTCTGGCAGGCCTGGCGCCAAGAGCTGGCGGGTCGGGGGCGACCTATCGCCTGGCGAGAGGGATTGCTGGTGCTGGCAGCGGACGCTGAGGAGGCGGAACGGCTCCAGAGGCTCCAGGGGGAGCGGGCCCAGCAGGGCCTTCCCCTGGAATGGTGGGGGCCGGAACGGCTGGAGCAGCTGAGCCCACCCCCGCCGGGGCCCGCCCTCGGGGCGCTCCACTCCCTGCGGGATGGCCAGCTGGATCCCACCCAGGCCATGGAGGCCTTCCACAGCGATGCCACGGCCTCGGGCCTCACCAGCCGGATCGACACGGTGACCGCCGTGGAGCGGGCCAGGGGCTCGGGAGGATGGCAGGCGGTGCTGGCCTCCGGACTGCGGCTGGAGGCCGAATGGCTCGTGCTCTGCGCCGGGACCGCCAGCGCCGGCCTGCTGGAGCCCCTGCTGAAGCCAGCACAGCTGCTGGAGCCCGTGCTGGGCCAGGCCCTGGAGCTGGAGCTGCCCACGGCCTTGGCGGCGGGCGGCTGGGGCTGGCCCGGGGCCCTGGTGTGGCAAGGGGTGAATCTGGTGCCCCGGCCCGACCTTCCCGGCGGCAGGCGCTTCTGGCTCGGCGCCACCCTGGAGCCGGGCCGCCAGGGCGACCCCAAGGCGCTGGAGGAGCTGCGCGCCCTCGGGGGGCAGGCACCGGCCTGGCTGCTGGAGGCCAAAGAGCGACGGCGCTGGGAGGGCCTGCGGGCCCGGCCCGTGGGGCGGCCCGCCCCCTGGCTGGAGCCGGTGGCGCCGGGGCTGCTGGTG
>JBEIGX010000095.1:0-8681 GCA_040381675.1 Aphanothece sp.
CCAGCAGGCTGGTTTCGTACACATCGCCGTAGCGATCGAATCGGGAACGGGCGAAATCAGGATCGCGAAAAAAGGCAAGGGTCTCGAGCACTCCGCTCAGCGCTGGCGTGCTCGGCAGGGGCCGAAGGGTGGCGGGATCGAAGGGCACCAAAGGCAGCCGGAATGAAGCCAAGGATGTCGGATCCCAGCCGGCACCGCGTCGACACGGCCGCCACCGTCATCGTGCCCCTGAGGGCCAGGGCACCTATGGGGGTGAGCAGGCCAAGGATCACCAGCCAGCTGCCGATCAGCTCCGAGAAGCCGGCGGCGTAGGCAAAGAACAGCGGGAAAGGCAGGTGCTGGGACAGGGGGCTTTCGAAAATCATGGCAAGCTTCATTAAGAAACGTGAAGCGCCACGGATATCCATCCCAGCCCTGTCATGGCGGGGCTTCCGGGCGGCAGGTGGGAGCCTTAGGCCTCGCGGAAGCCCCGCCCAACCGCCAGGATGTAACAACTCCGTTACAAAGCGATGACCGCTGGCGAACTGTTCCTTGAGAGCCTGAGCTCAGGGGTGATCACCCAGGCAGAGATCGACTGGCTGCTGAGCCAGCAAGATCGCCTCACCAGGGCTGAGCAGGCGGCGATGCAGCGGCTGGGCCGCCTGCTCGATCAGGGGCAGATCCAGCTGGGCTGCCGGGTCGCACCGCACCTGCATCGGCACCGCCAGGTGCTGAACGAGTGGATCGAACCGCTGGGACGGAGGCGCAGATCCTCCCTGGCCCGAACCGCCTGAACTTTGGCGGCCAGGCGCTGGGCATCACCCCGCCAAAACCATCCGGTGTTTCAACACCCACGAAGTTGCGCAAGTTCTCGATCTTGGAGATCTCGGCCTGCTTGACGTTGAGATCTTTGGCCAGGGTGTCCTGGGTGAGTGAAAATGCGCTCACGCCGCTCAGGGCTGAGGTCTTTGGTGGGTTCAGAGAAAGAGGCGCCGGGCTCTAGGCCCACCACCGTGGCGGGGTGATGCCGTCACTGCTGGCGGATGGATCGATTTAATGTCAGCCAAGTCCATAGCTGCCCTGTGAGTCAAATGATTCCTGCCGCAAGGACTCCAAAGCTGCTGCAGATCGCCCAGTGGATACTCGATCCCATCGCCTACATGGCAAACAATTCCAGGCGCTATGGGACTCTTTTCTACGCGCCCGTCTGGGGGAAGGATTCCCAGCGGGTGTTTATGGTGAGCGATCCGAAGGCGATCCAGTTCATACTGACCCACGACACAGGCAAGGGGTTCACATCACCGGGTGAGCTCAATGAACTGCTTGCACCCATGCTCGGTCGCCAAAACACGATTCTGCTGAGTGGTGAGCAGCATCGTCAGCGCCGCCAGCTGGTGTTGCCCCCTTTTCATGGAGAGCACCTGAAGGACTATGGAAACATCATTCAACGGATCACCCATGAAGTGATCGACGAATGGACGATGGCTGAGGAGATCAACGTTAGGGAGGTAATGCAAGCGATCACCATGCGCGTGATTCTTCAGGTGGTCTTTGGCTTGGATCATGGAGATCGCTATACCAGACTGGCTCGAATCCTGGCCATCCGCCTGGGTATGACGGCCACACCGTTCACGTCAATCATCCTGTTCTTGCCCTGGCTGCAGAAGGATCTGGGTCCATGGAGCCCCGGTGCGCAGATGGCCCGCCTGGCGGCGGAAACCGATGACCTGCTCTTCGCGGAGATCGAAGAACGTCGAGCCCACCCAGATTGTGACCGCATGGACGTGCTCTCACTCCTGCTGGCTGCCAGAGACGCACAAGGCCAGGGCCTTTCCGATCAGGACCTCAGGGATGAGCTCATGACCCTACTGCTGGCCGGCCATGAAACAACGGCGACAGCTCTGACCTCCGCGATCTACTGGGTCCACCGCAGTGATGCTGTGCTGCAGAAACTGCGTGCCGAGCTGGACGGTCTGCCTGATGGATTCCAGTTGGAAGCATTGCTGCACCTTCCCTATCTATCGGCAGTCTGCGATGAGGCTCTGCGCATCCATCCTGTGGCCATGCTCACCTTTCCGCGTCAGGTCAATGAATGCGTGGAAGTCTGTGGTTACCAGCTTGAACCTGACGATGTAGTACTGGGCTCTATATATCTCCTACATCAGAATGAAGATCTCTACCCCAACCCCCAAGAATTTCGCCCGGAACGCTTTCTAGAGCGGCAATTCTCACCCTATGAATTCATGCCCTTCGGAGCCGGTGTGCGTCGTTGCGTGGGGGCCGCCCTCGCCCAGTATGAACTGAAGATCGTTCTGGGCACGCTAATCCGCAACCACAACCTGGCCCTGCTCAACACGCGGCCGGTGGGCCAGGCCAGGCGCGGTGTCACCCTGGGGCATGACGCGCCAGTGCGCATCAGAAGTCATGGCATGCGCACCAGGCACCCCCCCATACCCGTCGGCGCGATCTAGCACCAACTGAGGCTTGGATCAATCTGCCACCATTCGTTTTTCTACGGTGCCCCCAATGCCCTGGCACGGGTGCTGCTGCCTCTGTTCAAGCGAATCGACCGGTGACGCTGCACTATCCCCGACAGTGATGGTGACGCGCAGGCCTCCGTCGGATGCTGAGACATTCGCCAACAGCCGTCCATTCAGCGCCAGCGGCGGGGTGCCCTCACACCTGTCCACAGAATCGGGGTGACCCCTTCAACGGCGCCGGTAGGCCCAGGGGCGCGTGATGCCCCCCTCCTGTTGCCACACCCCACGGCGGCGGCGGCTGGCTCGATCCTCCGCGTCGAGATAGGCCCTGGCGTTGCAGTTGGCCAAATACCGCCGGTAGGCAAAAGCCTGGCCGTCTGCCACCATGCCCAGGCCGATGTTGCCGTCGCTGATCACCTCGGCTACCAGCCGGCCGTAGCGATCACGAGCCTTGACGTCGAGGGTCACCTCGCGACCGATGGGCAGGCGCTGCTGCAGGTGCAGGCGGGCCTGCTGGCCCCAGGGGCTCTGGGTGTGTTCCGGAGCATCGATGCAGGCCAGACGCACCGTGAGGGTCCGTCCGCCCCGACGCACACGAAGGGTGTCGCCGTCGCCGATGGAGAGCACCAAGGCGCGCTGGCCTGGGGCCGCCAGTACCTGGGCCAGCACGGTCGCCACCGCCAGCGCCAGCAGCGGGGCCAGGACCCAAATGCGGGATCTCATCATCCCTGGAGTCTGCTTCGGCTTTGGTATCGGCTTCATCGCACCAACAACAGCCTGGGTCGGTCGGCTTACAGTTTTTGCGTTTGATTCGGCTTTCCTGCTGATGGCATTCCCCAGGCCCTGGTTCGTCCGCTCCGCGCCCCTCCTTCTGTTGATCGGGGGATGGCTGCCTGGGGCCCTGCCGGAGCCGGCCAGCGCCGGCCCCCTGGCCCGCCGCGCCCAGGAACGGAAGGCCTGCCAGGAGTTCGCCACCAAGCTTCAGGCGGCCGGGGGCAACACCCCAGCCGCCCAGCAGGTGTATCAGCAGGGGGTGCTGCAACTGGTGGCCCGCTTCGGGGAAAACCCCTGCACCGACATTCCGGCGCCCACAGCCAGCGGTGCGCCGGCCCCCGCCACGGCTGCACCGGCCACCCCAACACCCGCAGGCGCTTCGGCCACCCCTGCCACCCCTGCGGCCAACCCCCAGCAACAGCAGGCCTGCCAGCAATTCGCCGGCAAGATCCAGTCTGCATCAGCCAGTGGAGGGAAGGCGGCGGCGCAGCAGACCTACACCATGGGCCTGGAGAAGCTCACGGGCATGTTTGGCAGCAACCCCTGCCCCACGGTGAAGCCACCCCAATGAGCTACAACTTCACCGCGCCGGTGGAACTCACGCCGGTCGACTGGCTGCAGCTCCTGCATCCGGTGCTGATGATCCTGTTCGTTTATCCGGTGGTGGGAGCCACGATCCGGCTGGGCATCCTGGTGCGGGAACGGCGGCTCGAGATCAACCCCATCGCGGCCACGGTGCCTGTGGAGCACGTGGATCACGGCCGCTGGGTCACCACCGGCACCTTGGTGGCCGTGCTCCTGGCCCTAGGGGCGAATCTGGCCCGCAATGGCGCCGCCGCTGGCGGGATCCCCCTGTTGCTGCCGGCCGCCGTGGCCTTGGTCGGCTGCCTGACCCTCTGGCGGTCGCGGCGCGCCGCGACCCGGGCCACGGGCGCCCTGCTCAGCTGGGGGGCCTTGATCCTGCTGGTAGCCCAGCCCTCCCTGTGGTTCCAGGGCACCCGCCCGTGGGACCAGGTTTGGGGCAACCATGCCATCAGTGGCGTGCTGCTCACCGGCCTGCTGCTCTTTGCAATGGCCGCCGCGCCGGAGATTCGCAGCCGTCCGGCCTGGCGGCGCCTGCACACCGGCGCCGCCTTCCTCACCGCTCTGCTGCTGGCTGTGCAAGCGATCAGTGGGGGGCGCGATCTGCTCACCCTCCGCTGAGGCGCCTCCTCCCTGAAGCACGACCAAACCGCAGCGCCAAAGCGGCATGAGTGCAGACGATTGTCCTCTTGAGGCTTCAGTCGCAATCCATCTGCACATGCTCAGGACACACAGGCCCTGGGTGGGCAGAGGTTGCCTTGCGTGTCCTGCTGATTTATCCCCAGTTTCCCAAGACCTACTGGAGCTTCAACCACGCCCTCGACCTTCTCGGTCGGAAGGTGCTGCTGCCCCCGTTGGGTCTGATCACCGTCGCAGCGTTGCTGCCTGACGACTGGCAGCTGAAGCTGGTGGACTGCAACATCCGGCCGGTGCAGCCCGAGGAATGGGCCTGGGCCGATGTGGTGATCGCTTCCGCGATGTTGGTGCAGAAGAGGGATCTGAAGCAGCAGATCGCTGCGGCCAAAGCCCACGGCTTGCCAGTGGCCGTTGGGGGGCCGTTTCCAACCTCCACACCCGATGCCCCGGAGCTGGCGCAGGCGGATTTTCTTGTGCTGGATGAGGGGGAAATCACGATCCCTCTCTTTCTGGACGCCCTGAAAAGGGGGGAGCAAAAAGGACGGTTCAGCGCCAATGGCGAGCGGCCTGACGTGACCGAGTCGCCCATCCCTCGCTTTGATCTCCTGGATCGCCGGGCCTACAGCATGATGGCGATTCAGTTTTCCCGGGGCTGCCCGTTCCAGTGTGAGTTCTGCGACATCATTGTGCTCTATGGCCGCAAGCCACGCACCAAGCGGCCGGAGCAGATCATGGCGGAGCTCGAAGCCCTGCTGGCGCTGGGCTGGCGGAACGACATCTTCCTGGTGGATGACAACTTCATCGGCAACAAGCGCAACGTGAAGCTGCTGCTGCCAGCCCTTCAGCATTGGCAGGAACAGCACGGCCATCCCTTTCTCTTCACCACCGAAGCCTCCGTTGATCTGGCCGACGACGACGACCTGATGGAGGCCATGGCCGCCTGCGGATTCAGGCGTGTGTTCCTGGGGATTGAAACGCCCGATCAGGAGAGCCTGCGGGTGACAAACAAACGACAGAACACCCGCTCCCCCCTGGCCGATGCGGTGGATCGGATCACCAGCCATGGCCTCGAGGTGATGGCGGGCTTCATCCTGGGGTTTGATGGCGAAAAACCCGGCGCTGGAGGGCGCATCACCGCCTTTGTGAACCAGACCGGGATTCCCCTGGCAATGGTGGGACTGTTGCAGGCCTTGCCGAATACGGCCCTCTGGCATCGGCTGGCAGCCGAGCATCGCCTTGTGCAGCAGCATGTGGAGGGGTTCGATGAAGGGGTCCAGACCCACCTGTTGAATTTCACCCCTTCAAGGCCGATTCATGAGCTGGCGGCGGAATTCCTGCAGGCCTTCGCCGACCTCTACGACCCGATCCCCTACCTGGAAAGGGTCTATGCCTACAGCTGCAAGCTGGCCCGTGGCCGCCATGGCCAGCTGCGCGGAGGGAACCAAAGTCCGGGTCTGATGCGTGGGGTGTTGATCCTCTGTTGGCGGCAGGGCGTCGTGCGCGAAACCCGCTGGGTGTTCTGGCGCCGTCTGGTGCAGATCTGCCTGAATCACCCCCAGGTGCTGGATGAATACCTCTGGCTGCTGATGCTCAATGAGCATTTCAGCGATTATCAGGCCGTGGTGAGGGAGCAGGTGGAGCAACAATTGGCCTATCACGACGCTGCCCTCAGCACTTGATGAATCGGGGAAAACACCAAGGCCAGCCATGAAGGCTGGCCTTGGCTTTGCCCATCCCTGGGCTCAGCCCAGGGAAGAGGGGCTGGCCAATGCGGTGGGCAGATAGCGCATCCCCAGGGATAACTGCTCACCCAGCCGGTCGTGGTCGTAGCCGAGCACGTGTCCATATTCATGGACCAGAGCGGAATAGAGATCCACCTGCCCGGGAGTCACTGCATCAAAGGAACTCGACCAGCCATGACCTGCCCCATCCCCATCGAGGGTGATGCGGTACTGATCGGCCGTCCCGAGCAGACGGCCAGCCAGTGATCCGGTCACCACGTCGATCGACCGCAGAGTCTCAAGGCTCTGGGCGTCCACGCCCTGGCTTTGCCAGAACTGGATCGCCGCCTCGGCCATGGGCTTCAGCTCCGCCTGGCTGAGCAAGGCCCCCCCGGTGACAGGATCCTCAGCCAGCAGAAGCGGGGAGAGGGAGGAGGAGGTGAGGTTAATCGCCAGATTGGCGTTCGGGGTGCTGTCTCCATCAGCATCGGTCAACGCCACGGTGTAGTTGAGGTTCACCGTTGGAGAGGTTGTGGTGGTGGTCACGTAGCCCAGGCGCCCGATGTCGAAGGCTTCACCCATCACATTGACACCATTCACCAAAGCATCTGCTCTGGCATTTTGGATTTCAATGCGGTTGTAGTCGTTAGCACCAAACACCACAACTCTGTCGTAGAGGTCTAGACCTGGAATGAGCCAGGCATCGGGATCACCATTCAGTCCGGTTTTCAGGGGGGCGAGGCTGGTGCCAAGCTTGTAGACCAGAGGGGCTGGCAAGGCGCCCGGAGGGGAGGCGCTATCCAGCTTGTAGACCCATACCTCTTGAATCGGCTTCGAAGGACTATCATTAGCCAGTGCAGCAGCATGCCCATCTGTGGTGCCATTTGTGCCCGTGGCGGGATCATCATCGTCCGCATCATAGATTCGGATCCAAGTCTCGATATCTGAGATACCCGCACCCCCTGGCGTATTCACCTGGTTAATATTGAATTGAAACTTATTGACGCTGTAACGACTATCATAGTTGTACCAACTGTTCGACCCATTTTTACCCGTATCTACATTGTTGACAAAGTCCACCCGCAGTGTCTCACCATCGTTGATGCTTTGATTCGACACAGCCAGGCCTGTGGTACTCACATTGACGGTGCCCAGAAAGAAGTTTGTGGGGTAAGAGAAGCCAACATTGGTTGCTGAGAACAGAAGATCTTTGCTCGTACCAGTAATATCCAGACTGGCAAACTCGTTATTTCCCGATTTCACAGCGCTGAAATCACTGATCGTCGTTTCGGTCGTATCACCAATAGGAGCAAAAAGCTGCACGCTGTAGCGATCGGTGCTGCTGGGCAAGGGCGTCCCCGAATCGGGATTGAGCGTCACCGTGTAGATCAGCGGACCTGCTGAGCCTCCGGTCCGGCCCTCCAGACGAAGAGGCGTGGCAGGGTTGCTGTCGTGATCAGCGAGATAGAGCTGGATATTCTGCCCCCCAGAGGTCAGGTTGGCTCCCACACCATTGATCAGTCCTGTCGCCTGCTGACCATTGGTGATGCCGGTGAAGGCGATCGTTCCCGGTTGATCAGCACCGGTGTTGTTATCGAGGTCAACGTCAGTATCCAGGTTGGATATTCCTAAGGAACCAGCGAGATTGGCGAGGGTTGTAGCAGCTGGCGAGAAGGGGGTGGGTGCATCGTCGCGGAACACCAGGCGATCGGCGATGTTCAGAGTGGCCGGAGGTGCGGAATCCCCATCAAAATCAGTGATCGTGGCCTTCAGAGTGATCAAATCAGCGCTGCTGAGGCCCGTGGTCTGATCAGGGCCTGCATCGGGCGAATGAACCACAGAGCGTTTCTGATCGAGGGTGACCGTTCCCGTGCCATCGACACTCACCTCAAAGACAACAACACCACCTGATATCACCCCCTGCACGGTCGTGCCGCTCCCTTGGAGAGTGATCAGTTCATTGCTGAGGGTATCCCGTAGGCCACTGCTGATACCGCTGGATTTCACAGCAAGGGAATAAAGGAGCGAGCCAGGGCCGTCTGCGCCATAGACAGGATTGAAGTTCGCAGCAAAACTTCCGCTGGCATCGATGCTGAGCGTGGTGTCATCAACCGTCAGGGTTGGCGGGATACCCAGGGTACTAATCGATGGCACATCATCAACAAGATTCACGCTCAACGTGCCGGTTGTATTATCTCCATCTCGGTCCGTAAGCACTACGGCGAGATCTTCAAAAAGTGAATTCGTTCCTAATCCAGACGCGTGCGCTTCGTTGTCAATGAGCGTATAGGTATAACTGACCGTTCCCGTCGACGCATCGTAACCCGTGATCGATAAAGTGTTGCCCAGGGCCGTGAGGCCGCTGACAGCTGCAAAAACACCGTTGCTGATCACATTCAGACCACCGACAGTCAGGCTCTGGACGCCATCCGGAGCGGAGATCGTGAACGTACCGCCCTGGGTGGTCGATTCCTTACTCGCATCAGACCCCGCCGATTCTCCCGCACCA
>JBEIGX010000096.1:0-8512 GCA_040381675.1 Aphanothece sp.
TGGATGGCATCAGTCTCACGGTGGCGGGGTGTGAGGACCGTGGTGAGCGCTTCTGGTTGGCGGTGATCCCCCACACCTGGGACCACACCACTCTGAAGCACCGCCGTGTAGGGGATGCGGTCAACCTGGAAGCGGATCTGGTGGCCCGTTATCTGGAGCGTTTGCTGGCGGACCAGACCTCCCGCGGCGGGATCCAAGAGCAACCTGCCACGGCAACCCTCACCGGCCAGTGGCTGGCCGAACAAGGTTGGTGACCCTGAGGGGGGGAGATCATTTTTCGCCGCCTCAAGCTTATTTTTTCGCCTCCTCCAGGGGCAAAAGCCAGATGGAGCCGGTTTCCCGATGCAGTTCAATGCGGAATTCCTGGCCTGGTTCCAGTCCCATCCGTCTGGTGTAGGCCTGGCCGATCAGGAGGTTGCCATTCCCGTGCACCCGGGTTCGGAAGTCGGCATGGCGGCCCCGGCTGAGGTTGGTGGCCATGCTGCTGGAGGGAAGGGTGTAACCCTTGGCGGCCACAAGAGCCCGGTAGAAACTCTTTTTGAGCACCCTGCCACTGGGACCCACATATCCGCAGGCGCGAGCGATCTGGTCCTCTGGTCGGTTGCTGAGGGAACGGGCCTTGTCCAGCAGGTCTTTGCCCTCCAATGGGGCTGACGCCGCCAGCCCATTGGTCTCGGCAGGGCTGGTTGAACCAGTAGGGCTGGCTGAGCCTTTGTTCGCAGCCATCCGTGTCAATGAGCACTTATATCTTGATTTTGCCCACGGGGCCTGCGTTCGGCAAGGAAATCATCCAATCGAAACCCAAAAGTTGTGATCAAAGGAGATAAAGGAGTCCGTAGAGCACCACCCAGATGCCATCGACAAAGTGCCAGTAAAGTTCCGCGGCTTCCAGACCAAAGGGCTTGGAGGGCGACACCGTCCCCTCCTTTCCAACCTGGGAGAGCACCACAAGGATGCAGATCACTCCCAAGGTCACATGTAGACCGTGGAAGCCAGTGAGGGCGTAGAACGTGCTGGCGAAGAGATGGTCTCTCAGGCCAAAGGGGAGATGGAAATACTCCACCATCTGGCCGATCAGGAAGGCGATGCCCAAGCTCGCGGTCAGGAGCAGCCAGAGACGACAGGGTTGGGTTTGACCGGAGAGGAGGGCCCGACCGGCCCTGTGGAACGTGAAACTACTGATGATCAACAGGGCGGTGTTGATCGTGGGGAGGATGAGCTCAAGCTCGTAGTTGGACCCGCTGGGCAGGGGGTTCACGGCCCGGAAGGTCAGATAGGCCGCGAAGAATCCGGCGAAGGTCATGCCGTCGGCCACCAGGAAGGTGGCCAGGCCGAAGAGCCTGAAATCGGCATGCCCCTCGGCGGGAGTGTGGGCAAGGCTCTCTGCCGGGGAGTGGGCGGAGAGTTCGCTGGTTGCAGCTGTGGCCAGACGGTCCATGGAAAAGGGGGTGGTGGAGAGGAAGCGAGATCAGGTCCCGGTCCAGAGGTCTTTGCCGGTGGCTTGGTCCAAGGTCAGGGCTCCAGGGGGATGGCCATAGCCGTAGGGATGTTCCACCAGAGGAGCTTCCCCGATCCAATTCTCAACGGGGGGAGGCGAACTGGTGAGCCATTCGGGTGTAAGGGCGTTCCATGGGTTGTCTCCTGCCTTTTGGCCTGCGCGGAGGCTCCAGATCACGTTGAACAGGAATGGCAAGGTACTGACGGCCATCAAAAGGGCTCCCACACTGCTCAATTGGTTGAGCGTGGTGAAGGTGGGATCGTATTCAGCCACGCGCCTGGGCATCCCATTGAGGCCTAGCCAATGGTGGGGGGCGAAGCAGAGGTTGAAACCGATGAAGGTCAAGGCGAAGTGCAGCTTGCCAAGAGGCTCATTCAGCATCCTGCCGGTGAATTTGGGATACCAGTGATAGATGGAGCTGAAGATGACGAAGACGGATCCTCCATAGACAATGTAGTGAAAGTGGCCGACGACGAAATAGGTATCGTGAACGTGGATATCAAAGGGAACTTGCGCCAAGGCAACGCCGGTGATACCGCCAAAAACAAAATTAACGATGAAGGCGCAGGAGAAAAACATGGCGCTGTTCAGGGCAATCTTTCCACCCCAGAGGGTGGCTAGCCAATTAAAGAATTTGATGCCCGTTGGAACGGCGATGAAGGCCGTGGCGATGGTGAAAAACAACCGCATCCAGGGGGGGGTACCACTGGTGAACATGTGGTGAGCCCAAACGATTAGCCCAAGGAAGACAATCGCCATGATCGAATACACCATCGTGCTGTAGCCAAACAGGGGCTTCCGTGCATGGATGGGAAGTATTTCGCTCACCAAACCAAAGGCTGGGAGCACCATGATATAAACCGCAGGATGGGAATAGAACCAGAACAAGTGCTGGTAAACCACCACGTTGCCCCCCAGACTTGGATTGAAGAAGCCCGTGTGGGCCACAATGTCAAAACTGAGGAGAAGGAGCGTACCCGCAAGAACCGGGGTGGATAAAACAGCCAGGATGCTGGTGCCAAGCATGGCCCAGCAGTACATCGGCAGTTGCATCATCTTTAGTCCTGGACGCCGCAATTTCAAGATGGTGGCGATGAAATTGATAGCCCCGAAGATTGAGCTCCCCCCCAAGAGCAGAACGCTGATGATCCAAACCACCTGAGCGGATGCAGGGGTGGTGATGCTGAGGGGTGGATAGGCCGTCCAACCAGCTTGTGCCGAACCGGTAATGAAATGACTGGCGATGAGCAGCAGGCCTGCCGGTGGGATCAACCAGAATGCAACGGCATTGAGCCTGGGGAAAGCCATATCACGTGCGCCCACATAAAAAGGAATCAGATAGTTTCCAAAACCCCCATTCACCACAGGTACGATCCATAAAAAGATCATGATCGTCCCATGAAGCGTGAGAACCTCGTTGTAGGTTTCTCGACTCACAAAGTCAGACATGGGACTGATGAGCTCTGTCCGGATGACGCCCGCCAGTGCCCCACCGATCAAGTAGAAAAGAAAACTGGTTACAATATATTGAATGCCGATCACTTTGTGATCCAAGCTGAAGCTGAAGTACTTCAGCCATCCCTGGGGCTGGAGGCTTTTCTCTGGTTGGGGTTGAAGGTTGAGGTCTTGGGGTGTGGCAACAGTCATGATCAGGCAATCGGTTGGGGATCAAGTTGGGCCACAGCTGCCGATGGTGGGCTGATCGGGCTGTTCTTCTCAAGCCATTGGGCGTAATCCCCTGGTTCGTGAACGACGACAGAGGAGCGCATGCCTCCGTGGTAGGGGCCACAGAGTTCTGCACAAACCACTGGATAGGTGCCTGGTTTGGTGGCCGTGAAGGTGAGAATGGTCTGCTGACCAGGGATCACATCCTGCTTGAGTCGGAACTGGGGAACCCAGAAAGCATGAATCACATCATTGGCTTTCATGCGCAGCTCTACGGGTTGATTGGCGGGAATATGAAGTTCACCACTGGTGATATTGGCTTCGGGATAATGGAAGATAAAGGCGAACTGCAGTGCCGTGAGATCAACGATTAATGCATCTTCTCCCGAGGCCGGACCAATTCCTCCCCAAACCTGAGGGGCTGAATTTTTTGAATCGCTGGAAGGCATTACGGATGCCGGTTGCACGCTTTGCATCTCGTTCATGTGCTGGGCATGCGCCATGGCGCTGTGATCGTTGAGAGGGGTCATCCCACCCATCCGTTCATAAATGTCGTAGCTGTAAATCCCGATGAACAACACCACAATTGCGGGGATGGCCGTCCACACAATCTCCAGAGGGAGATTGCCTTCAATCGCTTCACCGTCACTGGTGTCGCCGGGTTTCCTTCTGAAGCGAATCAGGCTGAACAGCAGAAGACCAACGATGCCCAGCAAAAGAATGGCCCCGATGATGAAGAGAACCTTAAAAAGTTCGTCATAGACCGGGGCATTCAGGCTTGCGGCTGGCGGCAAAAGGGAAACATTCTGGCCAAGCCAGAGGCCAGTGAGCACGAGAGCCATGCCCACCAGAAACGTGATCAAAGAGGCGGGAATTGCCATGACCTTCTGGAGGAAGGGACAGAGTCCGTTGGTGCGGAATTCAAGATAAGGAGGCGGCTGGAGGCGGGGGATGGAGCCACCAAAAGCATCCTATAAAAAGTGCTCTGGTGACGTGGGACCTTTTGTAGCAGCAGTGGCATTTGCCGCCAATTGTTACAAACCTTCCCGAGATGTTTGGAATCCCTGATCTGAAAAACCTCGTTAGCATTCGTTTCCATCGACATCGACTTGTTTTGTTTTTGCGGCCCGCCTTGCGGATGCTCACCACCCACCTGGTGATCGCCCTCGTGGCCCTTGTGGTGATCGGAGGGGCCACCCGAGTCATGGAGGCAGGCCTCGCCTGCCCCGACTGGCCTCTCTGTTATGGGGCGCTTCTGCCCGGCAGGCAGATGAACATGCAGGTTTTTCTGGAGTGGTTCCATCGCCTGGATGCCTTCCTCGTGGGCCTCGCCCTGCTTTCCCTGCTGGCCCTGAGCCTCTGGGGACGGCGCCGACTTCCTTCCTGGATTCCTTGGGTCTGTGCTCTGGCCGTTGGGTTGGTCGGCGTTCAGGGCATCCTCGGTGCCCTGACGGTCACAGGACTCCTGGCCTCCTCCACGGTCACAGCCCACCTGGCAACGGCCCTTGTTCTTGTCCTCCTCATCAGTGGTCTGGATCAGGGCCTCGCCGAGGAGGGGCCCTTCGCCCCCATTCCCTTCTGGTGGCTTCCTCTTCCCGTCGTCAGCACAGGGCTGGTGTTGATTCAATGCATTGTTGGGGCCTCCATGGCCAGCCAGTGGGCAGTCGATCAGTGCTTCGCGTCTGGCGAGCTGTGTGAATGGGTCCTGCGGCATCGCCAACTCGCAGGCGCAGCAAGTTTTTCGGTCGGCGCGCTCGCCGTCGGCGCCCTTCTGCTCATCCGCACTGATCTCCCGATCCGAGCTTTGGCTGTATCCGCTGCAGCCCTTGTGGGCTTGCAGATCACCTTGGGAGTTCTCACCCTGCGGGCCCAGTTGCAACTCCCTGTCCTCACCATGGCCCACCAGTTGGTTGCTGCTCTTCTGGTGGCCCATCTCGGTGCCCTGTGTGGCCGGAGCCTTCGGGCCTGGCGTCCTGCTTCCTCACCCATGGAGGTGCGTTGTGGCTAGTACCAGCATTCCCCGCTCCACCCGTCTTCCAGCTTGGCTGGAAGTGGCCAAGCCCCGCTTGATTCCGCTTTTGCTGGCCACCACTTTGGGAGGGATGGCCCTCTCGGCGGGTTGGCCCCTCGATCCGCTTCGTCTCACCTGCACCCTTTTGGGTGGGGCAATGGCCTCTGCTGGGGCTGGTGTTCTCAATTGCCTCTGGGAGGAAGAGCTGGATCGCCGCATGCTCCGCACCAGTAAACGGGCGATTCCCTCGGGGCGTCTGGCTCAACGACAGGCCTTTGGTCTCGCCATCGCCCTCACCCTGGGTGCTGTCCTGCTGCTGGTTTTGGGCGTCAATCCCATGGCCGCCGCCCTGGCCCTGCTGGGTCTCTGCAGCTACGTGCTGCTTTACACCGCCCTTCTGAAACCGCGAACCTCCCTCAACATCGTGATCGGAGGGGTTGCTGGGGCCATTCCCCCCCTGGTGGGTGCAGCCGCTGCCGGATCCCTTGGTGTCTGGCCATGTTGGTGGCTCTTTACCCTGGTTTTGGTCTGGACCCCAGCCCACTTCTGGGCCCTTTCCCTCCTCTTGAGGGAGGATTATCGAGCCGCTGGCATCCCCATGTTGCCGGTGGTGCATGGGGTGGTTCCCACCGCCAACGCCATTGCCCGCTACGGCAACCTGACCGCACTCCTCAGCCTTCTGGGAATCCTGGCCCTTCCGAGCGGTGGCTGGCTCTACGGGCTGTTGGTTCTCCCCTTCAACGCCCGACTCCTGCAACTCACCGACCGGTTGCGCCGGGAACCCGCCGATCCCGTCTGTGCCCGCAATCTTTTCCGGTGGTCGATCTTCTATCTCTTCGGGATCTGTCTGCTTCTCCTGCTGGCCCGCACCCCCCAGGCCTCCCAGGTCAGCATGGGCGCGATGGCGGTTCTCCTCCACCTCCCCACCCTTGGCCCTGCCTAGATTGCGAAGGCCTTAAAACCGTTGGAGAAGCTCGGCTTGATTGAGCTCCACCACCTCAAGAAGCGCTTCGGTGGCGATCGCAAAACAGCCCCTGTTCAGGCCCTCGATGACCTCTCCCTCCAGGTGCCGTCGGGCTGTCTTTATGGCGTCCTGGGCCCCAATGGTGCCGGTAAGACCACGGCGATTCGCATTCTCTGCACCCTCCTGGAGCCGGATGGCGGAGAGGTGAGGGTCGCGGGGCATGACGCCCTGGCCGATCCACGGGCCGTGCGCCGCTTGCTGGGGTATGTGGCTCAGGAAGTGGCGATCGACAAAATTCTCACGGGGCGTGAGTTGTTGCAGTTGCAGGCGGATCTCTACCACCTGCATCCATCGCAGACCGCGTCACGCCTTCAGGAGGTGATTTCTCTCCTCTCCATGGACGAGTGGATCGACCGCCGCTGCGGCACCTATTCCGGTGGCATGCGCCGCCGGCTGGACCTGGCAGCCGGCCTTCTCCATCGCCCTGCCGTGTTGGTGCTGGATGAGCCCACCGTCGGCCTGGATCTGGAAAGCCGCAATGCCATCTGGCAGGTTCTGCGGCAGCTGCGCGACTCCGGCACCACCATCGTGTTGAGCAGTCACTACCTGGAGGAAGTGGATGCCCTCGCCGACCGCCTGGCCATCATCGAATCCGGTCGCGTTCTGGCGGAAGGCACCCCTCAGCAGCTCAAGCAGTCCCTGGGCGGCGATCGCGTCACCCTTCGGGTTCGGGAGTTCAGCAATGAGGAGGAATCCGTCCGGGTTCGGGATCTTCTCGACGTTTGTCCCGGCGTGAGGCAGGTGGTGGCCAACCGCTCGCAGGGCTATTCCCTCAATCTGGTGGTGGACGATGAAAGCGTGACGGAAGCCATCCGTTCCCGCCTGAAGGCGGCTGATCTCCCGGTATTTTCCCTTGCTCTCAGCCGGCCCAGCCTCGATGATGTTTATCTCCAGGCCACGGGACGCACGTTGATGGATGCGGAACTGGCTGTGGCTGGCCGGAGGGATGCCAAGGAGGAGCGAAAGAAGCAGATGCGCTGAGGTCACCGCCTCCTTTATCCTCTCGCCCCCTCCCCAAGCAGCTCGCGTTTTTTCTACTCCCTACCCATGACCAGCGTTTCCCCTCCGTTGAGCCCTCTGCCCTCCGAGACGGTTCCCCCCTCGGCCTTTGCCGAGGTGATGCAGGAGACCCTGGCCCTGACTCGCCGGCTCTTTGTGCAGTTGCTTCGGCGTCCATCCACCCTGGTCGCTGGGGTGCTGCAGCCCCTGATCTGGCTGTTCTTATTTGGTGCCCTTTTTGCCAAGGCACCAGCTGGTCTCTTGCCGGGGTCTGAGAGTTATGGGCATTTCTTTGGGGCGGGTGTGATTGTGTTCACCGCATTCAGCGCCGCTTTGAATGCGGGCTTACCCGTGATGTTTGATCGAGAATTTGGTTTTCTCAACCGTCTTCTTGTGGCGCCTCTGCGTTCACGCAGCTCGATTGTGCTGGCTTCGGTTCTCTATATCCTCTCCCTCAGTCTGGTGCAGAGCATCGCCATTGTTCTTGTGGCGGGGTTGCTCGGGTATGGCTGGCCAGGATTCATGGGTTTCCTTCTGGTGCTCCTCACCCTGACCTTGTTGGTGTTTGCCGTGACGGCGCTCAGCCTGGGCTTGGCCTTCGCCTTGCCAGGCCATATCGAGATGATTGCGGTGATTTTTGTAGTGAATCTTCCTCTTCTCTTTGCCAGTACCGCCTTGGCCCCCCTGTCCTTTATGCCCACCTGGTTGGCATGGGTGGCATCAGTGAACCCTCTCACCTTTGCGATTGAGCCCATTCGTGCCGCATACAATGGGATTGATGTGTTCTCTCAGGTGGTTCTCCAGGCTCCCTATGGAAACCTGACCGGATCCACCTGCCTGGTTATCCTCCTTACCCTTGCCTTGGCCCTTTTCCTGGCCGTGCGTCCCCTGCTCGATCGCAAGTTGCAGTGAATCCATCACCCTCCAGTTCTTCCTCAGGCGATGGCGGCGGCACTCCGCCTGATTCCCTTCCCCCCATGCCGGACTGGCAAGAGGCGTTGGTTGAGGCGATTCAGGAGCGTGATGTTCCCCGCGCCATCCAGCTGGCAGAGCGCTGCGTCCATCGCTATGGGATGGACATCCTGGAAACCCTCATGGAACGGGCCGGTGGGGGTGGAGCCAACCCCGACGCCGTTCGTTCCTGGTTGCTCCCCTTGCTGGCCCAACCTGCCGTCGCGAGCCCCTCCCTTCCTGTCCCCTCTCCCTTGTCCCCCGCCCCCGTGGCGTTGGATGAAGCCTTCGCTCCCCTTGAGGTTGCCTTCCCCCCGCTGACCTCGTCCCTGGAGGAGCTCCCGCCGAACGACGGGACCCCCCA